>CAIPFY010000197.1 GCA_903864435.1 uncultured Chloroflexota bacterium | reverse complement strand
GGCATGGTCGTCCCATGCCCCTGTGTTGCGCGAGATGCGCGGTGCTTAGCTACCCGGCGTGGCAGTCGGTTCCGGCGTGATCGCCTGCGGCACGGTGGGCGGCACGAAATCCGCCTGCGGTTGTGCCAGACTGTTGAAGTCGAACAGGAACGGGCTGTTGGAGGGAACCAGCGCGATGTTCACGTTGTCGCTCAGGTTCTGCACGTACAGGTATTGGATCAGGCTGGGGTTGGCGGCGATCTGTTCGCTCACCAGCCGCAGGGCTTCGGCTTCGGCCTGTGCGCGTAGGATGATGGACTGCGATTCACCTTCGGCGCGTTGGATGGCGGCGTCACGTTCGCCGGCAGCCGAGGCGCGGAGCTGGTCGGCTTCGTTCTCACGCTGGCGCACCTGCAACTGGGCGCGTTGCGCGTCCTGATCGGCAATCTGCTTCTGCTCGATGGCCTGCCGGAACTGTTCCGAGAAGCTAATGTCGCGCACTAGCAAGTCGGTCAGCATCAAGCCTTCCTGTGCAAAGCGTTCGCTGATCTTGCTCTGCATGGAGGTTTCCATCTCGGTACGCAGCGTGCCGTAGATGTCCTCGGCGCGGTAGGCCGAAACCACATCACGCACGAACCCGCGCACGGTCGGGCGCACGAAGTTGTCCTGATAGCCGGTCTGCCAGCGGGTGTGGACGGTATTCACTTTGGTGGGATCCACCGCGTAAATCACGCTGATGTCCAACGAAACTTCCTGACCATCCACAGTACGGGCGGCCACCGCGTCGTTCCCACGAACCGCGCCCTCACTATCCTTGCCGGACATGGTATAGGTTTGCTGGGTGGTCGGGTACAGGTAGTATTGCTGCACCACCGGAATCACGATGGAGGTACCGGCTTTACGCGCCGGTTCTTCCAGCGTACCGGTGAGGGTATTCACGACGACGGCCACCTGCGTCGGTTCCACGATCAGAATGCCCTGACTGATGACGCTGAACATCAGCCCCAGCACGAGGCCAACGACGCCTAGCAGCACGCCGCCGCGCACCGGACGCCCCTGCGATGCCGCGACCACTGCCAGCCCCGCGCCTGCCAGAAACAGCAGGAAGCCCACAATGGACAACGTTCCCAGAATCGAACTCACACTACTCATAATGGAAAGCCTCCTTAAAGAGACGATAGACCGTCACTAGAACTTGCGAAAAGCGATAGGGGTAAATATCAAAGGAAGTATATCCTTCATTCTGGATTTCCCCCATGCTTTCGTCACGCATACTGTCACTGTACACCCGCTTGTTTAAGGCTTTATGAAGACGCACCCCCCACAAATCGGGGGAGTTTGCCTTGTGCTACAATCACCCACATGATGATTCCTAGCCTATATACGAGTTTCGGCTCGTGGACGGTGCAAACTTACACACTGGTCGTTGGGGCGGCGGCGGTGTTGGCGGCGGCGCTGGCGCTGTGGTCACGCCCTTCTGCCGAACGCAAGCGGTGGGCGGATGTGCTGCTCGGCGGGTTGGTCGGCGCGGTGGTGGGGGCACGGCTGCTGCATGTGCTGCTCAACGCCGATTATTTCGTTGACCACAGGCAGGAGGCGCTGCAAATCGCGGCGGGCGGCTTGGACTGGCACGGGGCGCTGTTCGGCGGGTTGATCGGGCTGGCGCTGCTGGCGCGGTTGCGTGCGCCCGCTGTGGAGTTGCGCCGTTTGCTGCCTGCGCTGGCATGGGCGCTGCCGCTGCTCACGCTCGGCGGCTGGTATGGCTGCCTGTCGGCGGGTTGTGCCACCGGCTACGAAGTGGATACGCTGGCGCGTTATCCGGCATGGGTCGCGGTGGAATATGCCGATGTGTACGGGATTGTCGCGCCGCGCTTGTTCACGCCCGGTTTCGGGCTGGCGCTCGGCCTGATCGGGCTGGTGTGGGTCGCGCTGCTGCGTCGTCACCCGCAGCGGTTCGCCCTCACGCTGGCGTTCATCAGCGCCGGCATGTTCGGCATCAGCATTTTTCGCGCCGACCGGATGCCGTTATGGTTCGGCCTGCGCGCCGATCAGGTGTTGGATATATTCACCATCACGGTCAGTCTGCTCTGGGTGGGATGGACGGCGATCAAACGAACGCGAAAGGAACACGCGAATGGCTTCTAACATCAGCATCAGCGCACTCTACACCTACCCCGTGAAAAGCTGCGGGGCGCTCCAGCATGAGCAAATGATACTGGACGAACGCGGCCCATTGTGGGATCGCCGCTGGATGGTGGTGGATGCCGACGGGATATTTGTCACCCAGCGCAGCCACCCGACGATGGCGATCATCCAACCGTCCTTAAGCGCCGACACCCTCACGCTGACCGCACCGGGGATGCCCGCGTTGACGGTGCCGCTGACCGCCGAACGGGACGAACCGCTGCCCGTCACCATCTGGCAGGACACCTGCGACGCATGGGATGAAGGCCGCGCTGCTGCCGAGTGGTTCAGTCACTTTCTGGAAGGCGACCTGCGCTTGGTGCGGATGACCGACGGGTGGTTTCGCCCTGTGAATCCGAAATATGCGCCGGAAACCGCGCAGACCGGCTTTTCAGACGGGTTCCCGCTGCTGCTGGTTTCGGAAGAATCGCTGGCGGATTTGAACACGCATCTGCAAGCGCGGGAGGCGCAGCCTGTCCCCATGAGTCGCTTCCGCCCGAACGTGGTAGTGCGCGGCGCGTCCCCGTATGCCGAGGACGGCTGGCGCACGGTGCAAGTGGGCGCGGTGACGCTGGATGTGCTGAAGCCCTGCGCCCGCTGCGTCATCACCACCGTAGACCAGCACACCGGCAGCATCCCGGATAACAACGAACCACTGGGGACGTTAAGCACCTACCGTAAGCAAAACAGCAAAGTGATGTTCGCGCAGAACGCAGTACACCGCGCCGCCGGTACGCTGGCGCTAGGCGCTGTGGTCGAGGTTCTGGCATAATCAGGCGTGAGCAACGGAGGCGCAACCATGCCCGATACCGCCCTTCACCCTGCCCCCACGCTGGATGATTTGCGCGCCCACCGCGCCGAAATTCTGGCGTTGGCGGAACGCTACGGCGCGTACAACGTGCGGGTGTTCGGCAGCGTGGCACGCGGGGATGCCACGCCCGACAACGATGTGGATTTGCTGGTGAACTTGCCTTCACACTTCAGCTTGCTCGATCTATCCGAACTGGTGGGGGCGCTGCGAACGCTGCTCGGCTGTCCGGTGCAAATTGCCAGTGCCGCACACCTGCGGGATGAGCTACGCCCCTATATTCTGCGGGATGTCGTCAGCTTATGAGTAGCGAGTCTCGATAAACTTCCAGAGAGAGTCTTCCACCCCTTCGCCACTTGGGAGAAGGGGACGGGGGATGAGGGTCATATACCCTGCTGCAAAGAAAGAGTACACCATGCGTATCAAAGTCGGTCTTGCCCAGATGTATCCCAAGTTGGGCGATGTGCAGGCTAATCTCGACAAGCACCTGCACACCATTCAGCAAGCGGGCGAACAGGGCGTGGATTTGCTCGTGTTCCCGGAACTGTCGCTGACCGGCTATCAGGTGCAGGACTTGGTGCCGGAAGTGGCGATCCGCCCCACCCGCGACGATGCCACCTTCCGCACGCTGCTGGATGCCAGTCAGCAGATGGACATCATGTTCGGCTTCGTGCATGAGGACAAGCGCCAGCGGTTCTATACCGCCGCCGCCTATCTGTCCGGCGGGGAATGTTTGCACATCCACCACAAAATTTACCTGCCCACCTACGCCATGTTCGATGAAGGGCGCTACTTCGATCAAGGCGAACATGCCCGCGCTTTCGACACGCGCTTCGGCAGAATCGGGATGCTGATCTGCGAGGACTTCTGGCACATGTCGCCTGCCTATCTGCTGTGGCAGGACGGCGCGGACATCCTCATCTTCCACAGCGCCAGCCCCAGCCGGGGACTGGACAGCGGTGATCGGCTGGCGGGTTCGCGCTGGGTGGAACTGGTGAATCAGGCTTACGGCAGCATGTTCACCAACTACGTGATTCACTGCAACCGCGTGGGGTTTGAAGATGGCAAGAACTTCTGGGGCGGCTCGTCCATCGTAGACCCGGACGGCGAATTTGTCGTACACGGGCATTACTTCGACGAAATGCTGCTGGTGCAGGAGATTGACCTGAACCAATTGCACCGCACACGGGCGCGGCTGCCGCTGCTGCGCGACGAACGCCCGGAACTGGTACAGCGCGAACTGAACCGCATCCTCCACCGCGACGGGGCATGACGCATGGCTGAAACCATCGCTCAGTATCTCGCCAAGAGCCGCGCCGGAATGCGCTACATGGCGCAGATGACCTTCTACAATCGAGGAGACTTCGCCCGCCTGCGTCAGTTCATCGCAGATAGCTACACCGCCGAAGCCTTGCAGGAGATTCCGCTGGAAGATCGTTTAGAGGAGCAGGAGGCGCTGTACAGCGCACTCGGCAAGCTGCGTGTGGAACAGGTGGTGGGCGCGGGCGATCATCAGATCATTGTGGTGGTACAGGCACAGCATACGAGCGGGTTCTTCTTTAACCAGATGGTCGTCACCGAAGATTACCCGCATGCTGTCATGCTGTTCGCCCACGCACCGGTGGAAGAAGAAGCAGACGAACCGGCTCCTTAAATGGTGGAAGCCGCCAGATGCCGCCGCAGCGCCTTCATTAGGCTGTTGAGCGCCTCGACGTAGTTCGTGGTCGCGTCCACGCGCTGATGGGCGCTCAACCGCAGCGGGATGGCGTGACCGGCGTCACCGGAGGCCAAAATCGGGAAAATCGTGCGATTCAGATCATCCGATTTTGCCAGTTCACGGGTGACCCATATCGAATTCGCCGCGTCCGGTGTCATGACGGCAACCACACAACCGGAATGGTCAATCGCGTTCACAATTTCATGTTCCCAGTCCGGCGTTCCCGGTTCCAACTCGTACTGGTCAATCCACACCTTGAAGCCCTGCCGCGTCAGGTCACGGTGCAGGCGCAGAACGAACTCCTTGTCCCGCCGCGAGTAGCTCAGGAAAATGTGGTAGGACTGCGCGTCGGTATGCGGATCGGATTCAAAGTCCGCGTGCGGCTTTGTCTGCGGGTTCTTCAGCCATCTCATGATCTGCTCGATGGCATTTTCCAGCACATCTTCTTTGGCGCTCATGACCATGTGTTCAAACCGCATCATCAACGGCTTTAAAGTGTCTTTGTAGGAATGCGTCATCTGGAAACGCTCGTGGAAGGCCAGCAGAATCGGCTTGTGTACCTGCATGGCGTAGGCAATTTCCTGCCGGAACATGGCCTGATCCAGCGACCCCTCGCCGATCACGCACAGGAAAGTATCGGCCTGCTCGATGCCGATGACATACGACTCGGATGACTTGCGCACGTTCATCGGTGACTTGAACACCTCAATCCCGCGCATATGCATTTCAAATTCCAGACGATCAGCCATCCGCTTGCTTGTGGGTACCGAAGCGATGTATAGACTTTTCGTTGTCATTTTGAACTCCCATCCTCTGCTGCCCCGTGTTTTTACTGTCGGAAGAACCATGTTCTTCCCCGATGTCGCGGCGAGGTTATCGCTGTGACCCGGTGAGTCGTAAACCATCCCGAACCGACAGTCGCATAAACGCCAACTGTCCTATAAAGTGAAAATGACAATCGTGGTCTGGGATGTACGCTGTGCCAGATAGAGCAGGAGTTATTCTCGCCCGATCAGCGTTCGCAACTGTCGCATCAGGTGCGGCAGAGAAAGCCAATACGGGCATTGAAAGAAGATTGTGGTCCATCTCGCCTCCGGCGACGAAGCGTGTAACTTGACCTAATTTCAGTGTACAGCAATCTTTGCGCCACAAGAATAAATTTTATTACTTGTAACCAACTTGTAACCAACTTGTAACTTCTTTTGAAATTCACGTTTATTCGATTAATAATTTACGCATTCTTTATGCTTGGCTGTTGTTTTGCTACTTTTTTCAAATGCCCACTCATGTTCGCTATAATCCTGATGGCGTTCCTTTCCATAAATAAGGATTAAGGATATTGGCGATGCCCCCACAAAAAATCATCATTGATACCGACCCCGGCATTGACGATTCGATGGCAATCTTTTTCGCCCTTTCCTCCCCTGAGTTAGAGGTGATCGGCCTGACCACCGTGTTCGGCAACGTGCAGGTTGATCTGGCGACCACCAACGCCCTGCGCCTGCTGGAGATCGCCGGACGAACCGATATTCCGGTGGCGACGGGCGCTGCCAACTCGCTGGTCGGGGATTATGCCGACCCGCCGACCTTCATTCATGGCGACGATGGGCAAGGCAACGTGCATCTGCCGCCGCCCAAAGGTGCGCCCATCGGGCAATCCGCCGCGCAATTCATCGTGGAACAGATTATGAGTCAACCGGGCGAGGTCACGCTTGTGCCGATTGGCCCGCTGACCAATATCGCGCTGGCGCTGCGCCTAGAACCGCGCATTGTGAAGCACGTCAAACAGGTGGTGCTGATGGGCGGCAATGCGTTCGTTCCCGGCAATTCCACGCCGGCTGCCGAAGCCAACATCCACGACGACCCCGAAGCGGCAGATGTGGTGCTGGGCGCGGGTTGGCCGCTGACGATGGTCGGGTTGGATGTGACCACCAAAGCCTGCATTACCTACGATCAACTGCAAGCCTATGCCCGTTCCAGTAATCCGATGGCGCAACATCTCGCCCGCATCACGCCCCTCTATCTGGACTTCAGCAAGCGCGGCAACGATGTGGGCGGCCTGCTGGTACACGACTCGACAGCAATTGCCTACCTGCTGATGCCGGATGCCTTCACCACGAAGGCGTGGCCGGTGCGCGTGGAAACGCAGGGCATGAGCCGGGGCAAGACGTGGCCGGCGGTGCGCCCCAACCCACGATCGCCCTACTGGCAGAATCGTGCCGCCATCAACGTGTGCGTAGACATCAATTCGGCGCGGACGGTCGCGCTGGAACTGGGGCGCGTCGCCACCTGATCGTTCATATCATTAACCCACGAAAGCCAAAACATGAGCGCCTTTAGCCAAGTGATTCAGACTGAAGCCGAACTGCGCGACATTCTGGGCTATGCCGGCCCCATCGCGCAGAACAAAGTCATCCCCGACATTGACGACATTTGCCGCGCATTCATCGAGGAATCGCCGTTCGTGCTGTTCGGTTCCGCCAGCGCCAACGGGGATATGGATGTCTCGCCCAAAGGCGACCCCGCCGGATTCGTGCAGGTCATGGACAGCCGCACGCTACTGATTCCCGATCGTCCCGGCAATCGGCGCGGCGATACCCTGTCGAACATCGTGCAAAACCCGAACGTCGGGCTGCTGTTCCTCGTACCGGGGCGCAAGGAAACGCTGCGAGTCAACGGCACCGCGCAGATTGTGCGCGATGAGGCCGTGCGCGGACGCTTCGTCATGCAGGGCAAGCTGCCCATTTTCGTGATCGCGGTGACGGTCAAAGAATCGTTCTTCCACTGTACCAAGTGCGTCGTGCGTTCGGAATTGTGGTCAGCCGACCAGACGAACGATCATCTGCTCTCGTTGGGTGCGGTCATCATCCAGCACGCCAAACTGGACATGAGCATTGAAGAAGCCGATGCCGAAATGCGCGAGGACGAAAAGAACGGGTTGTATTAGAGAGGTTCACCTATGGACTGCCGTTTGACGCATGTGGGCGCGGCCACGCTCATCCTCGAAATCGGTTCGCTGCGACTGCTCACCGATCCGGTCTTTGACCCGGCGGGCGGGCGCTATTCGTTCGGGTGGGGGACGGGTTCGACCAAGTTGACGAATCCGGCTGTCCCGGCGGCGGCGGTGGGCGCGATTGATGCAGTGCTGCTCAGTCATGACCAGCACGAGGACAACTTGGACAAAGCAGGGCGCGGCCTGCTGCGAACCGCCAAGCGCACCCTGACCACCACCGTCGGGGCGCGGCGTTTGGGCGGGAATGCCGAAGGGCTGCGCGTGTGGGAAAGCACCACGCTGGTGACGGCGGACGGCATGACCGTCACTATCACCGCCACACCCGCCCGACACGGCCCGCCCGGTATTCACCTGTTCTCCGGCGCGACCATCGGCTTCCTGCTCCAGTGGGCGGGGCAGCAGCACGGGGCGCTGTACATCAGCGGGGATACCGTGTGGTATGACGGCGTGGCGGAGGTCGGGCGGCGCTTCAAAGTGGGGACGGCGATTCTGCATCTGGGCAAGGCCAGCTTCCCCATCACCGGCCCCGCGCAGTTCACCATGAAAGCGGCGGGCGGGGTGCAGGCGGCGCAGGCGCTTCAGCCGCGCACCATCATCCCGATTCACACCGAAGGTTGGGCGCACTTCCGCGAACCGCAGGCACACATTCAACCGGCATTCGCGGCGGCGGGGCTGGCGGACAGGCTGCTCTGGTTGCAAGCGGGCGTGCCGCAGATGATCGAGGTATGAACATGCAGCGGTTGGCGGGCAAAGTGGCGCTCATCACGGGCGGCAATTCAGGCATCGGGCGGGCGACGGCGGCGCTGTTCGCGGCGGAAGGGGCGCGAGTGCTGCTGGCAGCGCGGCGCGAGGCGGCGGGACTCGAAACAGTCACGGCGATACAAGCGGCGGGCGGCGTGGCGGCTTTCGTGCGTTGCGACGTGCGCGAGGTGGTGGACTGCGAACGGGCGGTAGCAGCAGCCGTCGAAGCCTTCGGGCGGTTGGACATCGTGTTCAACAATGCCGGCATCGTCCCCTTCGGCACGGTGCTGGAAACCCCGTTAGCCGTGTGGAACGATGTGCTGGCGACCAACGTCAGCGGTACTTTTTACGTCAGCCGCGCCGCGCTGCCGGTATTGATCGCACAGGGCGGCGGGGTCATCATCAACTGCGCCTCCGATTGGGGCATGGTGGGCGGGCAGGGCGCGGCGGCTTACTGCGCGACCAAAGGGGCGGTGGTGCAGCTCACGCGGGCGATGGCGCTCGATCATGCGCGGCAGGGCGTGCGCGTCAACGCCGTCTGCCCCGGCGATACCTACGTCGAACGCTGGGACGCGAAACTGCAACCGGGGCAATCCCGCGAGGCGTATCTGGCGGCGCTGGGCGAAGGCTTCCCGCTGGGGCGCGTGGGCGCGGCGGACGAGGTGGCGCGGGCGGTGCTGTTCCTCGCCAGCGACGACTCCAGCTACATGACCGGGCAAATGCTGGTGGTGGATGGCGGCAACACAGCAGGCGGCGCTTCCGCGCACTACTGACCGCCGGTGAAACCCTTCTTGCGTAGGATTTCGTCAATCCGCGCCCGATGCGCCGCTTCCCACTGGTCGAGGGTGAGTTCAGCGTCGCGGGCGGCACGCGCCTGCGCCGATGCCAGAATCGTGCCAATGGTCGGGACAGCTACCGCGACGATGCCTTCTTCATCCGCCACAATCATATCGCCCGGTGATACCTGCACCCCGCCGCAGCGCACGGTGCCGTTGAGTACATCCAGCACATCTTTGCCACCGGGAAACGGCATGATCCCGCGTGCGAATACGGGAAACTGCCGTTCGCGGATTTCCGCCAGATCGCGGATCACGCCATCTATCACGAAAGCGATGATCCCGTTTTTCTGTGCAACCGCGCACACATTCCCCCCCGCAACGGCATAATCCACATCCCCCGCTTCAACCACAATGATTGATCCGGCAGGGGCGCGGTGAATGGCCGCATGTAGCATCAGATTATCGCCGGGGGCGCAGCGCACCGGATAGGCGGGGCCGGCCACACGCGGCATCCCCAACCACAGGGGACGAATGCCCGTATCCATCACCCGATCGCGCCCCAGCACATCAGCCAGCGTGGTCGGCGATAATCTTTGAAAATCAGCGTCGCGAGACATGCGTTCCTCCTCTATAGGTGCTATTCGTTTGTGTCCAGCAGCCAACGCCAGATCACATCCATCGCGTCCACATCGGCGCGGTTGTAGGCACAGGCACGCGCCAGCGCATCGGCGCTGCTCTCCAGCAACCATGCGCTGTAGTCGTACCACGCGCTGAACGCATCGGTGCCTTCCGGCCATGCGAACCCCAGATACGGCGCGACTTTCTTGATGCCTGTTCCGCGCACGGGCAGCGCCGCCGACTTGCGAAAGGTCTGGTTCAGATCGTGCAGGCGGTAGTGCAGCGCAGCAATCGCATCTTCCGGCGCGGTGGCTTTCAGCACGCCGCGCTCGAACCCGCCCCAGTGGAACACCTTGCCGGCCACCCGTTCGGCTTCGGAAGCCATCAGCCGCCAACCGGTATCGCTGTCGGGAATCATGCGGATGATCGCGCCGTCCGGCAACGCCAGCCGTTCGCCTTCGTAGTAACGATCCACAATCGCGGCCTGCGTCGGTTCGCCGGCCACCTGCCAGCCGAAGCACCACGGCACGCCCACATCCCCCGTAATGCAGGTTTCGAGGTCGAACATCATCCCCGGCACGCGCAGATCGGCGGGTAGCGGTTGGCGGCGCACCGGACGGTTGTGAACCACAGCCTGCGCGTGGGCATGAAGATCACCCGCCCGCACTTTGCCCACCCCTTTGAAGCGTTGCAGCGCGGCGGGTTCCAGCGCCAGCAGATCATCCAGCGTGAGGATGCCTTCGGCGCGGAAATGTTCCCATGTCAGGCGCGATAGACCAGGCAGCAGCGCAATATCGCGGCGGGCAGTGGCGGCGCTGCGGCAAGCCTCCAACCACAGGCAACCCGAACACACGCCGCCGAAAAAGATGGGTGGCGCGTCCGCGTCCAAGTGCAGCGCGGCGCGGGGCGTAGTGGCGCGGGCGCTCAGGTAAGCGCGGCGGGCGCAGCGCGTGAAGTCACGGGTGGACATGAGATGTTCTCCAGCGGGTGAATAAGCCGTACAGCGTGGCGCGGATGCGATTCAGCAGC
>CAIPFY010000196.1 GCA_903864435.1 uncultured Chloroflexota bacterium | reverse complement strand
GGAACTGGGCAAGTTCGGCAACCATTATCCTTGGCAACTGTCGGGCGGGATGCAGCAGCGCGTGGCGATTGCCCGTGCGCTGTCGTTCGAGCCGTCGCTGCTGCTGATGGATGAGCCGTTCGGCGCGTTGGACGAGTTCACCCGCGAACGCATGAATATGGAACTGCTGCGCATCTGGGAGCGCACCAAGATCACCGTGATTTTTGTGACTCACAGCATCCCCGAAGCGGTGTTCCTGTCTAGCCGCGTGGTGGTGATGTCGCCGCGTCCGGGGCGCATCACGCAGGTGGTGGATGTGGATTTGCCGTATCCGCGTGTGTTTGAAACCCGCGAACAGCCGCGCTACTTCCAACTGGCGACAATGGTGCGCGAATACCTGCGCGAAGCACACGGAGGGTAGCCTACGATGGCTCAAGCCCCGTCACGCAGCCTCATCCCCACCCCGGTCGAAGAAAAGCCTTTTTCGACGCGGTTGAGCGAAAGCCTGCGCTACTACCTGCCCACGATCCTGATCGCGGTCAGCGTGCTGGTGGTGTGGGAACTGGTGGTGCGGATATTCAACATTCAGCAGTTTTTGCTGCCGCGCCCGACGGCGATCCTTGAGGAATTCCTGAACGAAGTCCGGCAGGCCACTTCCCCCGGCGAAGGTTCGATCCTGTTTCAGGCCGGCGGCGCGACGCTGTACTCGGCGGTGGGCGGGTTCGCGCTGGGCTGCGGCGCGGGGATTTTCGTGGCGCTGGCGACGGCACGCTGGACGATCATCAGCCAAGCGTTGATGCCGTTCGCGGTGGCCGCCAATTCGGTGCCGATCATCGCCTTCGCGCCCATCATGAACAACTGGTTTGGCCTGACCAACCCGGCTTCTAAGATGGCGATTGTGGCGATTATCGTGTTTTTCCCGACGATGATTAACACGGTGCGCGGCCTGACGATGGTGGAGGCGCGCCAACTAGAATTGATGCAATCCTATGCGGCCAGCCCGTGGAAGATTCTGCGGGCGCTGCGCATTCCGAATGCGCTGCCGTATATTCTGAGCGCGATGCGCGTGGCGAGCGCATTGAGTGTGATCGGCGCGGTGGTAGCCGAGTTCTTCGGCGGCCCGCGTGCGACGATTGGCGTGTACATCACGCAGGAAGCCGCCGGCTTCAACTTTGCCCGCGCATGGACGGGCATTATCATGGCCTCGATCATCGGCATTTCGTTTTATGTGGCGGTGATCGTGGCGGAACGCTGGCTGATGCCGTGGCACAGTTCGCTGCGGCGCAAGGGGTAGGCGCTCCCGATGGGAAAGAGGGGGAGCGCCGGGGAATGGGGTTCTACTGCGGCTTGCCGGGAGGCGCCGCTGGATGAACGATTCTATATTTGATGGGTTATTTGGAGGGAGAAAGCGTGATGCGTAAGAAGTCTTTCGTAGCCGTGCTGTTGATGGTCGCGTTGCTCGGTGTGATCGCTGGTGGCAGCGTGTCGGCGCAGAGCGACCTGATTCCGGTTCGCTTGCAGCTTCAGTGGGTGGTTCAGTCGCAGTTCGCGGGTTACTTCGCGGCTGTGGCGAAGGGGTTCTATGCGGAACAGGGTTTGGATGTGACCATCCTCGAAGGCGCGGTTGAAATCGTGCCGCAGCAGGTGGTTGCTTCGGACGGCGCAGAATTCGGTATCGCGTGGGTGCCGAAAGTGCTGGCCTCCCGTGAAGCCGGTGCCGATCTGGTGAACATCGCGCAGGTGTTCCAGCGCAGCGGTACGCTCGAAGTCTCGTTTGTGGACGCGGGCATCGAGAGCGTGGCGGATCTGGGCGGCAAGAAGGTCGGTACATGGGGCTTCGGCAACGAGCATGAGCTGTTCGCGGCTCTGCGCGGCGAAGGTCTTGACCCGAACAACACCGACGATGTGACCATCGTTCAGCAGCCGTTCGATATGTCGCTGCTGCTGAATGGCGAAGTGGACGCGGCGGAAGCCATGACCTACAACGAATACGCGCAGGTTCTGGAAGCGGTCAACCCGGACACGGGCGAACTGTATCAGCCGGAAGACCTGAACGTGATTGACTTCAACGAAGTGGGCACGGCGATGCTTCAGGATCACATTTTCGCCCGCGAAGCGTGGCTGGCCGGCGAAACCAACGGCGTTGCGAACACCGAAATCGCCACCAAGTTCATCCATGCCTCGCTACAGGGCTGGGCGTTCTGCCGTGACAGTGCCGATGAATGCGTCCAGATCGTGTTGGACAACGGCCCGACGCTGGGCGAAAGCCACATGCGCTGGATGCTGAACGAAATCAACAAGCTGGTTTGGCCGTCGCCTGCCGGTGTGGGTGTGATGGACGAAGAGCTGTGGGCGCAGACCGTTGCTGTGGCGCTGGATGGTCAGGTCATCACGGCTGAACCGACCGAAGGCGCGTACCGCAGCGATCTGGCGCAGGCTGCCGTTGACGGCCTGAAGGCCGAAGGCGTGGACGTGACCGGCGAAAGCTGGACTCCGGTGGAAGTCGAACTGACCGAAGGCGGCCAGTAAGCCGCAGCCCTCACCCTAAATCCCTCTCCCTCAGGGCGAGAGACTTCCAGAACGATACACCCCTCCCCCTCTGACTCCCCTTCTCCCTCAGGGCGAAGGGGTTGGGGGATGAGGGTTTCTGGATGAGGGTCAGTTGAATGCACACCTAAACGCCCCGGCCTGTGTGTCGGGGCGTTTGGTTATGGGCTGGACAGACGCTTGTTATGGAGGGCAACCCCCGATGCGTACCATCACGAAGGCTTTGCTAGACGATTTGCTGGCACAGGCGGCGCGTTCCGAACGGGGGCGCGTACCCTACCGTTTTCATGAGCATGACGAGCCGGTGCAGCGCATGTTGAACGCCATCACTCCCGGCAGCTACATCACGCCGCACAAGCACGAGAACCCCGACAAGGTGGAACTGATCGCGGTGCTGGTGGGCAAGGCGGCGATGGTGCAGTATTCGCCGGAGGGGGCGGTGGAGGAAATCCACCTTCTCGAAGTGGGCGGCGCGGTGCTGGGCGTGGATATTCCGCCGAAGGTGTACCACAACTTCGTGGCGCTCACGCCCTGCGTGGTGCTGGAGATCATTCAGGGGCCGTACCATGCCGACACGCACAAGAAGTTCGCGCCTTGGGCCCCCGCCGAAGGGTCGCCGGCGTGCGCGGCGTATCTGGCGCAGCTCGAAGCGCGGATCGCGGGGGCGGGATAGACCGCATAAACCTCACCCGTCAGTCCCTTCTTTTTACACGTCAAAACGGGACGGCACGCAGGCCGTCCCCTACGAAGGCGAAAATTTGGGCTTGTAGGGGCTGGCCGGCGTGCCAGCCCGTCTTTGTTCTTCTTGCCCGATTCCCTGCCCATCCCGATGAAACACCTACCCTTGAAAGCCCCTGCCCCCTCCCACTTGTGGCGTACTGCAAAGGCGGGTGAAATGTGTGTGAGACAGAGTTCTTTGCGCGCTGCACGAAAAACGCGGCATAATAACCGTATGGAAGCCTCTGTAAGCGAGTGTGCATGACCAAAATATTCATTTCCTACCGCCGTGCGGACAGCCGCAAGGATGCCGGACGCATCTATGATCGTCTGGTGGAGTCCTTTGGCAAAGACAATGTGTTCAAAGATGTGGACAGCATCCCGATGGGTATGGATTTCCGGGGGGTGCTGCGCGAAGCGGTGGCGAAATGCGATGTGCAACTCGTCATCATCGGCAAGGTGTGGTTGAGCGTCGCCGATGAACACGGGCAACGACGGCTGGATAACCCCGGCGATTTCGTGCGTATTGAAGTGGAAACTGCCCTTCAGCGTGACAGTTGCACCGTGATTCCGGTGCTGGTGGATAACGCGGCGATGCCTGCTGCTGATGATCTACCGCTGGATTTGCGCGAACTGGCCTTCAAGAACGCGACAGTGGTGCGCGATGATCCTGATTTTCATACGGATGTAACCCGCATCATTCGCTCGTTGGGCGCTCCGGTTGCGTCCCCGGCGCGTCCGGTTGCCTTTAACGCGCTGGAGGCCATCAGCCGTTTCTACGGGTTGTTTGAGGAGGAGAACTGGGACGCGGCGCGGGCGCTGCTGGTGGAAATCCGCGCCAGCGGCAAAGCGCCTAAAGTCTTTAACCTAGACCAGCACGAACAGGAAATCTGGGATGCGATGCTGGCGGAGGAGCGCGAAGCCGAGTATGACGTGCTGCGGCTGATGGCGCAGCGGGCGAACACGGCGGGCGTGTGGGATGCGCTGCAAGTGTTCTGGCAGAGCTACCCGGATTATGACCCGGATCAGCTTGTCCGTTTCAAACCCGCCGCGCCGCCGCTGCTCTCTAAAGTGCTGACCTCGGCTGGGGGACTGACTTCCAAACGCGCCCCCCAACAACCGAAGTCCCCGCCCCGTGTGCAGAAAGCAGACTCCACTGCCACCATTCGCGCTGTGATTGGCGACCCGTTCGAGTGGTGCGCGGTGCCAGCAGGGGAGTTCTTATATGGCGAGGACAAGCGCAAGCTGACGCTGCCGACCTTCCAGATCGCCAAATACCCGATCACCTATCAGCAGTTTGAAGCATTTGTTGCGGCGAAAGATGGGTTCGCAGATTCGCGCTGGTGGCAGGGTTTGGCAGGGGGTAAACCAATAGCCCCCGGCAAGCAGGCGTGGAAGATTGCCGATCACCCGCGAGAGAATGTGAGCTGGTACGATGCCATTGCTTTCTGCCGCTGGCTGTCGTTCAAAGTGGGTGGGGGGACTGCGTTGGAGAAGGTGAACGAGTGGGCGCTGCGGCTGCCGACCGAGTTTGAGTGGGAACGGGCGGCGCGGGGGACGGATGGACGTGAATACCCCTACGGGAATACCTTCGACGCGACTCAATGCAACACGAAAGAATCCGGCAATAATAAGACCACGCCGGTGACGGCTTATCCGGCTGGGGAATCCCCTGTCGGGGCGCTGGATATGTGCGGGAATGTGTGGGAGTGGTGTTTGACGGATTACGGAAAGCCGGCGGCGGACGCGGCGGGTGAGGTGTTATCAAGTGATAATGCCCGGGTGGTGCGGGGCGGGTCGTGGAGCGTCATTCAAGGCAGCGCTCGCGCCGCGTATCGCGACTACGGCGCTCCGCTCCTTCGTTTCAACATTAGCGGATTTCGGGTTTTTGCGTGGCTCCCCATCTCTTGAATCGCTGGCCGCTGGTGGGGCGGTGCGGCGTCAGCCGCAGGCGCGTAGCGCCAGCCCCGTCTTCG
>CAIPFY010000195.1 GCA_903864435.1 uncultured Chloroflexota bacterium | reverse complement strand
ATATACAGCTTGAACGACGAGATGGCGTAGTCCCGCGCCGCCTGCGCGAAGGTGGTGAGCTGGTCTTCGGTCATGATCGCCAGATGGAAGGCCATGTCCATGTGGCTGCTTGCCGCCAGTTTCTTCAGTTCCACCGGCAAATGGTCGGCATACGCGCCCAACTCGCGGTGCATTCTGAATGCGGTGGTCAGGCCGCCCAGCAGCGCCGAGCGCGTTTCGGTCAGGTAATCGCCGTCGCCGTTATCGTAGCCCCGGTCATAACGGAAATGGGTATGGGTATCAATGCCACCGGGAAAGAGAACTTTCCCCTGCCCATCAATCACCCGCGCCGCCGTTCCTTCGACCTGTGGCGCTAGAATCGCGGCGATTTTGCCGCCCACAATCCCCACGCTGCCGGGGATCGGCTGGCGATCCCCGTTCACAATCTGGCAGTTCTGGATAAGAAGGTCGAACATCACGGTTTACGCCAGATGCGGCACGATATGCTGACCGATGCGCTCGATGCTGCCTAGCACTTTGCTCTGTTCCAGCCCCGGCCAGTGCATCCGCAGCATGAAGTGATTCACGCCCAGTTCTTCGTTGTACCGCTGAATTTCGTCCTTCACAAAGGCCGCGTCCCCGATCAAGAAGCGGTCTTTGACGAACTCCTCGAACGGCTGGTTGAAGCGTTCGTTTTCGGGCAGGAACTTGTCCTGTCCCCACGAAGCATAAGCGTTGTACTTCACTTGCAGCGGCCCCCGGCATTCGTCCAGCGCGGTCTTATAGCTGGAACCCACATAGCATTCCTTCAGGATGGGCATGTCGGCGGGTTCGGATTTGCCCGCTTTCGCCAGACTGTCGCGGTAGAACTTCATTTGTTCCTTGAGCAGCGACAGCGACGGATAGAAGGTAATGAGCCACGCATCGCCCATGCGCGCCACCCGTTCGATGGCGGGGTCGGTGCTGGCCGCCACCCAGATCGGCGGGCCGCCGGGGTGAATCGGGCGCAGCCCCAGCCCCATATTGGGAACGGTGTAGTATTTGCCCTGATGCTCGACGGTGGGTTCGGTGAACAAGCGCCGGATAATGTGGATGGCTTCTTCCATGCGGCCTGCGCGTTCGTTCTTCTTGACGTTGAAGGCCGTGTATTCCTCGTCGCGGTAGCCGAGGCCGATTCCCAGTACGTAATTGCCGCCGCTGAGTAAATCCATCGTCAGGGCTTCTTCCGCCACCGCCACCGGATTCAACACCGGCATCACCAGAATGTTCGGCCCGATCTGCATCCCTTCGGCTTCGGGCAGCAAACGCGCCAGCAGTTGCAGCGGTTGCAACATTTGCAGCGGCTTGGTCATGAAATGCTGCGCTGCCCACAGGGACACAAACCCGTTCGCCCGCGCCAGCCGTGTTTGCTCGATCATGTTATTGACCTGCAACGGCATGTTGTCGGTTTCGGGGAAGGCCGTCGCCAGATACAAACCTACTTTAATCGTCATATTGCCTCTAGTGGTTTCCATTAGCGCCGATTAAATCGGCCAGTTGTTCAAGGTTAGGTTGTGCCAACAGCCCTTTCGTGGCCTGAATCAGCGCATCGGTGCGGTCTGCAAAGGCGCTATCGCCCATCAAAGCGCGGAACTTTTCTTCGATTTGAATTTCAAACCATTCTGGATGCTGCTGATATTCCGTCGCGTCCGGGTCGCCGCGTGGAATGTCGCTCTGGTGGCTGACCACCGTGCCGGTTTGCAGCCGGATAGCGACATCGGTGATATAGCGTTCCGGGTAGGCCGCTGTGAACTCCGGGTCTTCCTCCACCTGAATCTTGTCCGACAGTTTCAGGATGGCGGGGTCGGTGATGCCTTCCGGCGTCAAGTCTTGCAGCGTCACTTTGCCCTTCAACAGCATGGTTGCCAGCAGGTACGGCACGCAGAACTGCGCGATTACCGCGCTGGCCGGACGATGCGCATAGTTCAGAATATCGGTTTTGTAGATTCGCACGTTGATCTGTTCAATCTGGTCAGGGCTGATCTGCCCCTTGTGGTGGAAGTCGTAGCCCAGATCGAGGGCGGTATGAGCGAAACGACAGCCGGGGTAGGGTTTGAAAGCGGTGAGCAGAGCCGTATAGTGCTTGCCCAGATCACGCACAATCAGGCTTTCGTCCCATGTTTTTTCAAAGGAGAACGCCTGCAAATAGCCGTTCTTGCCTTCCAGAATCGTCGCCGGGCCGGTGAACCCTTCTTTGGCTAACCGCGCCGCCAGCACCCCGCTTTGCGCGGCACGCCCCGGATGGAAGCGTTTAATCCACGAACCATCTGCACGCCACTCGCCCAACCCGAACGACTGCGTGCCAGCGATCCCTAGCGCGTTCACAAACTGAGCGCGATCCAGCCCCAGTATCACGCCGGCGGCGACTGCTGCGCCAAACACGCCGCACGACGAGGTGGGATGAAAGCCGGCATAGAATTGCCGCCCTAGCAAGGCTTCACCCACGCGGCACATCACTTCGTAGCCCATCGTGATCGCCCGGATGAACGTCTGACCGCTGCATCCGGTGGCTTCGGCGACTGCCAGCGCCGCTGGAATGACCACCGCCCCCACATGTACCGTCCCCAACCGGTGATCGTCGTCCATCTCAATCGCATGAGCCGCAGTACCGTTAATCAAGGCGGCGGCGCTCATGGAGGCCACGCGCCCCGTTCCCATCACGGTTGCCTGTGCGTGTCCGCCTTCTGCCAACACGGTACGCTGCATAATCTGGCTGGAGGTCTGCTCCATGCCGACCAGCGTCACCCCGATAAAATCAAGCACATAGGCTTCCATGCGCTCCGGCAAACCGGCGGGGAGCGCCTCGAAATTCGTACTGAGTATGAAATCAACCAGCTGCTCGGTCAGTGTGGCCATAGTGTGCCTCTTTCCTAGAGCGCAAAGATAAGGGCGTGCAGGCTCCGGCGGGCGAAGCCTGCGAAAAATATAAGTTCGCTTGCCTACGAAGCCTGTTCCAGTATCCGCTGGGTTGCAGCGATCAAGCCCTGATTCTCGTTCATCGTGCCGATGGAGATACGCACGTAATCCGGCAGGAAGTCGCCACGAATGATGTAGCCTTCCGAACCGAGCGCATCGGTGAACTGTTCCGCCGTCATGCCCGCGCCGCTGACCTTCACCATAATGAAGTTGCCCTGCGCACCCGGCAGCACTTCGAGTCCGGGAATGGCGTTGAAGGCTTGGTTCAAGTAATCGCGGCCTTCGCTCACGGTTTTCAGCGTTTTTTCCAGATGTGCCGCGTCGTTCAGCGCGGCAATCGCGGCCTTCTGAGCCACGTTGCCCACGTTCCACTTGGGCTTCACGCGAAACAGGTATTGAATGGCGTTGGCCGGCCCCAGCGCGTAGCCGATGCGCAGGTTCGGGATGCCATAGGCTTTCGAGAAGGTGCGCGTCACCATGACGTTCGGCAGCTTATTCACCAGACTGGCGGCGGTCTGCTGGCGGTAATCATCGGCAAACTCAACATAGGCTTCGTCCGAAACCACCACCGCGTCTTTCGCCATCAGCGCGATTTCTTCAAACAGCGCCAGCGGGATCAGGCAACTGGTGGGGTTGTTCGGGCGGGTGAGGAAGATCACGCGGGTGCGTTCGGTCAGCACGGCCTGAACCGCTTCTTTTGTGAGCTGGTAGGGCGGTTGCAGCGGGATTTGTACCGAAACGCGGTTGTCGGCCTTCGTCAGTTCGGTATACACCGAGAACGACGGATCCATGCAGACGATTTCATCGCCGGGGTTGGAAAACGCCCGGATGATGAACGACATAATTTCGCTGGAACCCGCGCCGAAAATCACATTGTCGCGGGTCAAGCCCTCTTTCTCGCCGATGACCGCCCGCAGCGCCAACGCCTTCGAGTCCGGGTAGCGGTGGAGTTCGGTCAGCATACTCTCCACAACTTTCATGGCGTCCGGCGACGGTCCCAGCGGGTTTTCATTGGAGGACAGCTTGACAATTTTTTCGGGCGAGACGTGATACCGCTGCGAAGCCTCCTCGACCGACAGGCCGGGAACGTACAATTCGGGTTCCTGCAACGTAGCCAGCACAAGGCGTTCAAAGGTATTTTTGGGTTGCGAATCTGACATGGTTCCGCCTCATTCACATGATTTCAGAGCATTAGTCGAAGTCTATAACCTTTAGAATGACTTGTCAAACACTTTTCACTATCTTAAAAGCCTTTGACGTTTTTTGATAAGCGTATGATGCTTTTCAACAAATGAACTATGGGAATATTTGTACGATTTTCAATAGCGATATACACTATTTCTGGGTTACAGTACTCAGCAGCAATATACGGTACAATCCCCTTCACACATCGAGTAGTTTGTGTGGGGATGAGCGACTGTATATGGACATCAAATCAATAGACCGCGCCATGCAAATCCTGTTCGCCTTTTCCATTGATGACCGCATGTTCGGCGTCAGTGAGTTGAGCGAACGGTTGGGGCTGAACACCAGCACCACCCACCACCTTGCCGCTTCGCTCAAAAAGTGGGGGGTGCTGGAACAAGACCCCGCATCGCGCAAGTACCGGTTGGGCATCCGGCTGGTGGAATTGGGCGGTACGCTGCTGCAAAGCCGCAGTCTGGCACGCTCCATCCAGCCATATCTCTACCATATCGCGGAGAACATCCGCGAGACGGCTTATCTGGGCGTGTTGATTGGTGGTGATTTGTTGAATCTGGAACAGGTCTGCGGGCCACATCTCATTCAGTATGCCGGCTGGCAGGGACGTAGAACGCCCTATTTCTGTTCCTCGGCAGGGAAGGCGCTGGCCGCCTATCTCCCCCCGGATGAGCAGGACAAGCTCATCGAGAAGTACCCGCTCACCCATTACACCACCAACACCATTGCCGACGCCAGCGCGTTCAAGCAGCACCTTGCTGAGATTAAAGCGCAGGGCTACGCCATGAGCATCGGCGAACTGGACGAAAACATCAACGCCATCGCGGTGCCGGTCAAACGGCTGGCGAACAACGACGCGCCGGTGATTGCGGCGTTAGGGGTGGCTGGCCCCGCCTATCGCTTCACGCCGGAAGCCTGTCGTGCGGCGGCGGCCTTCCTGAAAAGCGTCGGGCAGGAAGTGTCCAGCAAGGCCAGCACGGAAGATTTCATGTTTCTGGATATGTGAAATCGTGCAGTTTTCAGAGGTGGATGAGCAGGGGCAGCCAATGCTCCTGTTTGTGCAAAAAAATACGCAACGGATGTGGAGATCAAGGGAGAGTACGATGAATAGGAAAGTGTCTTTGGCTTTTGCTCTGCTTATGCTGATGGTGCTGGTGGTGGCTGCGCCAGTGGCACAGGCGCAAGACCTGACCAAAGTGCGCGTCGTTTTGCAGTGGGTGGCGCAGGCGCAGTTCGCCGGTTACTACGCGGCGGACGCGATGGGCTACTATGCCGATGCCGGTCTGGAAGTGGAAATCACCCCCGGCGGCCCGGACATCTCTGCCGATCAGATCGTGGCCGCTGGCGAAGCCGAATTCGGCGTGCGCCCGTTCGTCACCACGCTGGCTGCCCGTGAAGGTGGCGCGGACTTCGTGAGCATCGCTCGCGTCAATCAGGTTCCGCCTACGCTGCTGGTGTCGTTCAAGTCGGCTGGCATCACCTCGCCGGAAGACCTGCGCGGTCATAACATCGGGTCGTGGCTGGGTGGCAACGAAATGGAAGAGTTCGCCCTGCTGCGCCAGTTCAACATTGACCCCGACAAAGACGTGACCATCGTCAAGCAGGGTTTCGATATGTCGCAGTTGATTAACGGCGAAGTCGAAGTCGCGCAGGCCACCATTTACAACGAATTTGCCCAACTGCTGGAAACCGTCAACCCGGACACCGGCGAACTGTACACGATTGACGATCTGAACGTGATTTCGGTGCGCGACTACGGCATCAACACGCTTCAGGACAACATCTTCGCCCGCGAATCGTGGCTGGCGGAAGACGGCAACGAAGCCACCGCGCTGGCCTTCGTGCAGGCCACCCTGAAGGGCTGGATTTACTGCCGTGACAACGCCGAAGATTGCGTGGGAATCGTGTTGGATGCGGGTACCGCGCTGGGCGAAAGCCATCAGCTGTGGATGATGAACGAAATCAACAACCTGCTGTGGCCGGCTCCGAACGGCATCGGCATCCTGAACACCGGCGAAGAATACAATCAGACCGTCGAAATCGCCAAGACCTACAGCCTGATTACGGCTGATCCCGACCCCGCCGTGTTCCGTACCGACATCGTGGAACAGGCCGTCGCCAATCTGGAAGCCGAAGGGCTGGATGTGAAGGGCTTGGACTTCAAGAAGATGGAAGTCACCCTGAATCCGGGCGGCGAATAAACCGCATCGGACGCTGCTCACCCTGAAGGGCGCGAGTCTTTCGGGGTGTGAGGTGTGATTGAGCAATAGTTCACTTGGGGGCGATCCATCGGGTCGCCCTTCGTAAATTTCTACCCCCGAATGGGGCATTCCGCGTGTGCGAAACCAATGGTGACAGGGCAGTGATGAACCCACAACGGCAGTACCGGGCGGCGGCAATCCAGTTTGAGCCGGAACATGGCGAAAAAGACCGGAATGGTGCGCGGCTGGAACAGTTGGTGCGGCAGGCGGCGGCGCAGGGTGCGCGGCTGATCGTCATGCCGGAGATGGCGACCATCGGCCTGTTCTGGCGTGACCGCGAACACATTGCCCCGTATGTCGAAACCATCCCCGGCGACACCACCGACTTTTTCACCCGCCTCGCCCGTGAACTGGATGTATACCTTGTGATTGGCATGGGCGAAGCCGACCCCGATACCCACCTGTACTACAACAGCGCCGCGCTGGTGGGGCCGGATGGCGTGCTTGGCGTTCACCGCAAAGTCCACGCTTACCTGTCCGATCCGCTGTGGGCTGCCGATGGTGATCTCGGCTTTCAGACATGGGCGACCCCGTTAGGGCGGTTGGGTATCCTCATTTGTATGGATGCCAACTACCCCGAATCGGGCGGCTTGCTGGCCGGCAGCGGTGCGGACGTGCTGCTCATGCCCGTCGGTTGGGTGGAGGAAGTCTGCCCTGCGCCGCTGTGGATGATGCGGGCGTTCGACAACGGCCTGCCCGCCGTGTGCGCCAACCGTTGGGGCAGCGAAGGCAGCGGCAATTTTTCGGGCGGTTCGGCGGTGCTGAACCCGAACGGCACGATTCAAGCCTGCGCGGGCAAACAGAACCACGACGAAATTGTGATGGGGACGATTGATTTGGACGATCCCCGTCGCCACCGTCTAGGCGTTGACGAGGCCGCCGTCCAGCAGCGCCGACCGGAATTATACGCGCCGCTGTCGCTCAACCGTTATTTGTGGGATGCGCGGCAGATGCAGGCGCAGTTCGCGCACCCGCTGCCGGAAGGGTTGCCGTTTCAGGCCATAACCGTTGAGTATGAGCGCCCGCTGCCCGTCCTCGAACGGCTGGCGGCGCTGGATGCTCTGCTGCCGACAGACGCGCCCGCGCTGTTCGTGCTGCCGGAACTCAGCTTCTGCGGTTCGCCACAAACGGAAGAACAGGCGCGGGAGAATGCCGAATCGCTGGAAGGCTCCAGTGTCGCCGCGCTCACCCGCTGGTGCGAACAGCGCGGGTGCTATCTGGTGGCCGGCCTGATCGAATCGGATCGGCAATCGCTGTATAACTCGCTGGTGCTGGTGGGGCCGCAGGGCGTATGCGCTCATTACCGCAAAACGCACCTGAGCGAACGTGATCGGATATGGGCGACTGCTGGAGATCGGCTGGTGTGGGTGGATGTACCCATCGGGCGAATCGGGCTGCTGACCGGAACCGACTTGCTGTTCGCGGAACCGGCTCGTTGTCTGGCGATTCTAGGGTGCGATATGGTGTGCGTCAGCGCGGCGCTGACCGAACCGCGCCCCGTCTACCGGCAATCTTTCACGGGGACTGCTTCCGACGAGATTCACTGGCATCTGGCACGCACCCGCGCTGGCGAAAATGATGTGTATCTGGCCTTTGCGAACTGGCGACAGCCGCAGCAGACCGGAACCAGCGGCGTCTTTTTCGGCCCCAGCCTGCTCGCCGCCCCGCAGCACGAGGCGCAAGTTCCAGCGAACGCCAGCGAATGCGCGTCCGCTGCCGCGCTCATCACCGCCCAGATGCAACCGCAGTCCGCGCTGCGTACCAAGCCCAGCCTTCAGCGGCGGCTGTCCGCCCAGTATTCGCGCCTGCTTCAGCGCCAAGAAATCAGGGAATAACTTTTGACTACTTATGCCGCACCCTCCAAAGCCGCCACCCTGCCGCGTTTCGGCCCGCGCCAGTTCATCCAGCACTGGATGCCACTAATCGTCTTTATGGTGATGATTATGGTGGGTTGGGAAGCCACTAAACTGATCGGCGGGCAGGTACTCAAAATTGACACCGTGATTCTGGGGCAAACTGTCCAGACCACATGGAAGCCGCCGCTGAAATTCCAGTTCGCCAATGACCTGAACATGCCGCACCTGTGGGACATTATCGGCGCGTTGGGGCGTCCGGCACAGCGCAACGGCCCGCCGCTGGTTCAAGTGCTGGTCGAACGCGCCTTGTTCACCTTCCGGGTGGCGCTGGTGGGTTTCGCACTGGGGTGCAGTCTGGGGCTGCTGATCGCGGTGGTGCTGACTTATTCGCGCCTGTTAAACCGCGCTTTCGTGCCATTTATCGTCGCCTCGCAGACCATCCCGATTCTGGTGATCGCGCCGATGGTGGTGATCTGGTTGCGGGCGGGCTGGTTCTCGATAGCCATCATTTCGGCCTACCTGAGCTTCTTTCCGGTCACGATTTCGGCGCTGCGCGGGTTAAAAGGCTTTCGCCCGGAAATGCTGGAACTGATGCGCTCGTATGGCGCATCGTCCACCGAGATTATGTTCAAACTGCGGTTGCCGGCTTCGCTGCCCTATCTGTTCGTGGGGTTCAAAATCGCTGCCACCGCCAGCATCATCGGCGCGATTGTCGGGGAACTGCCGTCCGGCATCACCGAGGGGTTGGGCAGTCTGGTACTCACCTTCGCCCAGTATTACAGCACCGGCCCTGCTAAACTGTGGGCGTGTATTTTCATCGTCGCCGCGCTCGGCATCATCACGTTTTTGCTGGCTCAGTTAGCCGAGGTGCTGGCGCTGCGGAATTACCAGCGCCGTCCTGAAAAGTCAAAGGAACGCGCATGACGGAACAAGTTCAAGCCCTGAAACCCGCCACTAGCGGGCGGTTGCAATTCAAAAGCCGGCTACAGAACATTCTCCCGCCGCTGGTGGTTATCGTCCTGCTGCTGGCATCATGGGAAGGGTTCACGCGCCTGTTCAACATCCAGCAGTTTTTGCTGCCTGCGCCCAGTACCATCTGGAAAGCCTTCCTCGCTAACGCGGACGCGCTGGCGATTTCGACCCGCATGGCGGTGTTCGAGGCCGCCGGAGGGCTGATCCTCGGTACGCTCCTCGCCACCACTGCCGGATTTCTGGCGGCGCGCTGGAACATCGTCGGGCGGGCGCTCATTCCCTTCGCCATCGGCCTGAACGCGGTGCCGACGCTGGTTTTCGCGCCCATCATGAACAACTGGTTCGGCTCGATCAACCCCCTCTCCAAAATGATGATCGTGGTCACGCTGGTGTACTATCCGGTCATCATCAATGTGGTGCGCGGCCTGACGCTGGTAGATGCTTCGGCGCTGGAACTGGTGCATTCTTACGGCGCGGGCGAGTGGACGATCTTTCATAAACTGCGCCTGCCCAATATGCTGCCCTACTTTTTCAACGCGCTCAAAACCGGCGCGACTCTCTCGGTGATCGGGACGGTGGTCGCGGGCTATTTCGGCGGGCAACGTGCCGCGCTCGGCGTGTGGATTCTGAACGAGGTCATCCTGTTCCGCTTCCCGTCGGCGTGGGCAGGGATTCTGGTGGCCTGCCTGATCGGGATCGGGTTCTACCTGCTCATCAGCCTGATCGAACGTTGGGCGATGCCCTGGCACGGCTCGATGCGCAGCGAATCAACCTGACGGAAGCCGGCGTGGTTGCTCCATCACTCTAGCAGCGGTACGCTTAATGGAGAGATGTGTTCAAGACCGCGTGGAGGAAGATTCTCATGATATACCGTCGTTTAGGCAATACAGGTCTGATCGTCAGCGCCCTATCGTTGGGGACAATGCAGTTCGGGCAGGCGGCGAATATTGGCCGGCTGGAGCAGGACGCCACGAACAGCATGGTGAAATTCGCGCTCGATCATGGCGTGAACTTCATTGACACCGCCGATGTGTACAGCCGGGGCGAAAGCGAAACGCTGGTGGGCAACGCTATCAAAGGGATGCGCGAAGAACTGGTCATCGCCACCAAATGCCGCTTGCCGATGAGCGATAACTTCAACCGCAGCGGGGCGCAGCGCGTGAACATCCTGCGCGGCGTGGAAAGCAGCCTGAAGCGCCTGCAAACCGATTATATTGACCTGTATCAGATTCACGGTTGGGACAGCAACACCCCGTTGGAAGAAACCCTGCGCACGCTGGACGATCTGGTGCGGCAGGGGAAAGTGCGCTACATCGGCCTGAGCAACTACATGGCGTGGCAGGCGGCTACCGCGCTGGGGACGCAAAAGCAGATGGGGCTGGAGCCGTATGTTTCGGCACAGATGTATTACAGCCTCGTCGGGCGCGATCTGGAACATGACTGGTTCGCCTTCAGCGAATACACCGGCATGGGTATTCTCGTCTGGAGTGCGCTGGCGGGCGGCTTCCTGAGTGGCAAATATGACCGCAGCAACCCGCCCCCCAAAGGCACGCGCTTCGGCGATGCCAACCGTTTTGTCCCGTTTGATGATGATTTCGGCTACCGCGTGATTGACGCGGTGAAGGCGATTGCAGCGCGTCACAATGTCAGCCCGGTGACGGTGGCGATTGGGTGGGCGCTGGCGCAGCGTCCGGTGAGCAGCGTGATAGTGGCAGGCCGTACCAACGAACATCTGCTGGATAACCTGAAAGCCGCCGACCTGAAACTGACCGACGAGGACATGCAGGAATTGGATACGGCTTCCAACCCCGGAACGCCCTATCCGAAGTGGATGGTGCTTCAGCTGGACGAAGCCGAAGACCCGCGCCCGAAGGTACTCCATCCCGAACGTTACACCGAAGGCAAAACGTGGCAGGATTTGCGCTTCCGCAAATGGTTCAACCGCTAACGGCTTTTTCGCCGTCCTAAGACAACCACTCCCCTCAACCACCGTCCGGTTGAGGGGGATTTTTCCATTCCCCAACCGACGATCGCACCGGACAGCAGGGCATCTTGTATTGTCCTGCGCGGGTATCCCCGCTACACTTCAACCTAACTAACAGGAGACCGTCTATATGGTCATTCCACTCAAACGTGAATACCGCTATCTCGACAGCGACACGGATCGTCAAGCCGTGATCGCCGACATTCGCAGCGTCCGGCAGGCAGTGATCGCCTTTGCCCGCGCTGTCCCCGCCGATCAGTGGTACATCCCGCGCTACAACGGCTGGACGCTGGCGGCGATGCTCGGTCATTTGCAGATAATGGACAAATTATCGCTGTGGCAGGTGCAGTTAGGCGCGTTGGGCATCAGCCTGCCGCTGCCCGAAGCCCTGTTCAACCAGTTCAACGATGTCATGAGCCGCATTTTGAAACAGCGCGTGCTGGAAACCACGCTCAAAGGGCTGGAAAAAGGCGAACACACCGTCACCGACTATATCCAGCGCCTGCCGATAGGGCGCTACAGCCAGCGGGTTTATGATCCCGCCGTCGGTCAGTATTTGACCGTCGAACAGGCCGTACAGGAGTTTTTCCTGTATCACTGGCGTGACCATTTCGACAACCTGCGCGGGGCGGAAGAACAACGTTTTGTCGAACCGCCCACGCCGAACCGGGTGTAAGCCAGTATGCGCGTACTGTTACAGCGGGTTTCCAGCGGCAGCGTCACCGTTGACGGGCAAATCGTGGGCGAAGTCGGGCGCGGCTATGTCGCGCTGGTGGGCGTCACCCACACCGACACCCCCGCCGATGCTGATGCGCTGGCGCGTAAAACCGTCCATTTGCGCGTGTTTGAGGATGAGGCCGGCAAGATGAACCGTTCGCTGCTGGACTGTGGCGGTGGGGTGCTAGTCGTGTCGCAGTTCACGCTCTACGCCGACACACGCCGGGGACGCCGCCCGGCCTTCACCGAGGCCGCCCGTCCCGAACTAGCCGCGCCGCTGGTGGAACGTTTCGCTCAAACGCTGCGCGACGAGGGCGTTTCCGCCGTACAAATGGGCGTGTTCGGCGCGATGATGCAGGTCGCCATCCACAACGACGGGCCGGTGACGATTATGCTCGAAAGCGGGGCGGGGGCTTCATGATTGCGATTATGCTCAACGGTGCGTTCGGCGCGGGATTCCTCGCGTTCGCCTTTAGCGCCCTGCGCCGGGGGTGGCCGTTCGCCCGCAGCGGTTGGCTGGCGATCCAGACCAGCACCGCCGACCCCGCCTTTCGCCAGAGTGCTGAACGCCGCCGCGCCATCAGCGAAGGCGGGCGCTTCCTCGTCGCCGGCCTGATGTGGCTGGGCGCAGGCGTTGGCTCGGTTGCGCTCGGTGCGTATTTCACCCTGCAAACCATCCTCCTGATGCGGGCAGGCGTATGAGATCATCTGCACATGGATGACCAACCGCCCCTTCCCCCCCCGCCCGACCCGCCGCCCCTGCGGGTGCTGCCGCTGATTCGCCTGCGACAGCAGAACGCCGCATGGGATGATGTCCCGCCGCCGGACGGCTACGCGCAGGATGACGATCCTGAACCGGTTACAGAGAACCGGGATACGCCCGCGCCTTACTGGACGTTCGCCCGCCTCTTTTACATGCTGGTGCTGATTATCACGCTGCTGGCCTTCCTCGCGTATACGCTCGCGCCGTTGATCGCCAGCCTCACGCAGCCCGCGCCGCCGCCGCCGATTTTTGGCCCCCGCGACCGGATATGAGTCTCGCGCTGGAGTCCCGCCCGCTGCGCTGGGGACTCGCGCTGGTGTGCAGTCTCGGCCTGACGCTGCTCACGGTGCTGCCGCCCATGCTCCCCGGCGATTGGGCGCGTCTGAACGCCGACGGCATTTACACCCCCACCGTTACGCGCTACGCATGGCCGGCTTACGGCCTTCAGATCGCGCTGTGGTTGGGCATTCTGCTGCCTGTCCTCAGCCTCGCCCGATGGACTCCCCGCGTTCGCCGCCGGACGTTTTCCCGCCGCGCCGGAGTCATCGTGGCCTTCACGCTGCTCGGTTTCGGCCTACGGTTGCACCATCTCGCGCAACTTCCGCTGGTGATTGACGAAATCGGCTTTGCTGCCCGCGCCTCTGACCTGCTGCACTTCACCCCCATCCCGATTTTCGCCCCGGCGCACAACGGCAACCCCGCCGCTTTTTCGTGGTTGATGGCGGGCAGCATGGCGTTGTGGGGGCAAACCCGTTTCGCCATGCGCCTGATCGCGCTGGCGGCGGGCGTGCTGACTATCCCCGCTGCGGCTCGGTTGGGGGATGTGTGGTGGGGGCGCAAAACCGGCTGGATGGCTGCCGCTGTGGTCGCGGTGTATCCGGCGCATGTCCATTTCAGCCAGTTGGCGCTGTACAACATTTGCGATCCGCTGCTGGCGATGATGGCGCTGACCGCACTCAAAATCGCTCTCGCGCCGCCTGTTCCCCGCCGCGATTCGCTGCTGCTGGCGGGGCTGCTGGCGGGAGTGGCGCAGGGGTTCTATCACGGGTCGCGCCTGCTCATCCTCCTGTTCGGCCTCTACCTGCTGCACACCGCCCTGTCCCGCCGCTGGAACTGGCGAATCGTTGTGCGTGCCGCCTTCGATCTAGCCGCGCCGTTCGTCCTCATCAGCCTGCCGCGTTTCGCTCCGCTGCTCACGGGCGGCCTGCCCCTGACGGGCAATCTGGAAGGGGTGCGCCTGCCGCCGAATGTCTGGCAGAACGCGCTGCGTTCGCTGCTGGCATGGATCGGTCAGCCGGACATTTCGCCCTTCTGGTTGAGTAGCCAACCGCTGCTGCCGCTGGCCTTCCTCGTGCCCTTTCTCGCAGGGTGTTTCCTGTGCCTGCGCCGCTGGCGACAGCCGGATTCTGTGCTGCTGCTCCTCATGTTGCTGCTGACCACCCTTGCCGGTGGGGTCATCTGGGCAGCCGCCCCGCTGTATGTCCGCTATCTGACCGCGCTACCGGCGATTGTGCTGCTCATCACGCGCCCCCTATCCGCCGGAGGACTGCGCCGGAGCGCACCGCTATTCATCGGCCTGATGCTGCTGCAAGGGGTGATCGTCAGCGTGCAGCACAGCCGCGAAGGGCTGGCGAACACCCGCCCCGGCCTGTGGGAAGCTGACCGCATCGCGCAGCAAGCCGCAACGCTCCCCGCCGGAACGGCGCTGATCGTCTCTGTCTCCGCCGACTTCAGCGCCGTCGAACGCATCACGATTGCCGACTGGGTGGCGGCCTATGGCCTGCGGCGCGGCGTGCGCGTGGAGCAACCCCCCTAACGGCAACCGTTCTAAACAACTCACCCCGCCAGCCCTTAGCGGACTGCGGGGTGAGGTTGTGACGTTGAGCGCAGGACGGGCTAAATGGTGTAGCCTTTCACCACATGCTCCAGCCGTTTCGCCATCTCGTTCAGTTCGCGGATGCTCACTTCGGTCTGGCGGGTGCTGGACGCGGTTTGTGTGGCCGCCTGCTTGATCTGGCTCATAGCGGCAGCCAACTGGTTCATGCCGTTGCTCTGCTGGCTGGTGCTGGCGGCAATCTGCGAAGCCGCCTGCGCCGCTTCTTCGATGGTCGAAGTGAGGTTGCGGATCACCTGCCCGGCATTTTCCGCCATCTTCATGCCGCTTTCGGCTTCCTTGCTGCCTTCTTCCGTTACCATCACGGCGCTGTTGGTTGCCTGCTGGATTTCGCTCAGGATTTGCCGCACACGGCTGGTTGCCTCGCGGGATTGTTCCGCCAGTTGGCGCACTTCCATCGCCACCACCGCGAACCCCTTGCCTTCCTCACCAGCGCGGGCCGCTTCGATGCTGGCATTCAGCGCCAGTAGTTTCGATTGTTCTGCCAGCCCGTTCACCGTATCAATGATCTCGCCGATTTGCTGCGTGCGTTCCGAGAGCATGAGGATGTTCTCGGCGATATTGTCCACCTGCTTACGCAGTGTATCCATGCGGCGCACGGTGTCGGTGACAGTATCCTGTCCGCTGCGCGACACACTCACCGACTGCTGCGAAGCCTGCGCGACCGACTTGGCGCGTTCCGAGGTTTGCT
>CAIPFY010000194.1 GCA_903864435.1 uncultured Chloroflexota bacterium | reverse complement strand
CCGCGCAACAGGCAGTTTCGACATCACAACTGCCACTGGAAAAGTAACCGTATCGCACAAACATATCAAGACTATCCATCATTCCGATGGGTACTGCTATACGAAAGGATTAGGCGCTATCCCTTCCCGCACCTAAAGGTGGGGGTATCTCGCGCCGTTTTTTGATGACCCTCTGGCTGGCACTGGACATCGGCACCACCGGAACAAAAGCCGCGTTGATGGAAGCGAATGGACAGGTACTCCGCAGCGCCTACCGCGATTACCCCACGCAGACCGCCGAAGGTGGCGTGGTGGAGCAGGATGTCCGCGACTGGTGGCAAGCTGCCGCCGATGCTGCGCGTGAGCTAAACCCCACCGACGCGGAGGCCATCGTCATCACCGGACAAATGCAGAACGTGATTCTGCTGGATGCCAGCGGTGAGCCGGTGCGTCCGGTCATCCTGTACAGCGACAGCCGCGCACATGCCGAAGCCGCCGCGCTGCAAGCCGCCGTCGAACCGGAAACGCTGCGACAACTGACCGGAAACGATCAAGAGGCCGGTAGCCTGATTGCCAAACTGCGCTGGCTAATGGCACATGAGCCGCAAACACTGGAACGGGCGGCGCATCTGCTGGTGGGCGCGGCAGATGCCATCGCGTTCCGGCTGACCGGAAAAGCCACATCGGATACCACCACTGCTTCCACCACCGGCTTGATGGACATCAGCACGCGGGCGTGGCTGAGCGCGGACGATCTGGCACGCTGCGGAATTGCCAGCGCGGGGCGACTGTTCGCCAACCTGCGTTCCGGCGGTTCGCAAATCAGCGCTGTGCTGCCGCAGCCTGCTGCCGCGTGGCAGGTGCGCCCCGGCATTCCGGTGTACCTCGCGCCGGGGGATGCAGGTGCAGCTACACTGGGCGCGGGTAGCGGCGTCCCCGGCTATCCGTATGCGTATATCGGGACGAGTGGGTGGGTGGCGTTCACCGCCGATCACCGCGCCCTGCCTGAAAGTGGCGTGTTCACACTGGCGCACCCGCAGCCGGAACGCTTCATCTGCGTCGCGCCGCTGCTGACCGCCGCCGGCAACTTCGACTGGGCGAAGGGCTTATTTGGCGCGGACAGCCATGCGGCGATGATTGACGCGGCGCTGGCTCAACCGCCGGCACGCCTGCTGTACCTGCCCTATTTGAACGGCGAACGCTCCCCGTTTAGCGATCCTTTTGCACGCGGTGCATTCATCGGCCTCGAACCGCGCCACACGCAACCTGATCTGGTACGGGCGGTGCTGGAAGGGGTGGCCTTCGCGTACCGCCATGCGCTCGACAGCCTGTTGAACACGCCTATCGCACATCTGGTGCTAACGGGCGGCGGCACACGCTCGGCGGGCTGGTGCCAGATGATCGCAGACATCACTGGCGTGGAAGTGAGCATCGCGCCGGATGCCGCCAACGTGGGACTGCGCGGGGCGGTGCTGGCGGCGCGGGTGGCAGATGGCGCAGCGCCGAACTTTGCCCTAGCCGACTCTGCACAGCAGACCGCCGTTATTCAACCCGACAGCGCCCGACACGCCCACTATGATCGGCAGTACAGGCATTTTCGCGCCGCCTATCCCGCCCTAAAAAGCCTGTTCGCGGATATGGCCGCAGACCAAACAGGCGCGTAGTACAACCTGCCCCCTGTGCGCGATAGGACGGGATGCGTATAATCGAGGCTAGGAGGGGATATGAGTTCAGCACCTGACCCAGTAAGCAACCCCGCACCTAAAGGTGGGGACTTTTAACAGCCCAATGCTTACCCGAATCAGCCGCAAGGCTACGTTAGGGACAAATATATAGGCACTTCGGAATACCTCACCAGTTCCGAACGCTGCGGTACAGGATTAAACAGGTTAAAGGGGATATGCTAGTGTCTTG
>CAIPFY010000193.1 GCA_903864435.1 uncultured Chloroflexota bacterium | reverse complement strand
GCGCTCACCCCGGCACAGGCCGACAAGGTGCTGCGGGTATGGACGGAGGGGACGCGGTTGCACCGGCGCAACCGGGCGCTGATGGCGGTACTATTTCTAGCCGGTCTGCGGCGCTGCGCTGGAAGGACATTAACTTGGATGATGGCTTGATTCATATCCGGCATGGTAAGGGCGATGTGGAACGGGATGTGGTGTTGGCCGGTGAGTGGGCGGTAGAGGCGCTGCGGGACTGGCGGCTGGCGCTCGGTGAGGATCGGGAGTACGTGTTCCCTTCAATGGCGAAGGGTGACAAGTTGGGTGCGGATGCCCCGACCGATGCGCAGACCGTGTACCGGGTGGTCAAGGCCACCGAGCAGGCCACCGGAATCGAGTTCTCACCGCATACGGCGCGACGGACATTCATCACGGAAGCCCTCACCACCGGTGCGCCACTGGCGGATGTGCAGGCGCAGGCCGGACACCAGCAGGCCGCCACGACGCTGCGCTATGCCCGTCCGGTGGATGCCCTTCAGCGCAAATCGCGGCTGCGGCTGCGTTATGGTTGAGTGCGCTATTCGGGCTGTAGCACGTAATCCGTTACGGAAGTGATCGGGGAATGCCGATGCTATAATCCCGTTGAAACGCGCAGTTTCAAACCCTGAGCTTGGTAAGGTGCAGCAGAATGAGCGAATGGCAACCGATCAATGATCTTTCAGACGGCTTACTAGGCTATCGCCACAATGGTCTGAAAGGATTTGCCGACATCTGGAACAAACAGCGCCAACGGCTAGAGAACACCCGGAGCTATCAGATGTTTCTGGAACGGTTGCGCCGCAAAATCGCCATTGAGACAGGGGTGATCGAACGTCTGTATTCCATTGATCGCGGCATCACGATGCTGTTGATTGAACGAGGCATTGATGAGGCGCTCATCCCTCATGGTCGAACTGATCGTCCGGCAGCGGAAGTGGTAGCTTTGATTCGGGATCAGCAAAAAGCGACTGACCAAGTATTTGATTTCGTGGGGTCGCAGCGCCCTTTATCCACGTCGTTCATCAAGCAAATCCATCAACTGCTCACGCGCAACCAGACACATACACAGGCGCTCGATCCATTTGGAAATGTCGGCACCGTATCGTTGATACGCGGCGACTGGAAACACATCCCGAATAATCCGTTACGCCCTGATGGGACGGTACATGCGTATTGTCCGCCGGAACAGGTGGCGTCTCAAATGGATCAGTTGATGCTGTGGCACCATGAGCATGAAAACCGGCATGTGAGTCCAGAAGTGGAAGCGGCTTGGCTGCACCATCGCTTCACCCAGATTCATCCTTTTCAGGATGGAAACGGGCGCGTCGCTCGTAATCTGGCCTCCTTGGTGTTCATCAAATCGGGTTGGTTTCCGCTGACCATCTCGAACGATGACGGCGATGTAGATCGCACACGGATTGACTATATTGAGGCGCTGGAAAAAGCCGACGCGGGCGATCTGATGCCCCTGATCGCCCTGTTTGGCTCGATGCAAAAGCGAACCTTCCTGAATGTTCTCAGCTTGTCAGAGGAAGTGATTGACGAGCAACTCACGATTCAGTCCATCATCCATGCTGCCGTCAACAAAATTGAATATGCTGAAGGGCTGACCACTGAAAAAGCCCTCACAACCGTTCAAGCCTATTCCGAGAAGCTGTGGGATGTTGCTCAGCAAGAAGTGGGCACCATTGCGAACGCCATCCAACAGGCGCTCAGAAATCATTCCGCTGGTACTCGGATTCGCCATGATGGGGCTAAAGCGAGTGAGGAACGGTCAGGCTTCTACAAGTACCAAATCAGCGAGACGGCGCGACATTTCGGGTACTACGCCAATTTGCGGAACTACAAAAGTTGGTTTTTGCTGCTCATCCGCGTGCATGAAGTG
>CAIPFY010000192.1 GCA_903864435.1 uncultured Chloroflexota bacterium | reverse complement strand
TGCATCGCGCCGCCGCGCCTCGCATGGGGGGACAGCGCCCCATGGCCGTTCGATGAGGACGCGGCCTATATCTCGCGCACGGCGCTGTCGCAATACGGGCGGCTGCTCATGCACCGCTTCCTGCGCGAAAATGCGGAGGCCATCGCCCCGCTGACCACAACCACGCTGCCCGTCAGCGACCAGTTCCGGGCGCGTTACTCCACATGGCAGGAGCAGTTCACCTCGCTGTTCGTCGCCGGCGCGTCCGCGCTGTATCTGGAGGAGCATGTCAGCAAAGCCGAAGCCAACGCCTATGTGTTGATGGAACGCAAAACACAGGGGATGGTTGTGCTACCGGGCATGGTGAGCGTGCTGCGCCGCTACCTGAGCGAATACGCAGGCGGGCGCTATACCCGCCTGCTGGACTTCCTGCCGGCTTTCCCCAAACAGATTCGCGTGGCAGCCAAAATCGCCTCGCTGTAACCTGCAACTGCCGACTTCACCCCGCCGCTAAATGAGTGCAGCGGGGTGAGGTTTCACACCCGTTCGATGATCGTCCCCGTACCCATGCCGCCGCCGCAGCACATGGTTTGCAGGCCGTAGCGTTTGTCCTGCCGTTCCAGCGCATGCAGCAGCGTGGTCATCAGCCGCGCCCCGGACGCGCCTAATGGATGCCCCATCGCCACCGCGCCGCCGTGTATGTTGACCCGCGTCATGTCCGCGCCGATTTCGCGCTCCCACATGGCAATCACCGTCGCAAAGGCTTCGTTCACCTCGAACAGATCAATCTGGTCGAGCGTCAGGCCAGCCCGCGCCAGCGCCTTGCGCGTCGCGCCCAACGGCCCCGTCAACATCAAGTGCGGATCAGAACCGACTGTCACCATCGAAACCAGACGGGCGCGGGGTTTCAAGCCCAACGCCGCCGCTTTTTCGGCGCTCATCAACACCAGCGCCGCCGCCCCGTCGCTGATCTGGCTGCTGTTACCGGCAGTCGTGATGCCGTCGGCGTTGAAAGCCGCTTGCAGCGTCGCCATTTTGTCCAACGACACATTCGGGCGCACACCCTGATCGCGGTCAACCAGCAGCGGTTGTCCGGCCTCGTCCAGCCCTTCGACCGGGACGATCTCGGCGGCAAACGCGCCGCTGGCCTGCGCCGACGCCGCTTTCAGATGGCTTTGATAGCTGATCTGGTCAATCGCCTCGCGGGTGATGTTCCACTTTTTCGCAATTTCGTCCGAAGCCATCCCCTGCGGGATCATCTGGTACTCGTCCATAATCTTGTCGGTGAAGGGTGCGCCGCCCGCCAGACTCGATCCCATCGGCACACGGGTCATGCTCTCCACGCCGCCGGCCACCACAATCTCGGCCTGCCCGCTGAGGATCATCCCCGCCGCCAGATGAACGGCCTGCTGGCTGCTACCGCACTGGAAATCGAGCGTGGTCGCAGCGGTTTCGATGGGCAGACCGGCCTCCAGCACCACATTACGGGCGAGGTTGAACGTCTGCTCACCGATCTGGCTGACGCAGCCCATCAACACATGGTCGGTCTGCGCCGCATCGAGTCCGGCACGCGCCAGCGCCGCTTGCAGCGCCACCGCGCCCAACCGCACCGGATGCACATCGCGCAGCCAGCCGCCGCGCCGCCCCAGCGGGGTGCGTACCGCCGAAACAATCACCACATCGCTCATGAGGCCATCTCCTTCACATCCATATACGGATAAGAACCTACCCCCCGCATCCCGCATTTCTCCCCTTTCTCCATGTATGGGGAAAGGGGTTGGGGAATAGGGGATTTCATCCCCCGCAGGTATCGGGAATGACCGCGCCCTGCGTGGGACGCGCTTCCATCAGCACCGGAATCTCGAACGTATCTTCGCCGCGCACCACCAGCAGCGTGAGCGTGTCGCCGGGGTGTGCATTCAGCACCAGATACGACATCAGTTCGTCCATATTGGCGATGAACACCCCGTTCACCGCCACGATGATGTCGCCGCCCGCGCACAACGTCTGGTCGCGCACGGTTTGCAGCGTGTTCCCGCCGCGCAAACCGGCTTTGGAAGCCGGCGACTCGGCAGCAACCGTGTCAATCAACACCCCCTGCGTCACCGACAGTTTCAGCGGTTCAGCCAGCGCCGCCACGCCGAGTCCGTCATCGGCGGACATGCTGGTGATGCCTAACCATGCGTAGTTGACCGCGCCGTTGGCGATAATCTCCGGCGCGACTCGTTTGAGCGTGTTGACGGGAACCGAGAAGCCCACCCCTTCAAACACGCCGCTTTCGGTGCGGATGGCGGTGTTCACGCCGATAACCTCCCCCGCCGAGTTGAACAACGGGCCGCCGCTGTTACCGGGGTTGATGTCGGCATCCACTTGAATGATCGAAGGATTCTGGAAACCGGGCGTGATGTCATTGCTAATCAATTCTGCTGAAGGCAGCTGCCGCCCTAGCCCGCTGATGACGCCCACCGTCATCGAACTGGCGAGGCCGAACGGGTTGCCAATGGCAATCGCCCGCTGCCCCACGCGAATCGTGTCCGAATCGCCCAGCACCAGCGGCAGCAGGCGTTCCGGTTTCACATCCACGCGGATCACAGCCAGATCGCTGAACACATCGCTGCCAATGACCTGCGCTTCCGCCACATAGCCATCGTTAAAAGTCACGCTCACGCCCAGCGCCCCGTTCACCACATGCGCGTTGGTGACGATGTGACCGTCCGAATCGTAGACGAAACCGGAAGCGCGGGCGTGGCTGGTCACACCTTCGTGCGGGCTGGGTTCGATCACATCAATATTGACGACCGAAGGCGACAGCCGTTCGTACAGGTTGGTCAGCAACAGGTATTCGGCATCGGCGGCGCTGATGAGTTCCGGCGCGACCGGCGTGGGTAAATCGGTCTGCGCGCGAAAGCTGGTATTCACAGGCAAAGCCGCGACCGGCGTGGTGGCGCTGGAAGCAGGCGGCGGGACATCCGTCGGGCGACAGGCGGCGGCGACAAGCACGAGCGCCAGCAGCAGGAATAAGCGAAGTTTCGTCATAGTCGTCCCCATCCAATCGGTGATCTCCCCTCATCATAGCACACCCGCCCCCGCTGACCGAAATACCCCGCCCTTCCACTGCGCCTTATGGCGAAGGGAGTAAGAGTCCCCACCCCTAGCCCCTACCCCATACATGGGGAAGGGAAAAAGAGGTTCTCACGTCTTTGCATTCTCCCCCCTTGCCCTATGTATGGGGATAAGGGGATGGGGGAGTGAGGTTCTTGAAAAGACCAATATCCCCTATTTGCACGCTATTCACGATATACTGAGCATAACATCTATGATGAATAAGCAATTTTTGCGTCAAGCCCCTATTGCAATCGAGAGGGGAAAGCGGGCAGAGACACACAATCCATAACGCCGTTGAGAACCGTAAGCAGTGAATTTCATTGGTTCAACCCTCCTCAAGGGACAGAAGAAAAGACCGTCCTATGGTGGATGACACGATCAGCAAGAGCGAAAGCGAAAAATCAGACTCGTTCCCGATTATCGGGTTGGGCGCTTCGGCGGGCGGGCTGGAAGCGTTGCGCCTCTTTTTCGAGTCCTTGCCCCCCCGCAGCGGGATGGCGTTTGTAGTCGTGCAGCATTTATCAACCCATCAGGAAAGCATCCTGCACGACTTGATCCAGCGTTATACCAGCATTCCCGTCCAACGCATTAGCGATGGCATGCCGGTGCTGCCCGATAACATTTATGTCCTGCCCGCAGGGTACGATTTGCACATCAAAGAGCGGTGTTTGTATCTCACCCCCCTGCTTGAAGCCGGCGGCTGGCCGGAAACAATCAGCCGCTTCTTCCAATCGCTGGCGGAGGACAACGGCGCACAAACCGCAGCGGTCATCCTATCCGGTGCCGGACACGACGGCACGCTGGGCGCACAGTTCATCAAGGGTCAGGGCGGCGTGGTCGTCGCACAGGATGTGGAAACGGCTTCCCAGAGCAGTATGCCCTTCAGCGTAGCCGATGCGGGTTTGGCAGATGCGGTGCTGTCGCCCGAAATGATCCCGAACTACCTGCTGTCGCATTTCGGGATTGATCTGCTTCCCGTATCCGAATTTGAGGATTTGACCGAATCCATCACCAGCGAAGATTTGCAAAAGGTGGTTTTGCAGCTTCAACGGCAGGCCAATCTTGATTTTGGCGATTACAAGCTGAGTACCCTGCGCCGCCAGATCGCCCGACGGCTGGGGGTCTACCAGTTGAAATCGGTCACGCAGTATCTGGGCATTATGGAGCAGCAGACGGGGGAAGCGCGGGCGTTGGTCAAAGGGCTGCTCATCAACGTCACCAGCTTTTTCCGCGATCCCGATGCGTTCGAGTCCTTAAAAGTGAACGCGCTGCTGCCGCTGTTGAAAACCCTCTCGATTGATGATGTGTTTCGGGCGTGGGTGCCGGGTTGTGCCAGCGGCGAGGAAGCCATTTCCATCGCCATCATGATTCACGAATGCCTGCGTGAATTGAATATGCCGGAAATGGAAGTGCGCATCTTCGCCACCGACATGAACCGCGAACTGATCCAACGGGCGCGGGATGGCTCCTATCCTGCGTCCATCGTGGACTCGATTACGCCTGCCCGCCTGAAAGATCATTTCATAGCGACAGAGGACGGCTATCATGTGCGGACGCATATCAACCGCATGATCGTCTGGGCCGAACATAATCTGATTGACCACCCGCCCTTTTCCGGTCTCAGCCTGATTAGCTGCCGCAATGTACTCATCTATTTTCAGCCGAAACTGCAAGAACGCATTCGCGCTCTGTTCCAGTTTGCGCTGCGTGCTGAGGGTATTTTGTTTCTTGGTACGTCCGAGGCCATACCCGATGTCTCTGGTATTTTCACCGTTGTAGATAGCAAGCAGAAAATTTACCGCCGGTCTGCCGGAGCAGCCCGTCAGTGGATGCGGTTGGATCAACCCCTGTTTGCTAGATTACCTGCTCATCTGGAGGATCGCATGAGCATCAGTCAGACATCCCAAACATCGGGAGACGATCATAAGCTGAACATCATCAAATCCATGCTGCTCACGCACTACAACAGCACCTGCGCGATTGTGGATGAGCATTATTATGTACGCTATACCTACGGGGAGATTGACCGCTACCTGCGCCTCGTCCCCGGCGGTGAAGTGCAAACCAGCATCCTGAGTATGGCGCGGGAGGGCTTGAACTCCGACCTGACCATTGCGCTGTACGAATCCTATGAAAGCGAAAATACCATCACCCGCAGCGGGGTGTGGATGCAATCCAACGGGGCTGAATACGCCGTCAATCTGATCGTAAAGCCCATTCAAGACAGCATCCTCGGCAGCCGTTTCAAACTCGTCATCTTTGAGCCAACGGTACTGGCAGTATTGAGCGCCGACAGCGAAACCGCCACCAGCACCGATCAGGGCGAAGGCGCGACGATAAAACGCCTGCGCGACGAGCTTCAGCAGGCGCGGCAGGCTTTGCAGAGCGCGACGCAGGCGCTTCAGGCCAAAAGTGAAGAACTGTCCTCCTCAATGGAAGAAATTAGCTCCGCCAATGAGGAAGTGCAAACCACCAACGAAGAACTGCGTACCTCGAAAGAAGAACTCGAGTCCATGAATGAGGAGTTGAATACCCTCAATTCCCAGCTGACCAGCCAGAACCTCGAACTCACCCACGCCAACAATACGCTGTATAACTTCTTGCAGTCCACCGAAATCGGCGTGATTTTCCTTGACCAGAACCTTGCCATTCGGGAGTACACGCAGGCCGCCACCGCCATTTTCAGCCTGCGCAAAAATGATATCGGGCGACCACTGGCGGAAATTACCTCGCAACTGGTGTATGACGCGCTGATCGAGGACGCGGCGCAGGTGCTGGATACGCTCGTCACCAGTGAACGGGAAGTTGCCACCCAGAACTGGCGCTGGTACAAAGCCGAAATTCGCCCCTACCGGACGATGAACAACGCCATTGACGGCCTTGTGCTCACCTTTACCGATGTCACCCTGCAAAAGCAGGCGCAACAAGAGGCTGAACGCACCACTGACTATATGCGTCAGGTGGTGGATACGGTGGAAAACAGCCTGCTGGAGATGGATGGCATGTTGACGGTTCTCACCGCGAACGAGGCTTTTTATCAGCAGTTTCAGGTGACAGAAGCCGAAACGGTGGGGCGTATGTTATACGATCTGGGTAACGGACAGTGGGATATTCCAGACCTGCGCCGACTGCTCAATGAGGTTATCCCCCAGCAAACCTTCGTGCGCGATTACACCGTCACCCACGATTTCCCCGGCATCGGGCGGCGCACCATGCGGCTGAATGCCCGCCGCGTCAAGGATGTGGATCGCATTGTGCTGGTCATCACGGACATGGGGGCAGACTAACGCGCTATCCGGTCACTTCACGCGGTAGCTCAAGGGTAAAGGTCGTCCCTACGCCGGGGCTTGACTCGCAGCGGATGGCGCCGCCGTGCGCCACTACCGCCCCCTTCACCATATATAACCCGATGCCCACGCCTGTCCCTTCCACCGTGTTACTACCCCGGAAAAAGGCTTCAAAGATATGGGGCTTATCGCTCAACGGGATGCCTATTCCGTGATCTTCAATTTGTATCTGGATGGTGTCCGCTTCACAGTTCAGCCGGCACTGCACATCGCTTTGCGAATACGCCAGCGCATTATTCATCAAGTTCATCAGAACACGCCGGATCAACTGTTGATCCCATGTGACCATCTCGGTTTCATGCGGCGCGTGTATTTCGAGCAGCAGCATCTGTTCCGGTTTCGCCATCATCCGCATGTCGTTAACCACTTGCGATAAGAACAGCACGATGTCAAATGCCGCCAGCCTCGGAACGTCATTCTCCTCGTGCACGCTGATGCTGCGGATGTCCTGAACCATATTGTTCAAATACCAGACCATGTTGTAGATGGTGCGGTAGCGTTGCGATTTCTTCTCATCCGTCAACCGGTCGCTGTAGCGTTCTAACGTCTCGGCAGACGAGAGAATCACCGACAGCGGCGTGCGAAACTCATGCGCAAGCACCGTCAAAAGGCGACCGCGCAACTGGCTAATGTCCTTCGCATGAGCCAACGCCTCCTGCTGGGCTTGTTCCATCTGTTTCAGCGCGTTGACATTGGTCAGGACAGTCCGCAGGGTGGACGTGCGTTGATCGGCCTGTTGGGTGGTCAACTGGGCGTGAAACACCTCGCCATTGGTGCGCCGAATCTGAACCTGACAGATTTGCGAACCACCCAGATTGACCACCGCCCGCCGGTGCAAATGATAAATGTCTTGGTCGGCAGGCAGCAGGTATTCCGCGAAAAGGATGTTGCGGATATGACCGCGTTCCACATCGAGCATGGCGCAGGCGGTCAGGTTGGCATTCACGATAACCCCGTTGGCATCCGTGACGACGTACCCCACAGGGGCGAAATCAAATAGGTCGGCATACTGCCGTTCGGCTTCTTCCACCAACCGGTAGGCGTGCTGCAAATCCTCGAACTGGATTTCCAGTTCAGCCTGATAAACGCTCAGTTCGTGAAGCGTCTCCTCGAATTCTTCAGGTTTAGCGCCATCAATACCGGCACGACCATTCAGCACGGCTTCGGCACGTTTTCGTAACCGAGTCAGCGTGTCTTGTTTGGTATTCATGATTTATTTGCTGCACCTCGATTACAGAACTTTCTCATCAGTGTAGCACAGTTTACGCACAGTTTATAGCAAACACAATATT
>CAIPFY010000191.1 GCA_903864435.1 uncultured Chloroflexota bacterium | reverse complement strand
GCGGCGCTGCTGCTGTGGATGTTGACCATTCCGGTTGCCGCGCAGGATGCAACCACTAGCGAGACGCAGCCCGTCTTCGAGCCGCCTGAATGCACCTATACGCCCGACCAGCCCACCTCGCAAGCCTGCCTCGACCTGATGGCAGCCAGCCCCGAACCGGATTTCGAGCGCGTGCAGCAAGACGGTGCCACCCTCAGCCTGTATAGCTTCTGGCGCGTGGGGCCGGATGCCATCAACAAGTACGATGCCCCCGGCGGGAACGTCACCAGCCAGATTCCGCCGGGGTTCAACTTCGTGACCGCGATTGACACCAGCAACCCCGACTGGATTCAGATTCAGGGCGGCGAATGGGTGTCTCGTGGGGACGCGAAATATGTCGAGCCGTCGTATTTCACCGGCGCGCTGCTGCCGCCCACATGGAACCAGCCGTTCGCGTGGGTGCTGGATACCACCCGCATCTATGCGTCGCTGCGCCCCGGCGAGGAAGGCAGCGCCGAAAGCGGCTATGTGACCGAACGCTACGACATGGTGAACATTTTTGCCGAAGCCTACGACTCGGAAGGCTGGCGCTGGTACATGATCGGCCCGAACCAGTGGTTGAAGCAGACGTTCGTCGCCAAGATTCAGCCCGCCCCGCAGCCGCTAGGCATCGAAGGGCGCTGGGTGGCGGTGGATTTATACGAGCAAACCCTGATCGCCTATGAAGACGGCACGCCGGTATTCGCCACGCTCATCGCCAGCGGCCTTGATGGGGCAGAAACCAACGAAGGGCGCTTCAAAATCTGGGCGCGGATGCCCAATGACCGCATGAGTGGCGCGGCGGGTGCGCCAGACGCTTATGATCTGCAAAGCGTCCCATGGGTGATGTACTTCGATGACTCGATCAGCTTGCATGGGGCGTACTGGCACGATTTGTTCGGCTACCGCCGCAGTCACGGCTGTGTGAACATGAGCGTGAGCGATGCCCGCTGGCTGTTCGAGTGGACGGAAGGCGGCACCCCGAACCTGAACGGCGAGATTGAGAACACGGTATTTGTGTTCAGTTCGGGCGTGTACGGCGAACCGCCGCAAGCCGCAAGCAGCTAAAATCCCTCTCCAGCATTCGCATCTGCACGCAAAGCACGGCATCGAACGATGACCGTGCTTTTTCTTTACCGTTTGTGCGCACAAAACCTTTTACGATGGGATTACAATTCGATAACACGACTGTGCGATTCTGAGGTCATTGGATGAGCCGCTATAAGGAGTGAGGATGAACCGCAAATTGCATGTAGGACTGCTGGTGCTGGTGTTGATCGTCAGTCTGTCGGTGATGATCGGGAGCGTCACCGCGCAGCGCCCCGGAGGGGGTGGAGCGCGTCCCACCCGCCCCGGATCACAACAGGGAGGTGATGGTGCTTTGGCGCTGACTCTGACTGCGCTTCCCAATACTGGCGAATTGGCAGCCACGCTGACCGCGCTCCCCAACGCTGGCGATCTGGCGGCCACCCTGACCGCCTTCCCCACCCCTGCCGCCGTCGGCACGCTCTCGGCGCTGCTAACCAGCATGCCACAGGGAACGCTCGTTGCCCCTACCTCCTCGGCGGAAGCGGCCGCTGCGATGGCAGATTTCGCCAACCTGTATCTGGGATTCAGCCCCAACTATTTATACGCCGGGGTGCAAAACGCAAGCAGCAGCGCCGACGTGCCGGAGAACGCGAAAGCCGCGATCAGCGCCATCCTCGCGCAGCTTCCGGCAGACATGCAAGCCTACCTGACGAACTTCAGCGACGGTAGCGGGCTGGTCTACGGCGGGCTGTATCAGGACGGCAGCAGCGTGATGGGAGTCGCCAACTGCGCCGCCAACCCCAACTGCACCGTCAGTGCCGAGTCACTTCAGCTATACCTGACCACCAGCGCCGCCGGACTCTACACCCTGTACGCGAACACCGGCGTGAACAATGCCACCGACGCGCTGAATCTGCTGGTGAGCGTGTATCCCAAACTGGGCAGCGTGGGACTGTCGCCCGCCATCACGGAATCCGGTTATGCGTTCGAGGTCACATCGGTGGATAGCAGCGTGCAAAACCAGTCGGTGCAGGCTTCCGCCATCGTCTACTACGCCGGGGTCATCCCGGCGGGCAACCTGAGCCTGACGTATGCCCTTGTGGGCGTGGGCGCGGGTTATACGCAAATCGGCGGCTAAAACATCCCCTAGCCCCCTCAGCCGTTCAATGGCTGAGGGGACTCACACTCACAACAAGTGTGCCGGGTCAATCAAGCGTCCGGCGTATCCTGCGGCTGTGTGCCTTTCACGCTCAAGCCGCCGTCTACTGTGTAGTTCGCGCCGGTCACGAAGCTGGACTCGTCCGAAGCGAGGAACACAAACACGCTGGCGACTTCATCAATTTTGCCCACGCGCCCGATGGGGTGCATTTCATCAAACTCTTGGCGAATCTTTTCGGGGTGCGACTGCGCCGCCACAAAAGCATGGAGCATGGGCGAGTCAATCGTGCCGGGGGACACCACGTTCACGCGGATTCCCAGCCGTGCATAATCGGTGGACATCGCCCGCGCCAGCGCCGCCAGCCCACCTTTGGTCATCGAATAGGCCGTAATTCCCGGCAAGCCGAGCAAGCCGGTCACGCTGGACATGTGAATAATGCTACCCGTTCCGACGCGCAGCATACCGGGAATCACGGCGCGGCTGACCAGAAACGTCCCGCGCAGATTCACCGCCACGCAGCGGTCAAAATCCGCCACGCTGGTTTCGTGCAAGCGGCCTGACGGCATCACCGCCGCGTTATTGACCAGCACCGTGATATCGCCATAAGCGCGGGACAGTTCATCCACCGCCGCCTTTACCTGCTCCTCGCGGCTGATGTCGCAAGGCAGCGCCAGCGCCTCACCGCCCTGTGCGCGAATTTCATCCACCACCTGCTGACACGGGGCGGGCAGAAGGTCGAGTACGCCCACCTTCGCGCCTTCCCGTGCGAAACGCAGCGCAATCCCGCGCCCGATTCCCCCGCCTGACCCTGTGACCAGCGCCACTTTGCCTTGCAGTCGTTTCATGCGTTGTTTCCCTTTCGTGTGCCAGATTCGATGCCCGTGTCCTACGATGATAAGCGAAGTTCCATCAAAGCGGCTACCGGTGGGATAAACAATGGTTATCCCGTTTCGGCGCGAGGGCGGCTACAATGGGGCATGTTTAGGGGGATGTTTTTTAGGAGGCTGAACATGCGCTTTTTGATGGCTTCGTGGGTGCTGCTGGCGGCGCTGCTGGCGGCTTTCGCACCTTCGGGTTTCGCCCGCGCTCAATCCGAAGATGCGCTGGCGGGGACAGAATGGCAGATGACCACGTTGGAGCAAACGGATGCGGTTGCAGGTAGCACGGTTACGCTGACTTTCGGCACTGATGGCACGGTATCGGGATCGAGCGGATGCAACACTTACGGCAGCAAGTACACACTGGATGGCAGTAGCCTGACGTTTGACACCGTGTTTAGCACCCGCCGCGCCTGCGAAGATCAGGTGGCGATGGCGCAGGAAGCCGCCTATCTGCGCGTGCTGGAGGATACCCGCAGCTACGAAAGTAGCGCCGACCTGCTGACGCTGACCACCAGCGATGGACAGCAGGTGGTGTTTGCGCCGCCGGCAGTGGTAGAAGCGGCCAGCGCCGCCGGGGAAGAACTGAACTACGACGAGATTACGCAGTCCCGCGCCGAAGATGGCGGGTTTGTGCTGGGCAACCCGGACGCGGTGCTGACGGTTGTCGAGTTCGCAGATTTCACCTGCCCGCATTGTCAGGATTACCACGAGGACATTCGGCATTTCATCCGCGAGTATGTCGCCACCGGCAAAGCCAAATTTGAATATCGCATGATTCGCGCCACCGGCAACCCGAACGGCGATCTGGCCGCGCAACTGGCGGAATGCGCCGAAACACTGCGCCCCGGCTCGTTCTGGAAAGCGCAGGACAAGATTTTCGCGCTGTCCGGCGCCGGATTGTACGATACGCTCACCGCCGAGGTTGCCGGATTGATCGAAGTGAAAGCGGACGATCTGACGGCCTGTACCGAAACCGCCACGCAGTTGCAGATCGACTCGCAAGTCGCCGTGAATGCCGGCGTCACGGGAACGCCTGCGATCATGGTGCGAATCAACGGGGGCGATTTACAGTGGATTAGCGTCAGCGGGGAACTCCTGAACGCAGGCGGCATCCCGTTTGATTATCTGGCGCAACTTGTAGAATACGTGCTGGCAAACCCCTAACCCGCACCTTCACAACCGGATGGGCAGGGATTCTTGCCCATCCGTTGACCTTCATTCCCCGCCTTTGAAACCCGTGCTTAACATCAAATTGCCATCCCGAATCCGTGCGCCGTTAGGAAACGGAACTGGCCTGTTATTCGTCTTTTACAGCGCCGAGCGCATCAGCATCCTGACGGGTGCGCGGTGGCAATGGGTCAGCAACGTTTCTGTGCCGGTGCAGAAACGCTGCGACAGGCAACCGATGGCACACGGCGGGTCAGGGGGTGGGGATTCTCAGCAGCGAGTGATTTCCACCCTGCCACACCGCCTATGCGCTACCCTATAATGAACGCGGGTTCCGGTTGGCTGGATGATCGCTCCCCGTTTCGGCGGGGGGAGGAAAGTCCGCCCTCCACAGAGCGCGGTGCTGCCTAACGGGCAGGCGGGGAAACCCGACGGAAAGCGCAACAGAGAAGTAGATTGCCTTGCGTGAGCAGGGCGAGGGTGAAACGGCGGTGTAAAAGACCACCGGCGCGGGCAGTGATGTTCGCGGCTAGGCAAGCCCCACCGGGAGCAAAGCCGAGCAGGTGCATTGGGGCGGCTCGTCCCGCAAAAAGCACCGGGTTGGCTGCTTGACCCTGCTGGTGACAGCAGTGGCAGATAGATGATCGTCCACGACAGAAGGCGGCTTACAGGCTGGCCGGAACCCCCTTTTGTGCAACGTTGGCGGGTATGCCTCCCCCTCATCCCGCACCGCCCTCGCGCATTTGCTTGACAACATAGAACACCAGTGCTAACCTGAATCCAACCTAGACGGGAGGGCTGTGGTGTCGCTGGAATTCAATAAGCTGGTCGAGCAGGTTGAGAAGTTCGGGCGCATGGCGGGCAAGTTCAATTTCGATGTGGGCGACCTCTTGCAGGTGGCGCTGGAACGGCTGGCGGCGGCGGGCGATCTGGACGCGGTGCATCAGCGCATCGAACTGGTGCGCGGCCCGGATGTCAGCGGCTATCGCGGCGCGGCCCCGCTGGATGCCCCGTTTCACGAGCCGGTCAACACCATCGGCGCACGCCCCACCACGCCTGATACCGCAACGGTCATCGCCGGAGACGGGTCGCAAATCTACCCGGATGAGAAGTGGCGGCTGCCGTATTACCTGACCAACATCGGCATCTACACCTATTTTCACGGCGACAACCGCATCCCCACGCAGGCCACACTGCCCAAGCTGGTCTTTCATCCTGACCATGTGCGCGACAAGAGCAAGCGCGTGCTGCCGAGTAAGGCGATTGACTGCCTGCGAACCGTGCGCGAGATGGAAGAACTGGCGCGTTGCGCGTGGGAACTGCGCGACGATGCCCGCCCGCTGATCGTCCTGTACGACAATCACCTGCTGTTCTGGGTGAACAGCGATGTCCCCGGTCATGCCGAACTGTCGCGCCGCTACCTGAGCGCACTGGTACGCCTGAACGATGCCGGGGCGCTGCTGGCCGGCTATGTGAGTCAGCCCACGCGCAGCCGCCTCGTCATCCGCCTGCTGCACCTGCTCAGTTTGAGCGACGACGAGGTGCGCACCACCGAGCTTGGCTCTGGCGATCTGGAAGGGCTGCGCGATATTGACATCTTCCGTCACGTCCTTCAGCCGGGGGAACGTTCGGCGCTGATGGTGCAGAACTCCCCGCGCAACCTCGCCTACAAGCAGCGCGGCGAAAGCTACGAAGTGGCCTTCTTCTATGTGAAAGTCACCAGCGGCTATCAGGACGAAATCGCCCGCGTGGATTTGCCGGTGTGGGTCGCCCGCGACAAGGCCGCTGTGGACGCGCTGCACGGCATTCTGCTGCACCAGTGCGCGATGCAGGGGCGCAACCCCTACCCCTACGCGCTCACCCGCGCCGACGAGATTGCGGTGGTCAGCGGGCAGGACAAGCGCAAGTTGGAAGAGATGATCCGCATGGCGTGGCGGCAGCATCAGCCCGAACTCGACCCGCTGCTGTTCTCCGCTAAGACGTGGGGCAAACAGCTGGCGCGGAGTTCCAAACGCACCCATGAGTTGTGATGCCGAAGGAGATTGACCGTGACTGATGGATATGACAATATGCTGGTGGGACGGGTGCTACGTGCCAGCACACGCGGGTTCGCCTGCGGCACGCAGAGCAACCGCGTAGACGAGCGCCACGACTTCGGCGCGTTCGTCCACACTGCCGCCGCCAACAACGAAGCGATCCGCGTGATCGGCCTGATCTACAGTGTGGAGATCAAAGATGACCTGCTGGTGAACGAACTGGTGATGGCGGAAGACCTGAACAACAGCGTGCTGATGGATCAGCGCCGCAACCGCATGGTGCCGATGGAAATCAGCGTGCTGAACATCGGCTACTTCTATGACGGTCGCCCGGTACACAACCTGCCGCCGCGCCCGCCCATGAGCCTGTCGCGGGTGGAACAGTGTACGCGGGATCAGATTGTCGCCTTCACCGAATCACAGGAGTTTTTCCCGCTAGTGCTGAATGCCGCCGAAGTCCCGTCCGATGATCTGATCGGGGCGGCCATTCGCTATGCCGCGTGGCAGCGCGATGGCGACAGCGCCCGCTATCCGTTTCAGGTAGACTGCGGGCGGGCGCTGGCGCGACTGCTGGCGCACGATCTGAAGCGCCTTGAGCATGTGCTGGCGCTCATTCGTCCCTAAAAACTAACCGTCTAAAAAGAACCCGACAGAATCCGACCACAGCAGCGGTGACAGACAAATCTCAGCCGATGGGGGTTCTGCCGGGGGCAGTTCCGCGTTGTAATCGCTGCCTGCGTCCGCTGGAAACAGGTTCTGCGGACTGTCGTTCGGCGTGTGTGGTGATTGTTCCTGCGCCATCCTAGCCTCCCCAAACCCTGTCTATTCCCATGTTCAGATACGATGTAATTTTAGCACAAAATTTCTATCCGGTCAATTTTGCGACTGATTTCACAAGAGCGTTCAGGTTCGCATCTGCCGGTGGTGTTGTGCTTATAACTTACAATACGTATGAACTCTCAAAACGGTTTAAAATGAGTGCAAATTGATGTTCCCAACTGCCCTTTTCGCCGTGTGACAAAGGATATGCTCATGCCCTTCCAGATTTATGTGGCGGACATCAGTCCCGACCTTGACTCGCTGCGCGGGGCGCTGGCTGCCCAGATCAGCGCCGCCGGAATGCAGGCGGTGTGGATGAGCGCGGAGGACAAGGCCAGCGCGGATTTATCCGAACGGGTGCGTGCCCGTATGCAGAGCGCCGACGCGGTGCTGTGCGTGGTGACGTACCGGCGCGGCTGGGAGCCGGACGCGGCGCAGGGGCGTTCGCTGGCAGAAATCGAGTTCGATCTGGCGCACGAGCAGGACAAACCGACAGCGGTGCTTATGCCTTCGGAAGATGGCGAGTTAGGCGCGTATTTGCGGATGCGTGCCGCCGGACAGGATGAGGGCGACAAGCAGGCACAGCAGACTTTCTGGCAACGCGCCGCTGAAGGGGCACTCACCTTCCGCGACGAAGCCGATCTCTCGGCACAGGTGGCGCGGTTGCTAGGCGCATGGACGCTGGAAGCCGTCAAGCAAATCCCGAAGAACGTCAAAGACCTGTTCGAGGCGCAGTTCGGCGCTTCGCCCCTCGACACGCTGCTCTCGCGCCCCGCCTTCGAGAGTGAGGAAGCGGTGGCAACCGAAGCCGCCGTGCCAGCAGCGCCCGCACCGCAAGCGCAAGCCGCCCCTGCCAGCGGGATTGATGTGGAGGCGCTGGCGGAACGGGTGGCGGAAAAGACCGCCGAACGGGTGCAAGCCCTTCAGCAGCAGCAGCAGCGCGATCTGGCGGAACAAACCCTGAAGTACAACGATGCGCTGCGCCTGAAACCGGGCGAACTGGTTTTCGGGCATCCGCGTGAAACCGCGCAATTCAAAGGCGACATCTTCATGGTGATGCCCTTCGCGGCAGAATTTGCGCCCGTGTATACCGACATCGTGAAACCGCTGGTGCTGGAGATGGGGCTGACGATCACACGCGGGGACGAGTTTCATTCGGCGCAGGGCGGCGTGATGGGGGAAGTGTGGTCGGCGCTGAACAGCTGCAAATTCGTGATCGCGGAGATTACGGGCGGCAACGACAATGTGTTTTACGAGCTAGGCATCGCCCACACGCTGAACAAGCCGGCCATCCTCGTCACACAGGCCGAAGCGCCGCAGGCTGTCCCGTTCGACATCCGGCATCTGCGCTACATCAAGTATGCCAACACCATCGAGGGCAGCGCCCATCTGCGCGAGGAACTGCGGACGGCCATCACGCGCCTGTTAGCCGACCTGAACGAAGGCTGGGGCGACCACAGCGCCTAGCGCCCCCTCATCCGGCGGCGGTGAGCAGCGCCGCCGCCAGTTCCAGCGCGTCCACCGGCCACAATTCCGGCGGGCGCGGGTGTACCACCTCCGGTTGCTCTTTGGTGGGGTGACAGTTGAGGATGGCCTGCACCCACTGCTCAGGCACCGCCTCGCGCCCGTAGACCGCGCCCATCAGCGCCCCGGCAATCGCCGCGTTGGTATCGGTGTCGCCGCCGCGCCGCACCGTATCCACCACGCCTTCTTCGAGGTTCGGCGCGTGAAGCAGTTGCCAGAAAGCGTTGCCGAAGCCGATCAACACCCAACCCATATTGGTGACATAATCGGCAGGGGGCGCATCGGCGGCGGTGAGCAGCGCCGTCCGCAGGCCCTCCTCCAGCGGCATCTCCCGCGCCCACGCTAACACCTGCGCGTAGAGCGCGGCGGGCGTGCAACCGCTACGCACGGCATGAGCCACCGCCATGCTGTACAGCGCCGCCGCCTGCCCGCACACCGGATGCACATGCGTGATACTCGCGTCCAGCAGCGCCCATTCTGCCACGCGGTTCACCGGCTGATTCGCGCCGAAAATCCCCAACGGGCTGATGCGCATCAGCGACCCGTTGGACTGGCTGTTGGGGTTAGGCTGTCCGTTCAAACCCGCTAGAACGGTATTGCCCACATCGAAGGGATGCGAGGCCAGCCACCACAGGTAGGCTTCGCGGACGGCCTGCACATCGTAGGCGCGTTCGCGCACCAGCGTCCGCGCCAGCATCAGTGCCATCTCGCTATCGTCGGTTGGCTGTCCGGCGAGCAAATCCCATGTGCCGCCGTTTTTCAGCAGGCGCGGGCCGTTCGGATAATCGAAGCGGATGTTCAGCGGGGATGTAAACTCCACCAGACCGCCCAACGAATCGCCGCCCAACTGTCCCAGTAAGCAGCCCTGCGCCCGGTCGAGTGGTGTGGTCATACGACTGTCCTTTTCCACGACGAACGATACAAGGCGGGAGTATAGCGCAGCGATCAGATCGTGGGGAGTTCGCGCAGGGTTTGCGTGAGCGCGTACAGCGAGTC
>CAIPFY010000190.1 GCA_903864435.1 uncultured Chloroflexota bacterium | reverse complement strand
TCTTTCACGCGGATGACGGCGGTTCCATCGCCACAGGTGACTTCCAGCATGACCGGTTTGTTGTCCGGTGAGTATTTGATGGCATTCGTGAGCAGATTGGTGACGGCGCGGCGCATTAGTTTGCGATCCATGCGGACTTCCACACGCCGGTCAGTGCCATTGAAAATCAGATGGCGTTGATTGCGGTAGACCATCTCCAAGCCTTCCAGAATGTCGCGGCAGTAGGTTTCGAGGTCAACCACTTCCAAATCAAGCTCGGTGCCAGTGAAATCGGTACGGCTGATGGTCAGCACATCGGCGATCATCTCGTTCAGGTATTCCACCTGCTGGTTGATCGTTTCGTAGGATTCCTGTTTTTCTTCCTCGGTTGAACGGTCGCCGTACTGCTGGAGCATACTGTTCGCCAGCTGAATCGTCGCCAGCGGGGTGCGCAGATCGTGGGACATCATCGAGATGAAGCGGTTTTTGAGGTCGCGCAGTTCGCGTTCTTTTTCCAGCGCCAGATTCAACCGTTCTTTGTCCCACAACTGCGATTCGAGGAATTTACGCTCGGTAAAATCCTGCACGATGGCAGTGAACAGCCGTTGACCATCCATAATGACCTGACTGACGGCGAAATACATCGGGAAGATGGTGCCATCCCGCCGCTGACCTTCCACTTCGTCGCCCAGCCCGCCAATATTCTCGATGAACGCGCCTAACGTGGCATCACCCGAATCGGGGTTGAGCGTGGGCAGCAGTAGCCGCACGTTCCTACCGATGATGTCGGCTGGTTCATAACCGAAAATATATGAGCCAGCCGGATTCAGTGACCGCACGTTCCCGCGCTCATCGAAGGTGATAACCCCGTCCACAAGGCTGTTCAGAACGGCTTCCAACCAGCGTTTGCTGTCTTCGAGTTCGATCTGCACCCTTTTGACATCGGTCACGTTCTGGTGCGCCACAATCAGGCGCGTCACGCCGTACCACGAAAAACGCGACACCCGCACGACATACCAGCGCCGCTGCGAAGGGCTGTGGCACGGGTATTCCATGTGAAATTCTTCGGTTTCGCGCAGTTTCACGCTGCGGATACCCTTTGCGACCAGTGCGGCATCTTCGGTATAGGCGGCGGCTTTCATGCACACATCGTAGTAGTTCGTGCCAATGCTATGATTCGGGTCGGTCGAACCGTTTTCTTCGCCGAAACGCTTCCATGCGCGGTTGACATGCACAATACGACCGGTGTCATCAAGGATGGCGATGTGGGCGCTGAGTGCATCCAGCGCCGCCTTCACGAATCCTTCGGCTTCCGCCACCTGATCGGTTGCTTTTTTGTTGAATTCGCTGCGATTAAGCAATGACTGAGTCACCGACAATCAATTCCTTGTTGTTTATTCCTACACAGAGTATATAACAAAGATGCCGTCACGGGGTAAATAGTCTCACCCGCATGAGCAAATTTACACGATTCGGCTCGGTTTTGCAGCAGTATTTACCCGTCAGATGGGGATAGGGTTCTAGCGGCGAAACGACTGGTCGCGCTGTGCCAGCAAGTCCTCGAGCGAGGCGGTTTCGCCGTCCCCTTCGCTCAGGCGCGTCCGCAGTTCTTCGAGGTCGCGGTCATCCATCTGCTTGAGCAGGCGGTCAACCCGGCTCTGCCGCTTGATTTTCTCGGCTTCAGAGGTGGATTCTGCGTTCACATTCCAGATTTGTGTGGTGGTGATGGCGGCAGTCACCAGTGCAATCGCACAGATAATCAGCGAAACCTGCGGCTCCTCTTGCCCCATACTGATGAGCGCCGTGATGCTGATGCCCGTGATGCAGCTCCAAATCATGACCGTCACAAAGAATTTGGGTGCGTTGTGCATGGGGTGTATTTCCTTAAGATGCGTATTTTTATTATACGCGGGGTGGCGTGGAAAGTTGCAACTGCGCGGGGGATTCGGGCAGTGGTCAAGGTATGCAGGTCTATAACATGACGTTCAGCACTACTGCCTGCGGGTTGTCGGTACTACAATAAAAGTGTACAGGATTATCTAAAGGCACAATGATGTTCGTCATCAGCCTTGTCCTGACCATTGTGGTCTGCACTCTGCTATCTATCAGGACAAAACATCTCCTTTTTGCGGCACTTTGGCTGGCAACCAGCAACGCGGCTGTCGCGGCTTTCCTCTATGCGCTAGGGGCGCACGAAATCGCTGTCATCGAATTGAGCGTGGGAACCGGGTTGGTGCCTGTGCTATTCGTGTTTGCTGTCAGCATGATGGGCCACCTGTCGTCCGTGCCGACCACCAGCGTTTCGCGTCCACTGGCCTACAGCTTGGTGGGTATCTGTGCGTTGTTGATTCTGTTCAGCGTTCCTTCGCTCGTTTCCACTTCACCACCTGCGTTCACAATCGGTTCTTTTAGCCACGTCCTGTGGGAAGATCGCGGTCTGGAGATGTTGCTTCAGATCGTTCTGATTTTCGCCGGGGTTATCAGTATCCTCAACCTTTTATCGGCTTCCCGCCGTCCGGCAGTCGTTCGGACACGGGAGGACACATCTGCTGTCGGGGACGATCAGCGCGAATTCCAGCGGGAGGCGGTATGACTCTGACACCGTTTGACCTCGGAATTGTCGCGGTTGTGGCGCTGATCGGTATCGGCCTTTACGGGCTGATGGTGCTGCGCAACCTTGTCAAAATGATTATCGCGCTACAAATCGCCGCTAAAGGGGCGGTGCTGGCGCTCATCTTGGCTGGGATTGCCAGCAATCAATTGAATCTGGCACAGAGTCTCGCTGCCACTGTCATACTGGTGGATACCTTAGTGGCTGTGATCGGGTTGGCGTTGGCTGTACAGCTGCATCGCACCTATGGAACCATTGATCTCAAAATGCTGGTCAGCCGGCGTGAACAACCTCTGGAGCGGCCCGGATAGCGTACTGCCATGTTCGGACTGGTTCCGTTCATCATCCTGTTTCCGGCACTGGGCGCGGTTCTCAACCTCACCTGTGGTCAATGGATGCGTGAACGCGGTGTGGGGATCGTCGCCTGTGTAGCTTCCGTCCTGTCGTTCGCGGTGGCGGTGGCGCTGTTTGCTGCGCTGCTCGATCAACCGGATGGCCTCGTCATCGAACTCGGACGCTGGATACAGGTCGCGCCTGTGCAGATCGCGTGGGCGCTGCGGGTGGATACCCTCTCGGTGACGATGATGTTGCTCGTGACCGGCGTCGGGACGATCATTCACATCTACGCCGCCGGATATATGCGCGGCGACCCCCGTTATACAGCCTTCTTTGTCTATCTAAACCTGTTTTTGGTCGCGATGCTCACGCTGGTGGCCGCCGATAATTTTGTGATGTTGTTCGCCGGCTGGGAAGGCGTGGGGTTGTGTTCCTTCCTGCTCATCGGCTTCTGGTTCGACAAGCCCGATGGCGAAGGTTGGCGCAACAGCAGCGCGGCGCGTAAGGCGTTTTTGGTCAACAGGGTGGGCGATGCCGGTTTTATACTGGCGCTGTTGATGATCGGGACGCTGTTCGGCTCGTTCTCCTTCGATACGGTATTTGAACAGGCTCCCCTGCGCTTGTCCGTTGGAAGCCCAATGGTGGTGCTGCTGACTCTGCTGTTGACGATGGGCGCGGCTGCCAAGAGCGCACAAATCCCGCTATTCGTCTGGCTACCGGAGGCGATGGCCGGCCCGACGCCCGTTTCGGCGCTCATTCACGCCGCCACGATGGTCACGGCAGGCATTTATCTGGTGGCGCGTTCGCAGGTGTTGTTCGCCCTCGCGCCGTTCACGCAGGATGTCATCGTCATGATGGGGGCGCTCACGGCGCTGCTGGCGGCAGGCGCGGCAGTCGCTCAGTTCGACATCAAGCGCGTCCTCGCCTATTCGACCATCAGCCAACTGGGGTTCATGATGGTCGCCGCCGGTATGGGCGCGTATGGCGCGGCGCTCTTTCATCTGCTCACCCACGCATTTTTCAAGGCGCTGCTGTTTCTCGGCGCGGGGTCAGTCGTTCATGCGCTGGGGCATGGCGGCGATATGCGGACGATGGGCGGGTTGCGGACGCGGCTACCGTTCACGTATGCGACGTTTGTGATCGGTGCGCTGTCACTGGCAGGGTTGCCGCCCCTAGCCGGATTTTTCTCCAAAGATGAAATTCTCAGCCATGCGTGGGTGTTCCGTCCCGCCGTATTCCTCCTATTGAGCAGCGCCGCTTTTCTGACGGCCTTCTACATCGGACGGCAGATTATGCTGGTGTTCTTCGGCACCGCCCGGAGTGAACCGGCGGCGGCGGCGGTTGAAAGCCCTCGCATACTGGTGCTGCCGCTGATTGTGCTGGCGCTGCTGTCCACCATCGGCGGCGCGATCAACCTGCCGGGGAGCGAAAGTTTCGGCGCGTGGTTGCATCACACCATCGCCGAATCTGAAACGGTTGCTTTCCAGCCTGCCGCCGCTGGCCTATCGCTGGCGTTGAGCCTGTGCGGGCTGCTGCTGGCCTATGCGGTTTACGGACGGCATCCGTTAGAAGCTGGATCGCCTGACCCGCTGGCTGTCCGCTTGGGCGGTTGGTTCGGGCTGATGGGGCGCGGTTGGGGCTTGAATGACTTCTATCAGCGGGTGCTGGTGCGCGGGTTTGATCGCATTGGCGGCGGTTTGGCGCGGGCGGACGAGCGCGTGTTTCGCGGGTTGGATGTTCGCATCGTGGCGGGTGTGCGGCGGGTTGGCGGTTGGGTGGCACCGATGGAGACACACCAGTTCAACTGGAACGTGGTCGCCATCCTCGGCGGGTTGGCGCTGGTATTGATCGTCACCCTCTGGATGGGAGGGCGCTGATATGAACTGGACAGCATGGCTAATCGCATTCCCGCTGGTCGCGTCGCCGCTGGTCTATCTGGCAGGGCATTTTCCGCAGGGCGCGAACCGGATTCGCGTACCGGAACGGGTTTGCTGGTGGATGAGCATGGCGATTGCCGCGCTGATGTGGCTGCTGCTGGCGCAGGTGGGGCTGGCGGCGCAGGCCGGGGCGCTCATGCCCGTCCGCATTGGTGTGCTGGCGCTGGAAATGGACGGCCTGAGCTTGCTGCTGGCGCTGCTGGCGTTGACCGTCTATACGCTGGTGCTGGTTTACTCCAGCGCAGGTGATCCGGCGCGGGTGGGGGACGAGAAGTTTTACGCGATGCTGCTGGCGACTACCGGCGCGATGATCGGTATGGGCTGCGCTCGTGACTTGTTTAACCTGTGGGTCTGGTTCGAGGCGATGGTGCTGTCCTCGTTTTTGCTGGTGTCGTTCCACGCGCATCAACTGGCGGTGCTGGATGCCAGCATCAAGTATCTGGCGCAGAGCGCGGTGGGGTCGCTGCTGATCGTGCTGGCTATCGCGCTGATTCTGGCGGCGCGAGGGACGCTGGCGCTGGATGTCTCCCTGTCCGGCACCCTTCCGACTGGCCTGCTGGTCGCCGGGGCGCTTCTGCTGGTCGGGTTTGGCATCAAATGTGCGCTCGTGCCGCTGCATACATGGTTGCCGGATGTGTACGCCGCCGCGCCCACCGGCGTCAGCGCGTTTTTGTCCGGCGCGGTGACAATCAGCGGGTTAATCGTGCTGGTGCGGGCGCTGTCGTCCCTGATGGACGGCGCGGTTGTGTGGGGGGTGCTGCTGCTGCTGTCCGGCATGGTGAATACGCTGGTGGGGAATCTGCTGGCCTTCCGTCAGACCGAACTCAAGCGGATGCTGGCCTATTCCAGCATCAGCCACATCGGAACGGTGCTGCTAGGGGTGGGGGCCGGTCTATATGCGGGACTGCCGGCGGCGACACAGGCCGGTCTGTTCACGGTTCTGGCGTTGAGCGTGATGGAAACGCTGGCTTTTCTGGCGGTGGGGGCGCTGTTGTTCGCCAGCGGAGGACAGCCGCTTACGGTCACTACGGTGCGCGGCTTCGCCTACCGCTATCCGCTGCCCGGTTTCGCGCTGGTGCTGGCGATCCTCAGCCTCGCCGGACTGCCGCCGCTGGCGGGGTTTATCGCCAAATGGCAGGTGTTGGCGGCTGGTTTTGCCAGCCCTGACCCGCTGGTGCGCGGAGCCGTTATTTTCGCGGCGCTCAATATTCTGCTGGCGATTGGTTATTACCTGCCGTGCTGATGAACCTGCTGGATGCTTCCGCGCTGCCATCCGACCGTATCCGGCAGGCGCTTCCGATGGCGATGCGCTTGCCGTTGATCGTCCTGTGTGCGCTGATTCTGTGGATTGGTTTGTGGCCGGACAGTCTGCGCGGGCTGACGAAACTGGCGGCGGCGGCGCTGCTGCCGGGAGGGACACCATGATCGAGAACCTCCTGCTCACCCCGATTGCGGCTTTCGCAGTGTATTTGGGACTATCCGCGCTGCTGTCGTTACTGGGACGTGCGCTGACCGGCAAACACCGCCAGAACCCGCTGCAATCCAGTATTTACACGGGCGGCGAACGCGCCTCGAAGGATGGCGCTCTGCCGGACTATTCCGGTTCGTTTGTGATCGCGCTGTTCTTTTGCCTTTTGCATGTCGGCGTGTTGATGGTGGGCAGCGGCGGGGGATCACCACTGGTTGCGATTTATTTGATCGGATTGTTCATTTCGCTCACCGCATTCATTCTGGGGTGAAAGAAGACGACGATGACCGCTATGAAGATTGAGCAGGCTTGGAACAACGCGCTCGCCGGAGTCGCATTATGGGCGCGTACCAATTCGCCCTGGGTGCTGCATTTCAACACCGGCTCGTGCAACGGTTGCGACATCGAACTGCTGGCGGCGCTCACCCCGCGCTATGACGCGGAACGGTTGGGCGTGAAACTGCAAGCCAGCCCCCGGCAGGCCGACATCCTGATTTGCACCGGCCCCGTCACCCGGCAGGCGCGTGACCGGTTGCTGCGCATCTACGAGCAAATGCCCGAACCGCGTTTTGTGATCGCGCTGGGATCGTGTGCGCTGTCGTGCGGCGTGTTCCACGACTGTTACAACGTGGTCGGCCCGCTGGATCGGTTCATACCGGTGGATGTGTATGTCCCCGGATGCCCACCCCGCCCCGAAGCGATTATCTATGGGGTGATCGAACTGCTCAAAAAACTGCATCCAGTGGATGTGATTCTAGAAGGGGGCAGCGCATGAACGCTGTCGAAACGGCGCTCCAGACGGCGCTTGAGCATCTCGCGCCTTTGAACGGGCAGGTGACAACGCCTGAAGACGGGCGGCGTGATGTGACGATCAACGCGGGTGATTTGCTCGAAGGGGCGCGCCTGCTGCTGGACTCCGGTTGGGGCTACCTGACCGCCATCACCGGACTCGATCATGGTGAATCCGAAGGCGTGCTGGAAGTGCTGGTTCACTTCTGCGCGGGGGCGGCGGTGCTAACGCTGCGCATCCGGTTGGCGCGGGTAGGCGGGGAACTCGCCAGTTTGTGTGCGCTCATCCCTGCCGCCAGCGTGTTTGAGCGTGAAATTAGCGAAATGTTCGGCGTGACCTTTAGCGGTTCGCCGGATACCCGGCGGTTGTTTCTGCCCGATGAGTGGCCGGAAGGCGTGTATCCGCTGTTGAAAGAGTCTCCAGCGGCAGCAGGGGAGGCATAAGATCATGACAACCCAGCCCGACAGTGCCGCAACCCCCAAACGCTTTACGATACCGATTGGCCCGCAGCATCCGGCGCTGAAAGAACCCGGTTTCTTCGAGTTCACGGTCGAAGGCGAAACGGTGATCGGCGCCACGCTGCGCTTGGGATACGCGCATCGCGGCATCGAGAAAGCGGTGGTCAGCCGCACATGGGTGCAAAACTTGTATCTGCTGGAACGGGTCTGCGGCATCTGTTCTCACATTCATTCGCTGGCCTATTGTCTGGGCGTGGAAAAACTGGCCGGTGTGACCCCGCCGCCGCGTGCGCAGGCCATCCGGGTGCTAATTGCTGAACTGGAACGGATGCACAGCCATTTGTTGTGGTTGGGCGTGGCTGCGCATGATGCCGGTTTTGAAACCCTGTTCATGTACTCGTGGCGTGACCGCGAAACCATCCTCGATCTGTTTGAGCAAATCAGCGGCAACCGCGTGAACCACTCGATCAACACACTGGGCGGCGTGAAGTTCGACCTGACTGCCGAACAGATTGTATCGGTTCTGAAGGCCGTCGAATTGATGGAGGAACGGGCGCGTTATTACCTCGATCTGGTGCGGAATGACCCCATGTTGGGGCAGCGTATACGCGGTATCGGGACGATGAGCGCGGCGGAGGCTCACCGTATGGGTGTTGTGGGGCCTACAGCGCGTGCGTCCGGCGTGGGGCGCGATTTGCGTGTGGAAGCGCCTTACGCGGCCTACACCGCTATTCCGGTGGTGGTGATGCTGGAAACGGATGGCGATCTTCAAGCCCGTTTTATCGTGCGCATCCGCGAAATGTTTGAAAGCTGCCGCATTATTCGCGTGTTGCTCGACCATCTTCCTGAAGGGGATTTGCAAGCCCGTATGCCGCGCCGCATCCCCGAAGGCGAAACGATTGCGCGGGTGGAAGCGCCGCGTGGCGAGTTGTTCTACTTCATCAAGAGCAACGGCGCGGATATGCCCGAACGAATCAAACTGCGGACGCCGACTCTGTGCAACCTCGGTTCTGTGCTGGCGCTGTGCATCGGTCGTCAGTTGGCCGACATTCCCATGCTGTTGATCGGCACCGACCCGTGCTTCTCGTGTAATGATCGCGCTGTGGTCATTCATCAGGCCGGCAACCGCGAGAAGTGGACATGGGAACAATTCCGGCGCTATGGAAATGAGGCGCTGCGATGAACGCTTTGGGAACGCTGCTCCTGTTTCCGGGCGGGCTGGCGCTGCTGCTGGTCGCCCTGCTTGCCGAGTGGATCAGCCGCAAACTGCTCGCTCGCCTGCAAAATCGGGTGGGGCCGCGCTGGTTTCAGCCGCTGGCGGATACGGTCAAACTGCTGGCGAAAGAGGAAGTCATTCCCGAAGGGGTACACCGCGTCCTGTTCGAGTTTTTGCCCGTGTTAAGCCTCGCGGCAGTGCTGACGGCGGCGCTCGCGGTGCCGCTGTTCGGCGTGGTTCCTGCGACCAGTTACGCCGGTGATCTGATCGTCACGGTGTATCTGCTCAGTCTGCTGACGCTGTGTACCAGCCTCGCCGGACTGATTACCGACGACCGTTATGCGGCGATGGGCGGCTTGCGGGTACTCTCCCAGTTGTTCTCGTATGAAGCGCCGTTTTTGCTGGCGCTGCTGGGGCCAGCCGTAGCCGCCGAAAGCTGGCAAATCACTCGCATTACCGCCCATGCCGGATCGAATGTGTGGATGCTGTTCACGCAGCCCGTCGGGTTTGTCGTGGCGGTGATCGGCTTGATGGGCAAGCTGGAACTTTCGCCCTTCGATGCGCCGGAAGCGCATACCGAAATCGTGGCTGGATCGCTGACCGAATACAGCGGGCGCGGGCTGGCGCTGTTCCGCCTGAGCCGGAATGTGGCGCTTGTCGTCGGCCTGACGTTGGTGGCGGCGCTGTATCTGGGCGGCGTGAGTGACCCGCTGGCCTTTGCCGTTAAGACGCTGGCGCTGCTGCTCGTCATCACGACGGTGCAAGCGTTGTTTGCGCGGCTGCGCATTGACCAGACCATCGGCTTGTGGTGGCACTACGGCGTTCTGCTGGCGTTGGGACAGTGGTTCTTAATCCTGATCGGAAAGGGGGCAGCATGAGAATCAGCACCATTCTGGGCATGGCGCTGCAATCCCTGTTCCGCGTACCCGCCACGCGCAGTTATCCGCAGGAACGGACGCCTTCGCCGGAGCGATTGCGCGGTCAGTTGCGCTGGAATCCAGAGAAGTGTACGGGCTGCGCGGTGTGCGTCAAAGATTGTCCGGCAGTGGCGATTGAACTGCTAGAGGTGGACAAAGCCGCCAAGCGGTTCGTGCTGCGCTACCACACTGACCGCTGCATTTTTTGCAGCCAGTGTGTGCAAAGCTGTCGCTTCAAATGTTTGAGCCTGTCGAATGAGGCGTGGGAACTGGCCGCGCTGGACAAACAGGCGTTCACGGTGGATTACGGAAGGGATGAGGACATCCATGCGCTCGTGGAAAAGCCAGCTTCAACAGATGATCCCCCCCGGTTGTAGGGTGGCTGTCCTCGGTATCGGGCAGGTGTTGTGCGGCGACGACGCGGCGGGTGTGCTGGCGGCGCGTCATCTGCGGCGTTTGGTGGGTGTGGGGGATCGCTGGTTGATCGTGGAGGCGGGGCTTGCGCCGGAGAATTTCGTCGGGCAGGTGTGCCGCATGGCGGCTGAACAGGTAATTCTGGTGGACGCGGCCTATATGGGCGATCAGCCGGGGGAGATTCGGGTACTGGATTGGCGGCTGGTGGATGAGATGAGCGCCTCCACCCACGCGCTGCCGATTCACTTACTGGGCGAGTATCTCGTCATGGAAACCGGCTGTGCGCTGACGCTGGTGGGCATTCAGGCAGGCGACACTCGCTTCGGTCAGCGGTCATCGCCCGTCATCAGGCGGGCGGCAGTGCAGGTGGCGCGGGGGTTGGCGCAGGTGCTAGGCGTTTGTGGGGAGCGAATCGGGTTGGGAACGGATGGTATGTCGGGCAGGTGAAAGGGTATGCGAATGACCAGAGCTTCGACAGAGAAATCCAGATCGCAGCAGGTGATTGAACGGCGGGACTTCCAGCTTTTGCTGGATGCCCTGATGGCGAAAGGGTACCGGCTCATCGGGCCGAGGGCGCGGGATGGCGCACTGGTCTACGATGAGATTGCGGCGGTGGCCGACCTTCCAGTAGGGCTGACCGATGAGCAGGAACGCGGCACGTATCGCTTGAAAGCCGGCGACCCGGAACGGTTGTTTGGCTGTGGATTGGGGCCGCATTCGTGGAAGAAATACCTGTATCCCCCCGAACTGCGGTTGTGGCAGGCGCAGCGGCAGAACGGCAACATGACGATTGTTCCTGAACCCCATGCGCCCGAACGCCTCGCGCTGATCGGGATGCGCGCCTGCGAGATTCAAGCATTGGCAGTGCTGGATAAGGTGCTGCTGGGCGGCGCGTATGTAGACCGCGCTTATCAAGCGCAGCGCGAACAGGTGCTGGTTGTGGCGGTGAACTGCGGGCGGGCGGGAAAGACCTGTTTCTGTGCCTCCATGAACAGCGGGCCGCGTGCCAGCACGGGGTTCGATCTGGCGTTGACCGAGGTTCTGGAACGCGACCGCCATTACTTTGTGGTCGAAAGCGGTAGCAAGGTCGGCGCGGACGTGTTGAGCGCCGTCCCCACCAGTCCCGCGCTGGAGGCCGATCTTCAGAAGGCGAACGCGATCATCGAGCAGACCGCCGGCCAGATGGGGCGTTCGCTGGATACGCACCGGCTTCAGGAGATGCTGTACGCCAGCACCGAGTCGCCGGTATGGGACGAGGTGGCGGCACGCTGCTTGACCTGTGGCAACTGCACCCTCGTTTGCCCGACTTGCTTCTGTACCACCGTTGAGGACTACACCGATCTGACAGGGGAAACGGGCAGCCGCGTCCGGCGCTGGGACTCGTGCTTCACGATGGACTTTTCCTACATTGTGGGCGGTCATGTTCGCGCTTCGGCGCGGGCGCGTTATCGCCAGTGGATGATGCACAAATTGGCTACGTGGAAGGATCAATTCGGGACATCCGGTTGCGTGGGCTGCGGGCGCTGTATTACGTGGTGTCCGGTTGGCATTGACATCACCGAGGAAGCGCAAACGATTCGCGCACAGAATGAAGCCAAGCAGGATACGGGAACACGGAGGAAGAAGACCTCATGAAAACATTGGAATCGATTGTGGCGCAGCATCCTTTTTTCAACGGCCTCGCACAACCCTACCTGACCTTAATTACGGGCTGCGCGTCGAATGTGGTCATCAAACCGGGGGAACTCCTGTTCCGCGAAGGGGAGGAGGCCACGCAGTTTTTTACCATCCGCACCGGCATACTCAAACTGGGGGTGCTGGTTCCGGGGCAGGGCGAAATCGTGTTTCAGACCATCCATGAGGGCGAGATTGTCGGCTGGTCATGGATGTTCCCGCCCTACCGCTGGCACTTCACCGGACGGGCGGCGACTGAACTGCGCGTGCTGGCTTTTGATGCACGCTGCTTGCTTCAGAAGTGCGAGGCGGATTCCGGCTTTGGCTATGAGTTCATGAAACGCTTCTCGCGCATCATGATGGAACGGATTCAGGCCACACGCTTGCAGTTGATTGATATGTATCAGACACGCGGGTGAAGGAGGTTCGCATGGCGACACGTCTGCCAGAAGCGGCGTCCGTAACGTTCAGCCATCCCGATCCGATGGTTCCCCATCTATACCGGGTGCTGCGTACCCGCTGGGATACGGGCGATACATTTTCGCTGGAACTCACACCGGAACAGAGTGCCGATATTCCGCAGTTTGAAGCCGGGCAGTTCAACATGGTTTACATCTACGGCGTGGGCGAGATTCCCATTTCCATCAGCGGCGACCCTGCCCGCCGCGACACCCTCATTCATACCACCCGCGCAGTCGGCACGGTGACGCGGGTGATGAGCAAGCTCAAAGTGGACGATCTGCTAGGTGTGCGCGGCCCGTTCGGTTCGGCGTGGCCGGTGGAAACCGGACGCGGCAAAGACATGATTATTGTGGCGGGGGGCATCGGGTTAGCGCCGCTGCGTCCTGCCATGTACCGCATTCTCGCCCACCGCGAGGACTACGGGCGCGTGGTGCTGCTGTATGGCGCACGCACCCCTGCCGATGTGCTGTACCGCAAGGAACTGGAACAGTGGCGGTCACAGTTCGATCTGGATGTGTTCGTGACGGTGGACAGAGCGACAGGCAACTGGCGCGGCAGCGTGGGGCTGGTCACGCAGTTGATCGGGCGAGCGCCGTTCGACCCGATGAACGCGATGGCGATGGTTTGCGGCCCCGAAGTGATGATGCGCTTCACCACAATGGAACTGAAGAAGCGCGGGATCAGCGGCGATCACATCTATGTGTCTCTCGAACGGAATATGAAGTGTGCCATTGGGTTGTGCGGGCATTGTCAGGTCGGGTCGTTGTTCGTCTGTAAGGATGGCCCCGTGTTTCGCCACAGCCGTGTGGAACCGCTTCTGACCAAATGGGAGATTTAGGGAGGCTAGAATGCAGCGCAAAAGCAGGCCAAAACTTGCGATATGGAAGTTCGCTTCGTGCGATGGCTGCCAGCTGAGTCTGTTGGATTGCGAGGATGCTCTGCTGGCGGTGGCGGATGCGGTTGAAATCGCTTATTTCCCGGAGGCGACGCGGACGGTGGTCAAAGGCCCTTATGACCTCTCGTTGGTCGAAGGCTCAATCACCACTCAGCACGACGCCGAACGCATCCATCGGGTGCGGCGGGCTTCAAAGGTGCTGGTGACAATCGGCGCGTGTGCCACAGCCGGGGGCATTCAAGCTCTGCGCAACTTCAAGGATGTCAAAACGCTGACCTCGCTGGTTTACGCCACGCCCAAGTACATCGAAACCCTGAGCAAATCCACGCCCATCGCCGATCACGTCTTTGTGGATTTTGAACTGCGCGGCTGTCCGATCAACAAAGCGCAGTTGGTGGAAGTGATTATCGCCTATCTGGACGGGCGCAAGCCCAACACGCCGCACTACAGCGTGTGTATGGAATGCAAACGGCGGGGTACGCCGTGCGTGATGGTCGCCGCCGGAACACCCTGTCTGGGGCCGGTGACTCAGGCCGGATGCGGTGCGCTCTGTCCGGCTTATCAACGCGGGTGCTACGGCTGTTTTGGCCCCTCCGAATCGCCAAATACCCGCGCCATCAGCGAACAGTGGAAGGCGATGGGCAAAACCCCGCAGGAATTGGTGCAGGTTTTCCGCACCTTCAATGCTTATGCCGATGCTTTCCGAAAGGAGAGTGATGTTCATGAAGGGTAACAGCGCCGTTCAAACCAAACCGAGAACCCTGAAAGTGGATCTGCTGGCGCGGGTGGAAGGGGAAGGTGCTTTGCAGGTCAAGGTGAAGGGCGATACCGTGACCGATGTCAAATTCCGCATCTTCGAGCCGCCGCGCTTGTTTGAAGCCTTCCTACGGGGACGCGCTTACGGCGAAGCGCCGGACATCACCGCCCGTATCTGCGGAATCTGCCCGGTGGCCTATCAGATGAGCGCCGTCCACGCGATTGAGAATGCCTTTGGCGTGAAGGTAGATGGTGCGATTCGCACGCTGCGGCGGTTGCTGTACTGCGGTGAATGGATCGAGAGCCATGTGTTACACGCCTACATGCTGCACACGCCGGGCTTCCTCGGCTATCCCGACGCGATACAGCTTGCACGGGATTATCCCGACGCGGTGAAACGCGGGCTGGCGCTCAAAAAAGTGGGCAACGACATCGTGAATCTGCTGGGCGGACGCGAGATTCACCCGATCAATGTGCGCGTGGGCGGGTTCTACCGCGTTCCCACCCGCCGCGAATTTGAACCGCTGCTAGAACGGCTTAAATGGGCGCGGGATGCAGCGATGGAAACGACTGAATGGGTCGGCACGCTGCCTTTCCCCTCATTTGAGTATGACTACGAATTTGTGGCGCTGCACCACCCGGACGAGTACCCGCTGTGCGAGGGGCGGTTGGTGTCGAATAAGGGGCTGGATATTGCCATCGCGGACTACGAGCAAATCTTCCATGAGGAGCATGTGGCGCATTCCAACGCGCTGCATTCCACTATGCGGCAGGGTGGCAAGTATTTCGTCGGCCCGCTGGCGCGTTACAACCTGAACTATGAGCAGCTTTCCCCGCTGGCGAAGCAGGCGGCGAAGGCTGGCGGACTGGGAGCGTTCTGCGCCAACCCGTTCAAAAGCATCATCGTGCGCATGGTGGAGACGGTCTACGCCTGCGATCATGCCATTCAGATTATCGAGAACTACCAGCAACCGCGAGAGGCAATGGTGGCGGTTCAGCCCCGCGCTGGAACTGGATACGGCTGCTCCGAAGCGCCGCGTGGCATCCTGTACCATCGCTACCGCCTCGACAGCGCGGGCATGATTCAGGATGCGCGGATTGTGCCGCCCACCTCGCAGAATCAGAAGATTATCGAGGACGACCTGCGGCGGTTTGTGCAGAGCCATCTGGAACTGAATGACGCCGATTTAACCCTGCAATGCGAACAGGTCATCCGTAACTATGACCCGTGTATCTCGTGCGCCACTCATTTCCTCAAGCTCGACCGGGAACGTCTGTAGGCCGAAAAGGTAGAAACGGGTGTGTGATGGACGACACTGAGACACGGTTGGTGATCGGGATTGGCAATCCTGATCGGGGCGATGATGGTGCGGGGATTGCAGCGGCGCGGTTGCTGGCTGCCGCTGCGATCCCCGGCGTGCGTGTGATGGAGCATTCCGGCGAGGCCGCTGGTCTGATCGAGTTGTGGCAGACGACTCCCGCCTGCGTCGTCTATATGATTGACGCGCTGGTATCCGGTGCGCCTTCAGGGACGATTAAGCGTTTTGCGGCTCATCTTCAGCCGCTCCCGGCGGGTTTATCCGGCGGTTCGACGCATCTTCTAGGGATTGCGCAGGCGGTGGAACTGGCGCGGGTGCTGGAATGCCTGCCATCACAGTTGATCGTCTTTGGGATCGAAGGCACGCGCTTCGATTTTCAGAGTTCGCTTTCGGAAGCGGTGGCTGCTGCTGTTCAGCAGGTCGCCGCGCAAGTTCAATCGGAAGTGCTTGAACCGGAGGCTGCTCAATAGACCTGTAGGGGGACACTGCCTTGCGGTGTCCTTTTGCTGTGTTTTCGCCCCGATACTGGGGCAAGCGATTGCCCCGCGCTATAATCCCGTTTTACGCTACGCTGCCCCGTTTGTCCCGACCATCTGGAGGTATTTGCGCGCCATGTTCACTTATGACTATCAAGACGGCTGGATTATTCATGACCGCGCCGCCTACCAACCCGACGACGAAGTGAGCAAGGCGACCGTGTTCGCGCTCGCCAACGGTTATATGGGGGTGCGCGGTGCTTCCGAAAGCGTGTCTCCGCGTCTGAAAGGCGTGGTGGGCTGTCACATCAACGGCCTGTACGACTCGCCCACCGGCGGCATTCTGGATCGGGAGATGATCGCGCTACCTGCGTGGACATCGTTCGTTCTCGAGGCGGAAGGCGAAACCCTGACCGTCGAGAACGCTTCCGACTATGTGCGTTCGCTGGAGATGCGGCGCGGCCTGCTTTTGCAAACGATGCGCTGGCGCACCCGCAGCGGCGTCGAAATCACGCTGGCATCGGAGCGATTTGTGAGCCTTGCCCGTTTGCATCTCGGCCTGATTCAGTGGTCGCTCTTGTCTGATTCGCCCTGCACGGTGACGGTGCGCTCGTTGGTGGATGCGGATGTCAACAACCGCTGGGCGGATACCCATTTTGCCAGCGTGCAGGTGCGTTCGGGCGCGGGCAGCGTGGGAATCGCCACCATCGAGCAGGACTATCTGGTGCAGGTTGCCGTTCGTCATGCGGCATCCCTGCCGGTTGCGTGGCGCGATTGCAGCACTGACCGCGCCCTGTGTGCCGCCTGCGAGGTGACGTTGCAGGCTGGACAGACGGTGACGCTGCACAAGCTGGCGGCGGTGTACGATAACCGTTTCTCGTCCGGCGATCTAGACGCGCTGGCACAGGCAGAACTGGACGCGGCACAGGCCGCTGGTTATGACGCGCTCCGCCGCGAACACGAGGCGGCATGGGCGGCGCGGTGGAATGAGTCCGATGTGGTCATCGAAGGCGACGAAGTGGCGCAGATTGCCATGCGCTTCTGCCTGTTTCACCTGCTGGCGAACGCGCCACATTCGGAACGGGTGAGCATTTCGGCGCGGGGCTTGCAAGGGCAGGATTACTGGGGTTCGATCTTCTGGGACTGCGACATCTATGTGTTGCCGTTCTTCACATCCACCCAGCCGGAATTCGCCCGTCGCAGTCTGATCTACCGCTATCACACGCTGGCGGGGGCGAAGCGCAAGGCGGTGGGGATGGGCTATCAGGGCGCGTATTACGCATGGCAGAGTCAGGAGACGGGCGACGAAACCTGCGCTTTATACGTGTTCGACAACCCGTTCACGGGCGAGAAAATCCGCAGTTACTTTGCGGATGAGCAGATACACATCTCGGCGGATGTGGTGTACGCCCTGTGGCAGTACGTTCGCGCAACGGGCGACGAGGCGTTCCTGCGCGACTACGGCCTTGCGATTGCCTGCGAAGTGACGCGATTTTTCGTGTCGCGGGCGGCGTTCAACGCGGAGGCCGGGCGTTATGAACTGCGGACGGTTCTCGGCCCTGACGAATATCACGAGCGCGTGGACAACAACGCCTATACCAACGCCCTCGCGCAGTACAGTCTGGATACAACGCTGGCGGCGTTGGAACGGGTGCGTGCTTTTGACCCGGCAGGAGCCGAACATGCGCTGGCAGTGTTGAACGTGACGGCTGATGAAATCGCCCGTTGGCGCGAGGTGGCCGCCCATTTTTACGTCCCCGCGCCGGATGCCGCCACTGGTCTGATCTCGCAGTTCGACGGTTATTTCGATCTGGAAGACGCGCTGCCGGATGCTGTGCGCCCGCGCCTCGCTCATCCCGATCTGCACCCCGGCGGGCCGCTTGGCCCCTACCAGACCACGCAATCCATCAAGCAGGCCGATACCGTGCTGCTGACCTATCTGCTGCGCGAACGCTACCCCGCCGGGGTGCGCGCCGCCAACTGGGACTACTACGAACCGCGCACCTCGCACGATTCCAGCCTGAGTCCGATGGCCTATGCGCTGGTGGCGGCTGGCCTGAATCGCCTCGATTGGGCGTATCGTTATTTCCTGCGCACCGCCTTGATGGATTTGGACGGTTCCGGCCCGCACTGGAATTTAGGCATCCATACCGCCGCGATGGGCGGGGCGTGGCTGGTGGTTGCGCACGGGTTCTGTCACCTCGATCTGCGCGACGATGGGGTGCATCTGCTGGACTGGCCGCGCCTGCCTGCGGGTTGGGAACGCCTACAGCTTTCGTTCCGCTGGCATGGGCATCTCGTCCGGCTGACCGTCACCCGCAGCGCCATCACGCTCACCGCTGAATCGGGTTCTGTTCCGCTGCATCATCCGGCGGGGCAGGCCGTTTTGCAACCCGCGCAGCTCTGCACCCTGCCCGTAGACGGCTGAGGCAAATACCCCTCATCCCCCGAAGTGGTGGACATGGCCTACCCATGTCCGCCGCACACAGGCTGTTGCCCCTACAATCCCGTATTTTGTACGGGACGGCCTGCGTGCTGTCCCGTTTTTTATACCACGTTTTTTCCATTAGTTGACACCGTGTAAAATCCGCTATAATTTAATCTAACGCAGATTAGATTATTTTTGGAGTTGACGATGGCGGACATAAAAAGCGGCGTTTCGTTTGAATTGACCGACGAGCAGAAGATGCTCCAGAAAATGGCGCGGGATTTCACCGCCAAGAACATCACACCTGTTGCGGCTGAATACGATGAACAGGCCAAGTTCCCGGAAAGTATTTTCCAGATGGCGCGTGAATTGGGGCTGGTGAATGTCAATATCCCTGCGGAATACGGCGGGGTGGGCGCGTCTGTGTTTGAGGAATGCCTCGTGGCGGAAGAACTGGCCTACGGTTGCACCGGCATCAGCACCAGCATCAGCACCAACAACCTCGGTTCGCTGCCGATCATTCTGGCGGGCAACGAACAGCAGAAGCAGCACTGGTTGGGCGAACGTTTAGCCGAGAACGGCGAGTTCGTGTCGTACTGCGTGACCGAGGCCGGCGCGGGATCGAACGTGGTGGGGATGCAGACTCGCGCCGAAAAGTCCGGCGGCGGCTACCTTATCAACGGCTCGAAGATTTTCATCACCAACGCCAGCCACGCCAATTTTTTCACGGTGTTCGCCAAGACCGATCCGGGCGCGGGGCATAAGGGGATGTCGTGCTTCGTGATTGACCGCAATGCCCCCGGTGTGCGCGTGGGCAAGAAGTTCGACAAGCTGGGACAGCGTGCCAGCGATACCGCCGAAATCGTGTTCGAGAATGTGGAAATCCCTGCCGAAAACCTGATCGGCAAAGAGGGGCAGGGCTTTTATCTCGCCATGAGCGTGTTCGACCACAGTCGCCCCGGTGTGGCGGCGGCAGCGGTTGGTTTGCAGCGCCGTGCGCTGGACGAGTGCGTGAAATATGCCAAAGAGCGCGAAGCCTTCGGCGTGCCCATTTACCAGCATCAGGCCATCGGTCACAAGATTGCCGATATTGCTATCAACTACGAAGCCTCGCGCTTGCTGACGTGGCAGGCGGCGTGGCAGGTGGACGCGGGCATCGTGAACCCCAAAGTGCCGGCCTACGCCAAAGCGTTCGCGGCGGACAAAGCCACATGGGCGGCGGTGGAAGCGGTGCAGGTCTTGGGCGGCTATGGCTTCATGAAGGAATATCCGGTAGAGAAGCTGCTGCGTGATGTGAAAATCTTCCAGATTTACGAAGGCACGAGCGAGATTCAGCGCAACATCATAGTGCGCGAACTGTTCCGTTAAGCCTGCGTGACCCCTTTCAGGGGTAGATTTTTGCGTATCAAATCGGGACTATCGTCCCCTACACCCCCGAATCTTTGCTTTCGTAGGGGCTGGCCGGCGTGCCAGCCCGTCTTTGTTTTCGTCCCATCACAATAAACACATGCCGTATCGGACGGGCGTTCACCGCTTGTCCTGCCTCCGCTGGCACGGCATAATCAGCACACATTCAGGGTTAGAGTGGGTGTGTGCCATGAAATTCTTCATCAGCTATTCGCGCAGCGTGAAAGCGCAGACCGGCGCGGTGATTGATCTGCTGCGTGCTGCCGGACATGAGGTGTGGTGGGATGGCGACATTCCCGCCAGCGCCGACTGGTGGGCGACCATCCTGCATCACCTCGAACAGGCGCAGGTGGTGATTTTCATGGTGTCCGAGAAAGCGGTGCAGTCGCCCTATTGCATGGCGGAACTGCGCTATGCCATTGCCCGCAACCGTCCGGTGCTGCCCTTCATCATGGATGACCACACGCGCTATACCATCCCGCCGGAGTTCGGGCGGCGGCAGTGGTTCGTTTACCATGATGATGCCGCCGCCATGCTCCGCCAGATCGTGCAGGACTGTGACCAGATCATCTGGGAGCAGTATCGGGATCGCCATTCGCCGCGCCCGCCAGAGCCGAACAGCGGAAATAGCAGCCTGACCAAACAATTCCAGCAGGCGGTGGGGCTGGCTGAAGAAGGCCGTTTCGCTGAATCTAGCGCCGCCTTCCAGAATGTCGCCAGCCTCGACTATGCTGAATGGGGCGAGGAATGCCAGCGGTGGATGGAACGGCTGAATCGGTATGCCGAAATCGCGGAATTAGCCGACCACAAAGCCACGCTAACCCGCGCCCGCCGCAAATGGGATGATCTGCGGACGGCAGACCCGGAGGCCGCCTCGTTTGACCCGCTGCTGGTGCTGCCGCGCCTATCGTCCGCCGCGCCGTTGGTGGTGGCGCAACCTGCTGCGTCTGTAGTAACAGCGCCCGTTCCTTCGGCGATCAGCGCCGGAACGCGCCAGAGTTCGCTGGAGTTGCTTCCGCAGCCGTTCGCATGGATGCCCATTCCCGCCGGACGAGTCACTGTCGAATCGGGCGGCTATCTCGATCAAGCCGATAGTTTTGCGGTGGGCGCGTTCGAGATCGGCAAGTATCCGGTGACGAACGCGCAGTACGACTCGTTCATCACGGCGGGCGGCTACGGGCAACCGCGCTGGTGGACGGCGGCGGGCTGGGCGCAGCGCGAGAAAGAGAACTGGGCGGAACCGCGCTGCTGGAACGAAACGATGTTCAACGGGCGCGAACAGCCTGTGACGGGCATATCGTGGTACGAGGCGGTGGCCTTCTGTGCGTGGTTAAGCGAAACAACGGGCGAACGCATCCAACTGCCCACCGAGCAGCAGTGGCAGCGGGCGGCGCAGGGCGATACCCCCCGCGATTATCCTTGGGGTAATAAGTGGGATACCAGCCGCATGAACCATAATTTTGAGGGGCGCGGCACCGGACGCACCACGCCCGTTCGCAAATACGAAGGGCGCGGCGATAGTCCTTATGGCGTGGTGGATATGTCGGGCAACGTGTGGGAGTGGTGTTTGACCGCTTACGACACCGGCAGTACCGATGTGAACGGCACCGATGTCCGCACGCTGCGTGGCGGGTCGTGGTACTTCAAAACCTCGATCTTGTTCCGCTGCGATCATCGCGGACGATCCGTCCCCCATGACGGGTTTAACAACCGGGGTTTCCGTCTCGCCCGCGTGTGACAGCGGCTATTTTTCTTCCGGTTGGGCTTGCCCGTGCAGCGCCCCCGCGAGGAAATCTGCCACATGTTGGACGTGGTGCTTGTCTCCTGCGCGGCTCAAACCGCCGTTTATCTGCGTCATGCAACTGGCATCGCCCGTCAGGATGACATCGGCTTCGCTGCTGGCGATGGCCTTCACCTTGTCAGCCAGCATCGCGCTGCTGATTTCGGGCATCTTCACGGCGAACGTGCCGCCGAAGCCACAGCACTGGTCGCAGCCTTTGAGTTCGGTCAGCGTCACGCCGTCCACCGCGCCCACCAGCGCCCGCGCCTGATCGTACAGGTTCAGCATTCGCAGCCCGTGACAGGCATCGTGGAAGGCCACTTTGGTCGGTTCGACCTTGCCGCCCAGATCGCTCACGCCCAGCCCATCCACCAGAAATTCGGTGAACTCCCATGTGATGTTAGCTGCCCAGTTGGCGCGGTCACGCCATTCAGGATCGTCCTTGAACAGTTCCGGGTAGTAATCGCGCACCATCGAGGCGCAACTGCCGGACGGACATACGATGACCTGCGCTCCAGCGAAGGCCGTCAGGAATTGCTTGGCGACTTCCCGCGATTCGTCGCGGAAGCCGGAGTTGAACGCCGGTTGTCCGCAGCAGGTTTGCGCCATCGGGAAGCGGACTTCCACGCCGAGCCGTTCCAGAATCTCGACCACCGAGACGCCCGTTTGCGGGTAAATCATGTCGGCGATGCAGGTGATGAACAGCGAAACCGGCTTGTAACGGGGAGAAGGACGTAGATCGTGGCTCATGATGGTCTTTTGGCCTTATCGTTTTTACGGGCAGGGTTTCGTATAAAGTGTGATACGCAATACTAATACTGTACACTCAACCGGAGAGTCCACTATGACCAATGCGCTACCGATTCGCTATGCCACACTCGCCGATTTAGAGACGATTGTATCCCACCGCCGCCGAATGTTCGAGGATATGGCTATCGCCGCGCCGCAAGTGATCGCGGATACCGTGCCGCCGTTCCGCGACTGGCTGAACGAACGCCTGACGAACGGCTTATACACCGGTTGGCTGACTTGTACCGACGATGGGCAGGTGGTGGCGGGGGCAGGGGTGTGGTTGATAGACTGGCCGGCGGGGCCGATGCACTTGGGCGGGCCGATGGCCTACGTGATGAATGTGTTCGTTGAACCGGAATGGCGGCGCAAGGGGCTGGCAGAACAGTTGATGCGGACAGTGCTGGCGTGGTGCAAGGAGCGCCAGATTCGCACGGTGGACTTGCACGCCAGCGAGAAAGGCCGCCCGATCTACACCCATCTGGGCTTCCTGCCGACCAACGAAATGCGCCTGCGCTTATCGTGATGGTTCGAGCGTTTTCCGCATATAGGTTGCGCCGGTGAAGCCTGCGCGGGCGGTGATCGGCCCGTACCATTCGCTTTTGGTGATGACGAAGCCCAGCCGTTCATACAGCTCTTGAGCGCGGGGGTTGGTGTTCACCACTTCCAGCACAATCGTCCGGCAACCGTGCGAACGGGCATGGTCGCAAACGGCGTTCATCAGCAGCGAACCCACGCCTTGCCCGCGCAGGCGTTCGGCTACTGCCACGCCTTCGATGCGAATTTCGTCATCATGGGCGGGTCGCCGGAAGTGGGTGATGCTCTGCCATGCAGACCGCCACGCGCCGCCCCACAGCCCGAATTCAGCGCGTAGAATCGGCCATGTGAAGTTGAGGAAGCGCCCGTGATGCCGCCGCCGCATCCCCACCACGCCCACCACTTCGCCCTGATATAGCGCGAAAAAGCCCGATTCGGGTAGAAAGACCTGCCCCAGAACGCGCTGCGCCTGTTCTACCGAACGGGGGAAAAATTCCAGATGGTGCATCTTCTGCGCGAAGGCCAGATAGTACACGTTGACCGCTTGGCGCAGGTGGTCGTCTGAGGGCAGGTGGTGGGTGATCTGAATGTCGGCATTCGTGCGTGGCATGGTCACTCCTTCGTTGGGGTTGGCACAATCGCCACTTCTATTCTAGTCTAGCGCGGATCACGAAAGCGGGACGACATTTTGCCGTGTTTCCGTAGGGAAACAGCGCCAGATGTGTTCGCCGTTTTGCTCAGTTTCCCTCATGAAGATGGGTTAAACGGCAGGCCAAAAACACAACGAAAAATTCACAGAATTCGGGATTGCGCCCTCGCGCAGGGGTGCTATTATGTCCCCTCTATTCGGCCTCTTGTTTCGCTATGGGAGGTTTGCCGCACATGAACGTGAACGAAGAAATCTGGCCGCTTACGGCCTCCGGATCGGCGCACCGCCTGATGATCCGCGAGGCCACCCTCAACGATATTCCAACGATTATCGCCCAACGCCGTGACATGTACACCGATATGGGTTATCCCGTAGATACCCGTATGGATGGACTGGAAGACGCTTTCGCGCTCTGGTTGCATGACCGTCTGGAAGATGGGCGCTACCACAACTGGCTGGTGAATGATGCCGATGGCCGCGTGGCTGCCGGCGCAGGGCTGTGGCTGGTCGAGTGGCCGCCGCAGATGATGGACTACTCGCCCTATCGCGGCTATATCATGAATGTGTACACGCACCCGCTGTATCGCGGTTGCGGGCTGGCGCGGCAACTGGTACAGACTGCGCTGGACTGGTGTACTACGCACGGCATTCACACCGTCAGCCTGCACGCCAGCGAACAGGGGCGTTCGGTCTACGAAGGGTTGGGTTTCGACCCCACCAACGAAATGCGCCTGCGAGTCGGCTAATCCCGCATCGTTTCCCCGTCTCAAGGGTTGGTAAGGATTGAATCGCAGCACAGAGACGGGGGACGATGATGCAGCCTATCTACGATTTCGGCGGACGCGGGGCGGATTTACATCTGGCAGTCGCCAATGGATTTCCGCCCCTCACTTACGCGCCGCTGCTCACCCCTTTGCTGAACGACTATCACGCTTTCTCCCTGCCGCCGCGTGCGCTCTGGTCAGATGAAAAGCCGCCTGCTGCGCTGCACCTGTGGGACGCGGTGGCGGACGATTTGCTGGCGGGGTTGGAGCAGCACGGCTATCAGCAGGTGATCGCCGTCGGGCATTCGTTCGGCGGGATTGCGTCCATCCTCGCGGCGCTGCGCCAACCGGAACGTTTTCGCGCCTTGATACTGCTTGACCCCACGCTGCTGCTGCCGGAATGGTGGACGGTGCTGGATGGGATGCTGGCAGATGGTACGATTGGCGATTTCCCGCTGGCAGCCGGGGCGCTGCGCCGCCGCCGCCGCTTCGACAGTGTGCAAGCCGCCTACGATTACTTCCGTCCCAAGCCGTTATTCGCTCAGTGGTCGGACTCGGCGCTGCGCCTGTATACCGAATGCGGGTTGCGTCCTGCGGCGGAGGGCGGCGTGGAGTTGGTGTGGTCGCCCGAATGGGAAGCCTACTACTTCATGACGGGCTATTCGCGTTGCTGGGAAGCTCTGGCGGGGTTGCGCGGACGGTTGCCGGTGCTGGCGCTGCGCGGACAGACCAGCGATACCTTCGTCGCGCCGGGGGCGGAACTGTTCCGTCAGGCGCTACCGGAAGCCACGCTCATCGAAATTCCCGATCACGGGCATTTGTTCCCGCACACCACGCCCGATAGCACGGCACAGCACATGCGCGATTGGCTGGCGGCGCTCCCCTGAGCTACCGCTGCCGTTCGTACACGCGGTAAATGCCGAAGGCCGCGACCTCGCGGAACGTTCCTCCACCCAGCACAGGCGTGTAGATGCCTGTCCAGTCGCTCATGCGTCCGGCGATCAGGTAATCCGGGTCATACTGGAGTGCATCGTACTCCAGTGCGAAGGGTTGATCGAGCGCGAATTGCCGGATGGCCTTGAATAGATTTTGCTGCGGCGGGTGGTGCGTTTGCCAGTGACCGCTGAGCGCATCCACTTCCCATTCCCATGTCTCGATCAGCGCGTCCGGCGGGATGTTCGCGGTAATATAGGCGGCGGTGTCCTGTGCATCAGTGCTGAGGGGGGTGCGGAACAGCGGCAGTAGATTGCTGCCCATTCCCAGTATGACCAGCCCCGCCAGTGCCCAACGGTAGCCGCGCTCCCAGAACGCGAATCGCTGATACGCCCCCCAGACCGTGCGCCCGATCAGCAGCACGCCGATCACCAGCCCCGCGTAGGCGTAGCGCGGCCAGCCCACCGACAGCCCCGCATGCCACAGTGCCGTCAGCAACACGAACAGCACCAGCGTGAGTTCTGCCCATTGGCGATTGCCGAGCGCGGTGGATGGACGATGAGCGCGATATAGCCGGTAGACCGCGCCACCCACGCCGAGCAGCATGAAGGTATCCACAAGGGCAGAAGCCTGCGTCAGCGCCCGCCCGAACAGGTCGGTAATCAGGTTGCTGCGGATGGCATCCATCAGCAAGGCGCTATTTTGCTGGCGAATATCCGGCGGCGTGGCGAGTGTGCCGATGAGGTTCCAGCCGACGATGACCGCCAGCGCCATCGTCACCGGCGCGAGGTGCAGCGCCCATCCGCGCCAGCCGCCGCGTTCCCACCACGCCCGGATGACCGCGATCAGGAACAGCGCCGGAACAAGCCCGATTGCCACTTGCAGCTTGGAGAGCAGGCCGAGGCCGATGATGAATCCCGCCAGCAGATTTTCGGGTATGGAACGGCGCTCGATGGCGTGGAAATACAGCGCCAGCCCCAGCGCCATGCTGCCCAACTGTACGGGTTCGCTCAGGATTTGCCGCCCGATCAGCAGGAATCCGGTATCACTGAGGGTCGGGAAAGCCAGCAGGAACAACAGGCTGACTAGGCCGGCCTGTGTCCCCCACAGATACACCGCGATGGCATACAGGCTGTAGACGGCGATCAGGGTAAAACCCACGCTGACGAGTCGCGCTTGACTGATGCCCACCCCGAACAGGCTGGCGCTGAAGGCGTTCGCGCCGGTATCCAGCGGGCCAGCGGATGTGCCGGGGTCGAACGGCACATCGCCCCCCGCCGTGTGTGTGCCGTAGAATCCGCGTTCGACCAGTGTGCGGACGGCGTTGAGTTTGTAGCCTTCATCGAACCACAGCGCCGGATAGGTTTCCAGCCGCAGCAGTAACACCGGTAGGCAGACGAGCGCGATGAGGATGCAGTGCCACAGGTACAGGCGTCGGTTGTGAGATGTCCGGTTAAGGGGCGGGATGCTGGCTGCGATGTGCGGAGTGGACAATTGGAATGACCCGTGCAGGATGATAAAGTTGACTCATTCTAACACGCGCCACCCCGGATGTTCGTGAAGATTTATGAAAATTAACCGATAGCGTGCAAGCCTGTTTTCACAGGCCTGCACGCGGCGCGGCGCTTACTTGTCGGTGGAAAGCTGGAAGCCACTCATGAACTGCTTTTGCAGCAGCACGAACACCAGAATCGGCGGGATGCTTGCCAGCACCGCGCCTAGCATCATCGGGCCGAAGCTGCTGGCCTGATCGTTCCCCTGCAACTGTTGCAGGCCGACCTGCACCACCTGATGCACTTGATCTTGAATGATGATGACCGGCCACAGGTACATATTCCACACGTAGATGAACTGGATGACCGCCAGTGCGCCGATGGTGTTCCAGCTAATTGGAACCAGCACTTTGATGAGGAATTGCAGCGGCGTTGCGCCGTCTAGCTGTGCTGCTTCGCAGAGTTCAACCGGAATGTTCGAGAAGTGCTGGCGGAACAGGAATGTACCGGTGGCGCTGGCGAGGAAGGGGACGATCAGCGCCAGATAGGTGCTGCCCCATCCGAGCGCGTTCACGAACCTGAATAACGCGATAATCAAGATTTCGGTGGGCATCATCAGCGTAATCAGCACGAAGCCGAACACCAGCCATTTGCCGGGGAAGCGGAAGTATACGAAGGCCAGCCCCGCCAGTAGCGAGAGGACGGTTTTGCCCACCGTTACCGCCACCGCCACAATCACGGTGTTGAGCATGTAGCCGGGGATGTTGCGCTTGTTGACAACAATATCCCAGTTGGCCTCGAACTTGTTGCCGGGGGTGAACTGGTAGCGGTAGACATCCGCGTTTTCCTGCGTGCTGACGATCATGGCGTAGAACAGTGGGAAGCCGATGACGATGCAACTGATGATGAGGAAGATGTGAACGCCAAGACGCTTGGGCAGCAGGCGTTTCATAAGGCCGGCGCTGGCGGCGGGCGCTTGTAGTTGGGTTTCGGTCAGGGTGGTCATGGTTTACGCTCCTCCGTAGTTCACACGTTCGCCGGTGGTGCGGAACTGGATCACCGTCAGGCCGATGACCATCAGGAACAGGACGATGGACTGCGCGGCGGCTTTGCCCAGATCGTTGTTTTGCACGCCCAACTGATAGATGCGGAAGATCAGGGTGTTGGTGGAACCTAGCGGCCCTGCACCGCCCGTCATATAGACCACCGTGCCCACCGTATCGAAGAAGGCATAGGTCATGTTGGTGATAATCAAGAAAAAGGTGATGGGCGACAGCAGCGGGAACGTCACACGGATGAAGCGTTGGATGGCGTTCGCGCCATCAATCGCGGCGGCTTCGGTCAAATCCTTCGGGATATTTTGCAGCCCCGCGATGTAAAACAGAATATTGAAGCCCAACGACTTCCACACGCTGGCGATGATGACCGCCCAGGGCGCATAGGTGGGGTCGTTCAACCAAGGAATAGTGATCCCGAATAGATTTTTGAGTACGTAATTGATAATGCCGCCTGCCGGATTAAACAGCAGCGCGAACACCACGCCGGCCACGACGGGCGAAACTGCATACGGCCAGATGAGCAGGGTGCGGTAGATGCGTGCGCCCTTCACGGGTTGATAGGCCGCAGTAGCGATTAACAGCCCCAACGACAGCCCCAACACCACAATCGCCAGCGATAGGCCGAGGGTGATGAACACGCTCCGCAAATAGTCAGGGTCTACCAGCGCGGTGAAGTTGTCCAGACAGACGAAAGCCGAACGCTTCGCGCCGAGGCGGTAAAGCAGGGTGGACAGGCGGAAGGTATCCAGCGAGGGGTAGTACAGGAACAGCGCCAGAATCACAATTGTAGGCGCGAGGAGCAGGAAAGGGGTGAATGTGCCTTTGAACGTCCCTGCCTGCGATCCCGTAAAAGCGATCCGACGTTCCACAAACCGCCCGAACAGCCATTGCAGCGGGATGACCACCAGCAGCACGCCGACCACGATCAGAATCAGGCCAAGGATAATGTCGAGTGTGGTGCGTTCCGTCTCGAACATGCAAAAGTTCAAGGGAACCATAAACAGGAGCGAACCGGCGATACCTCCCAGTGCGCCCATCACGAGCGCCGTGCGTGATCGGCGGTTCAATCCATAAAATAATCCAGCGCCGGCCAGCGCCCCTGCCAGCATAATCAGGATAGGAGTGCTCAGCGACATAAGCCACCCTCCGGGTCGTAAATTAGATAGGGGCTTGTCATTGACAAGCCCCTATGAAAATCAGATGGGGAAAACGATCGCGTCCGGGTTAGGGAGCGTTCAGCGTTTCGTATTCCTGAAGCAGCTTGGTCGCATCAGCGACAGCCTGATCCAGGATGGCCTTCACGTCGGCATCCGGCGTGAGCAGGACGGTATCCGTCGCGGCGGTCACGATACTGCGGATGTCCGGGAACGCGCCCATCACCGCGCCCTGAGTGGCGGGGGTGGATTGGCTGTCGGCAACCTGCTGGGCGGCCACGATGAAGTTCGGGTTCGCGCCGAACCAGCTGGTGCCCTTGCCGGCCTGAACAGCGGCGTCGTCTTTCCAGACCTGACTGGTTCCCGCCGCATCCAGAACGTCGTACCAGCCATCGGTGCTGAGCAGGTCAATCGAACTCTGGCGAACGGGGAAGTAGCCGGTGATCTGGTGCCATTCGGCAGCATTTTCGGTGTTGGTCAGCCACATCAAGAAGGTCAGCGCGCCGTCTTCCTGTTCCTGCGTTAGGCCATTGACCAGCCACAGGCTGCCGCCGCCGATGATGTTGCCCGTCCAGCCGCCAGCGGCGTCCTGATTATAGGGCAGGCGCGAGGCGGCCACATCGAAGCCGTTGGTCTTGCCGGTGTTGGTGTAGTAGGCGGTGTCCGAGCTGCTGTAGATCGCCATCGCTACTTCCGTGCCGGGGAGGAACGACTGATCCACATAGTCCCACGAATCGCCGTCTTTCTTGCCACCGTAGTACAGGTAGCCCTTGTCATACATGGACTTCAGCCAGCTGAGCGTGGCATAGCCCGCATCGCTGTTGAAGGCCACTTCGTTCGCACGCGCCGAACGACCATTGTCGTTGTTCGCCATGCTGGCGTTCTGCTGCGCCAACCACTGTTCAAAGAACCAACCGTGATTCGGCCACGTGAAGCAGTAGGTCGGGTGTCCATCCTGCCCCATGATCGTTTCGCAAGCGGCTTCCATCTCGGCCCATGTGGCGGGGATGGTTTCGATTCCGGCAGCCTTGAGCATGTTCATGTTCGAGAACATGACCGCCGACGAAGCGTTCCAGGGCATGGAGGTGAACTTGCCATCCAGCGTGTAGTAATTCTTGACCGGGGCAACGAAGTCATCGAAGTTGGCGGGAATGCCATTGACTTCGGTGCGATCACCCAGCGCATCGGCGATGGACTTGAAGTTGCCGCTGTCGCGAGCCAGCGTGGTCGAAACTTCGTTGTACTGCACGATACCGGGCAGCGTGCCCTGTTCGGCGGCCAGCTTGATCTTCTGATCCAGACCTTCGTAGGTCAGGCCGCCTTCAACCACCACATTGTACTGCGGGAAGGCCGCATTAAACTGAGCTGCTTTCTGGGTCGTCCAGTCCAAACGGGCTGTGCCGAAAGCAACCCAAACGGCGATCTGGGCGGGTTCCTGCGCGAAGGCCGGGACGGCCATCAGCAGAACCATGACCAGCGCCATAACCAGCGCCATAGCCTTACGGTTCAACATTCCTAAATCCTCCTAAATAGAGACTATTCGTCAGGCGTAAATATGCCCTGCCATGATTAAAGCACGAACCTCCAATTATTAAAAGCAGTTGGTCACTCTGTTAAGGAAATCTAAAGTCTTTTCCATCATTCCTCACTATTATTGGGCGCTTCTTTCGGGAAGGGCGCTGGTGGGTGTATGACGAATCGCTTGCTTAAAGCATTTGCGGTCAGTCAGGTTATACTGGCCTCATCTTGAAGCACTTACCAGCAAGGGGAAAAGAAATGAACAAGACCAAGATCATTTTAGACTGCGATCCGGGGCATGATGACGCGATTGCCATCATGTTAGCCGCCAAAAACCCCGCGATTGATTTGCTAGGCATCACCGTTGTGGCAGGCAACCAGACGCTTGAGAAAACGACGGTCAACGCGCTGAATGTCTGCCAGTACCTCGGCCTCGATGTTCCGGTCTACAAAGGTTGCGGGCAGCCGATGATCCGCGAGAACCAGTTGATCGCGGCGGATATTCACGGCGAAAGCGGCCTCGATGGGCCGGTGTTTGCTCCGCTGACCAAACAGATGGAGTCCAAACATGCCGTGCTGTATATGGTGGATACGCTGCTGGCCTCCGACGGTGACATCACGGTGGTGACGACGGGGCCGATGACCAATCTGGCGATGGCGATGCGCCTTTGCCCGGACATCGTTCCCAAGATCAAGGAAATCGTCTTGATGGGCGGCTCGTATCAACTGGGCAATATGACCCCGGCAGCCGAGTTCAATATTCTGGTGGATGCGGACGCGGCGCATGTGGCCTTCACCTCCGGGCGGATGCTCACGATGGTCGGCCTAGATGTCACCCGCAAGGTGCTGTGCTTGCCTTCGGTCATGGAGCGCATGGAGAAGCACCAGAACAGCGCGGGCAAGCTGTTTGTGGATTTGATGCGCTTCTTCAACATGACGCAGAAGGAAGTGTTCGGGTGGGCGGGCGGCCCGCTGCACGATCCCGTCACCATCGCCTATCTGATTGACCCGACGGTGCTGACCACCAAAACCTGCTTCACGCAGATTGACATCCGCAGCGAACAGAGCTACGGCAGAACCAACTGCGATATTTTCAATATCTTCAAGAAGACTCCCAACAGCCACGTCGCAGTGGATATTGATGTCGCCAAGTTCTGGAACATCATCGAGACGGGCATTCTGGCTTATCGCTAATCGAAAAAACGGGCAACCGCGTTCAGGTGTGGTTGCCCGTTTTTCTTTTCGCACTCAATCCTCGTTAGACCGTACCACCCAATCCGGCGGTGGCGCGAGGGTATAGCCTTCCGTCAGGCGGGTGTAGGTGCGCGGACGGCGCTGGTGCAGCAACGGGAAGTGGTCGCGCCAGTGCGCCAGCACCTCCGGTTTCAGTTCCGCCATGATGACCTCGGTGGTGTCGCGTCCGGCCTGCGCCAGCACCCTGCCCGACGGGTCGCAGATGAAACTGCTGCCGTAGAAGGCGATGCCGTTCTCGCTGCCCACGCGGTTTGCTGCCCCCACATACACCCCGTTGGCGATGGCATGACCGCGCATGACCGTCTGCCACGAGTCGGCGGTGTCCATCAGCGGGTCGTGCGGCTCTTCACCGATGGCGGTCGGGTAGAAGATGAACTCCGCCCCGTTCAGGCTGTAGATACGCGCCAGTTCCGGGAACCACTGATCGTAGCAGGTGGGCGTGGCAATCGTCAGCGCCCCCGCGTCCCACACCGGATAGCTATCGCCGCCGATGAAAAAGTCGGTTTCGTGGTAGCCCGTGCCGGAGGGGATGTGCATCTTGCGGGTGACGCCCACCAGCGTTCCATCCGGCGCGTGCAACGTGGCGGTGTCGTAGCAGTTGCCATCGTCAGCCCGTTCGTACAGACTGCCCACCAGCGTCACCCCGTATTGGTTGGCGAGGGCGCTGAAGAACGTCTCGGAATAGCCGCCGGACAGCGGTTCCGCCCACTGGAATCCATCGGGGTTGCGCGTGCCGGGAAAGTACGGGATGAGCGAAAATTCCGGCAGGCACACCAGCCCCGCGCCGCGTCCGGCAGCGCGTTCGACCAGTTCCACATACTGCGCCTGCATACTCTCCACGCTGCCTGTCCACGCCACCTGAATCACCGCCACTGTCACTGCTGCCCGCATGGTGTACGTCCTTCCGCTGATCGTCAATCGTTACGAGGTTTGCATGGCCTGTCGTGCGAACGTGAACAGATCGGCAATTTCCTCGATTTGCTTGCTCGTCGGCTTGCCGAAGCCGTGTCCGGCTTTGAATTCGTAGCGCAGCAGCACCACATTCTGCCCGCCGCCCTTGTGTTGCAGTTCGGCGGTGAACTTCTGGCTGTGCATTGGCACCACGCGGTCATCCCCATCGGCGGTAGTAATCAGGATGGGCGGGTGCTTTATGCCTTCGGGGACGTTGTGCAGCGGTGAATAGGCGTACAGGAAGCGGAAATGATCGGGCAGATCGGCATCACCGTACTCGTCCACCCAGAAGCGCCCCGCCGTGTACAGCTTGAAGCGCAGCATATCCGTCACCGGGACGGCGCACAGCACCGCGCCGTACAGATCGGGACGCTGGAGCATACAGGCCGCCACCAGCAAGCCGCCGTTGCTGCCGCCGAAGATGGCGAGTTGGCGCGGTTGGGTGTAGCCATCATTGATGAGCGTTTCCGCCGCCGCGATGAAATCATCGAACACGTTCTGCTTGTTGCCTAGCATCCCCTGTTCATGCCATTTTTCGCCGTATTCCGCGCCGCCGCGCAGGATCGCCAGCGCCCACACGCCGCCCTGTTCCACCCACTCGAACGCGCCCACGCCGAAGCTGGGCGTATTGTTCACGCCGTAGCCGCCGTAGCCCGTCAGAATGGTGGGATGGCTACCATCCAGCGCCAGCCCTTTGCGGTGGGTGACGAACACCGGCACGCGGGTTCCGTCTTTGGAGGTGGCGAAAATCTGGCGCGTTTCGTACTGCGCCGGATCGAAGGTTAGCCCCGCCTCGCGGAAGGTGCTGGTCTGCCCGCTGGCGAAGTCGTAGCGCAAAATAGTCGGTGGGTACAGGAAGGACTCGAAGCGCACGAACATCTCGGCATCGTCCTGTCGCCCCGACCAGCCCATGATCGAGCCGATGGCGGGCAACGGCAGATCGCGCACATAGCCGCCCACCAGCGTATATAGCGCGATGCGGTGCGCGCCGTCATGTGCGTACAGCGCCGCGATATGCCCGCCCACCAGCGCCGCCGCTTCCAGCGCGTCCGCGTTTTCCGGCACGATGATGCGCCGTTCGGCGGGGTTGTTCAGGTCGAGCGCCACAATCTGGCTGCGTTCCGCGTCGCGGTCAGTCAGCAGGTAGACGGTGCTGCCCACGCTGCCGATGGGCTGCTGGCAGATACCCGCATCGTCCAGCAGGCGCACGAAGTCCCCGCCGGATTCGGCGCGGTAGTACAGGCGGTTCTTGTTGCTGGCTGCGTTCCACACCACCAGCCACAGGTACGCGCCATCTTCCGAGACTGCCGGGCCGAAGCCGAAGTCGGGCGCATCGGGGCGTTCATACACCAGCGCGTCCGCCGCCTGATCGCTGCCGACGCGGTGGAAATACACTTTGTTGTTGTAGTACAGGTCGCTATCCGGCACGGTTCCCGGTTGCGGGTAGCGGTTGTAGTAGAAGCCGCTGCTGTCGTGCTTCCACGCGATTGCCGAGAAGCGGCACCAGCGCAGCACTTCCGGCAGATCGAGTCCGCTGTCCACCTCGCGCACGCGGATTTCCTGCAAATCGCTGCCGCCGCTGGCACAAGCATAGGCCACCAGTCGCCCATCTTCGCTCAGGACGTAATTGACCATCGCCACTGTGCCGTCGTCGCTGAGCGTGTTCGGGTCAATCAGCACCCGCGCTTCGCCGTTCAGCCCTTCTTGCACGTACAGCACCGCCTGATTTTGCAGGCCGTCGTTGCGCGTGAAGAAGTAGCGCGTCCCGCGCCGCACCGGAACGGTATAGCGGGTGAAGTGCCACAGCGCCTTCAGCCGTTCGATGGTTTCAGCCCGCCCCGCCTGCTCGTGCAGGTGCGATTCGGTCAGCGCGGCCTGCGCCTCCAGCCACGTCCGCAGTTCGCCGGAGTCGGGGGCTTCCATCCAGCGGTACGGGTCGGGGACAGGTGTGCCGTGAAACTGGTCAACGGTGTCGTCGCGGCGGGCAGGGGGATAGGTGTAAGTGGACATCGGGCGTTGCTCCTCGGTGATTTAGGCTTGTGTAGATTCAAGGGTTTCCGGCAGCACTTTGCCCGGATTCAAGATACCGTTGGGGTCGAGCGACTGCTTGATCGTGCGCATCACATCCAACGCGGGGCCATGTTCGGCGGGCATATATTTCATCTTGCCGATGCCCACGCCATGTTCGCCGGTGGCGGTGCCGCCCAGTTCAATCGCTTTCATCACGATTTTGCCGTTGGTCGCCATCACCTTCTGGTATTCGGCCTCGTCGCTGAAGGGAAACTCGACATGGATGTTGCCATCTCCGGCGTGACCGATCATGTAGGTTTTCACGCCGTCCGCCGTCCGCAGGTCTTCCACGAAGCCGATTAGTTCGGGGTAGGCGCTGATCGGCACAGCCACATCGTTGACGAAGAACTTCTTGTCCGGGTGCAACCGCTTCATGATCTCCAGCGAATGATGACGCGCTGTCCACAACTGTTTGCGTTCGGCGTTGTCGGTGGTCGAACGGAACGACAACGCGCCCATTTCCTCGCAAATTTGCTTGACCATCGTCAGGCCGGCTTTCAGCGCCTCCGGTTGTGCGGCGTGGAATTCCATGAACAGGGTGGGGCGTTCTTCGAGGTCAACGCCATCCGATGTACTCAACATTTTGCAGTGTGCGGCATCAATAAATTCCAGCGCGGCGGGGTCTAGTCCGCTGCCGCGCACCGCCACCACTGTCTCCACAGCCGCTTGCACCGAGTCGAAGGTCGCCAGCGCCGCGCTCATCAGGGCGGGGACGGGAACGAGTTTGAGCGTGGCTTCGGTGATGATCCCCAGTGTGCCTTCGCTGCCCACAAACAGGTGCAGCAAGTCATAGCCCGCCGCTTGCTTGACCGAGCGCGAACCGACGGTAATCAAGCGCCCATCTGCCAGCGCCACTTGCATTCGTAAGACGTTATCCTTGCTTGCGCCGTATTTCACGGTGCGGATGCCGGCTGCGTTGTTCGCCAGCATCCCGCCAATGGTGGCATTCGCGCCGGGGTCAGGCGGGAAGAACAGGCCGTAACGCGCCAACTGTGCGTTCAAATCCTTATGCCCGATTCCGGGTTGCACAGTCACCTGAAAATCATCGGCATGGACTTCGACAATCCGGGTCATGCGCTCAAACGACATCAGCACGCCGCCGAAGATCGGGATTGAGTTGCCTTCCAAGCCGGTGCCAACGCCCCATGCCGTGACTGGAATCCGCGCTTCGTTGGCGAGTTTGAGCGCGACGGCCACCTGTTCGGCGCTGTCCGGCCACACCACCACTTCGGCGGGGGCGGCATGGTGAAACGACTGGTCGCGGGCGTGCAGGTCAATATCGGCCTGCGTGGTGCTGATATTCTCTGCGCCGAAGATCGCAGTCAGGCGCGTGATGATTTCGGGGGTGACGGATTGGAACACGGGAGGCATAGGGTCGATTCCTGATGGTCATGAACGATGAACGGTGAAGTCCACAGTATAACGCATGTGGCGGGATGAGATGACTATAACTTTCATTCCAAATCGTGCTATTGTGGAGGAGTTGTACAGGGGATACCCATCGGAAAGGGTGGCCGCATGGTAGCACGTTTTCGGCGGATGCAGCCGGTTGAACGGCTGGGGATGTTCTTGCTCACGCTGGCTTTGCTGGCAACGGTGGCGGGCGCTCTCAGTGCGCATCCGGGGTTGGATGTGTTCAGCTTTGCGCGGGCGCTGCTTAACGATTTCTATGCCAACCTCAGCACCGAACTTGCTAGTATCGCCGTCACCATCCTCATCATTGACCGGATGCACCAGCACCACGACGACCAACGGGAGCATGAGCGCCTTGTCTTGCAGATGGGCAGCCCGGACAACGGCTTTGCTATCGAAGCGGTGCGGCTATTGTCCGCGCAGGGGTGGCTGCACAATGGTGGGCTGGCGGGCGCACATCTCAGCCACGCCAATCTGGAGAACGCCGATTTGCACCGCGTGAACTTGCAGGGGGCGCGGTTGGGCATGGCGAACCTGCGCCACACGTTGCTGAACGACAGCGATTTGCGCGGCGCGAATTTGCAGGGCGCTAATCTTGAAAACGGTATGCTGGCGGGCGCGAATTTGCGCGGCACGAACCTGAATGATGCCAATTTGCAGGGGGCGCGGCTGACCGCCGAAACCCTGCTGGATGGACAAACCGTGCTGCCCGATCTCACCTTCTGGTCGCCGGGGACGGACTTGCACCGTTTTACGGATGTCAACCATGCCGAATTCTGGCGGTCGCACCATTCCACCTCACCTGCATTTCGCACGGTTCACAGCAGCGATGTCTAACGTGACCACTCTCATCAATCTCCATGTATAAGGCACAGGGAATGTTCAAGAATCTATTTGGTGCGTCAAAAACGGCACTCATTGAGCAGATGGGAAGTAGCGAGAACCGCCGTGCGCTGAAGGCGGTTGAAAAGCTCCGATCAAAAGGCTGGTTCCGCGATGGGTCGCTGCGCGGTATCCGGTTGGAAGGCGCAGATTTGCGCGGTGTGGCGCTGGCAAAGGCCGATCTGGAAGGCGCACATCTGGTGCGGGCGCATCTGGCGCGGGCGTATCTGGGGCAAACCAACTTGCGCGGCGCGAACCTGCACCGCGCCATCCTGACGGACGCCAATATGCGCGAGGTGATTCTGACCGGCGCGGATTTGCGGGAGGCCGATTTACAGCGTGCTTATCTGGCGGTGGCACAGCTGGCGGAGGCGCATCTGACCGACGCGGACTTGCGCGGCGCGAACCTGTGGCAGGCCGATTTGCGCGGCGCGAACCTGCACCGGACGCGGTTGGCGGGCGTGCTGCTGTTTGAAACGCGCTTTGACGAACGCACGGTACTGCCGGACGGGGAATGCTGGTCGCCGCAGGGCGACCTAAACCGCTTCACCGATCCGCAGCATCCGCAGTTTGTGGATTGAGAGGGGGTAGATATGTCGGCTGGTCAACTCTGGAGAGTCGTGTTGGCGGTGCTGTTTCCGCCTTTCGCGGTAGCGGATCACGGCTGTGGGACAATGCTGCTGGTCGGGGTACTGACTCTGATGGGATGGTTTCCGGGCATGATCGTGGCGCTGTTGATTGTGCTGTTGGGCAAACCGCCTCTGCCGTCGGCATCTGATGTTCGCGCTTTCTCGGTGGGCGATCGGCGTTTCGTGCAGATTCCCAATGTGCAGTCTGCCGAAACGGTGCGCGGGGTGCAAGTGCCGGATGCAGACACGCAGATTGATGATGAGGACGTGCTAGAGAAGCCCAAACGGGATGCCCGCTATATCCGGTTGGCAGATGGCGAAATGGCAGAAGTGGTGGACGATGACGGCGCTCCGCTGGAAAAGCCGAAGCGCCGCCAAAAGTAGTGCGGTTTAACGCTGCCCGCGCAACCGCCGCCGCCAGCGCCGGAAGGCGAGGCCGATGGTTCCAGCAGGCAACACCATCCCAAACCAGCAGCACCCGCCCGAAGCCGTCCTCATCAGCGCCATCGCTTGCTGGGACAAGCCGCCTTCAGGCATCGGCTCCAGCGTGGCGGTGGGCGGGGGCGGTTGGGGGGGCGGCGGCGGCGGGGGCAGCGGGCCATTGCGTGCGATGCACTGCGACAGGCTGAAGTTCTTCGGCCCGGAGCTTCCCGCGTTGCCGCCGCCGCCATTCAGCGAGATGGTGTCGCCATACTTGGTTGCCGTGACGCCGCTTACCGTGACGTGGCCTCCTTCACCTAGCGAAACCAATTGCTGAATGGCGATGCTGGCGACGAGCGCACTGGGCTGCGGCACCGCACGGATGATTTCCACCACGTTGTTCTGGCAGTAGACCGTATAGTATTCGGCAGGTTCGGGGTTCAAGCGTCCGTCATCACCGAAGATCGGCCCAGACGGGACTTCAATGATCTGTGGCGGCGGGACAGGTGTGCAGGTTCCATAATCCTCACAACGTTGGGCATTGGCTGGTATGACCAGCATCGCCAGCCCGACCAGCATGCCTACAAAGAGTAATAGCCGTAATCGCTTATTCATCATCTTGATCCTTTTTGAACGAATGAAAAACGATGTATCCAGTGTAAGAAAATAACATAACTAACGATATAGCACTGGCCTTTAATATCATGCTTTGTGAACAAATTTTTATATGCTTGATTGAATCGAAATGCTAAATAGAGGATACAGACACAATTAATCGAATACAGATTCGATTTTTAGTTCGATTTTCTGTAGAATGAGAATCAGCCTTTCTGCAAAAACGGTGTTTTGCCCGAAACGAGGAGGTTATTATCGTGCATGTTGTAGTCTTTACACGCAGCACGCCGGACACGACTGCGAAGGTCGAAGTCTCGGCTGCCGGAGCCGTCACATGGGGTGACGCGGCGACGGTTGTCAATCCGTGGGATGAGTACGCGCTGGAAGAAGCCATTGTGCAGGCCAAGAACGCGGGCGGCAAAACCACCGTCATCAGCATTGGCGCGGAAATGCACAACGAGTCGCTCAAGCACAGTCTGGCGATGGGGCTGGATGAAGCCGTTCGCGTGTGGGACGGGGCGCTGGAAAACAGCGACAGCCTCGCCTATGCCACCGCCGCCGCTGCCGCTGTGCAGAAGGTGGGCGCGGTTGATCTGGTCATCTTTGGCAAAGAGAGCGTGGATGTCGGCACCGATCAGCACATCTATCAGACCGCCCGCAAACTGGGTTGGACGATGTTGAGCTACGTGTCCAAAATCCTCGCGGTGGACTATGCCGCCAAAACGATCAAGGTGGAACGGTTGCTGGAGGAGGGCAAGCAAATTGTCACCAGCCAGTTGCCCGCTGTCATCAGTGTGATGAAGGACATTAACGAGCCGCGTTATCCGTCGTTCATTGGCATCCGTAAAGCATCGAAGGCCGTGATTCCGGTGTGGTCACTGGCTGATCTGGGCGTGGCGCTGCCTGCCGCGCAGACCCGCGTCGCCCGTTTCATGAACCTGCCCCCGCGTGAGGGCAAGGTGGAGATGATCGAAGGATCGCCGGAAGAAATGGCCGTCAAGCTGGTGGATCGGCTGCTGGAGGAGAAGGTACTATGAGCGCGGTCTTTGTCTGGATCGAAACCTTTAACGGAAAAGCCATCAGCAGTAGTTGGGAGGCGCTCGGTGCGGCGAAAGAACTCGCCGCTGCATGGAGCGTTCCGGTTACGGCGCTGGTTTTCGGCGAACACGCCTCCGCGCTGGCTTCCGAAGCGGCGGCTTATGGCGCGGACAAGGTGATCGTGTGCGAGGATGCGACGCTGGCCGGTTTCCGGCTGGAACCGTATGCCGCGCTCGTTTCCAAACTGGTGCAAGAACACGCGCCGAAGGCTGTGCTGGCCATCGGTACGGCACGCGCCCGTGAACTGTTGGCCGCAGCCGCAGCCGATACCAATGCCGGCTTGCTGACCGAAGTCTCGTCGCTAGAAGCGCAACCGGACGGCGCGTTGAAGGCTGTGCGCCCGGTGTATTCGGGCAAGGTGTTGAGCGAAGCGGTGGGGACGGCGGGCGCGGTGCAGTTTGTGGCGCTGCGCGGACGTGCGTTCAAGGCGCAGCAACCGGACGCGGCGGCGCAGGCCGAAGTGGTCAGCGTGCCGCCTGTGCTGGCGGAAGCCGACATTGCCACCAAGATCGAACGCTTCGAGGAAGAAGTGGGGACGGTGAACCTGACGGACGCGGCGATCATCGTTAGCGGCGGTCGTGCGATGGCGAACAATCCCGCCGATGCGCCGGCTGGCGTGGCGGATGCCGCCGTCTGGAAAGCGCAGGACGGCTTCCAGAACACGCTCCAGCCGTTAGCTGATACGCTCGGCGCGGCCATCGGTGCCAGCCGTGCTGCGGTGGACGCGGGCTATATTCCTTACGCGCATCAGGTCGGACAGACCGGCAAGACCGTCGCACCTGATCTGTATATCGCCTGCGGGATTTCCGGCGCGATCCAGCATCAGGCCGGTATGCGGACGAGCAAAGTGATCGTGGCGATCAACAAGGATGCGGAAGCGCCCATTTTCAAACTGGCGCGTTACGGGCTGGTGGGCGACCTGTACAAGATTGTCCCCGCGCTGACCGCCGAACTCAAGAAGCGGTTGGGTAAATAGGCTGTTCCAGCGTTCACTACCACAGAGGGCGGCAGCGCCCTCTGTTCATGTCAACGCAACCGGATGGACTGCTTTTCGAGCGAATGAGTTCCGACAGAATTTTATATTTTAAACAGAAGGGGTGTTTCGGTATTTATTCTCTAACTTTTCACACTTGCCTATAGGCCGAATGTTGTGAATGTTGTATAAACTGTAACATACTCAATTAATCGCTGATATGGAATTATGGGCGCATTTACGGTCATCTACGTCGAAGACGACGAAACCGAAACTTTCCTGTTTAACCTCGGACTTTCTTCTCGTGGTATTGATGTGCTTCCCATCGGCGATGCGCGTTCACAAACGCTCGCGCTGTTAGATACACCGGATTACCGCGCCGCGAAGGCTGTATTTCTCGATTTGTGGTTGGCGGATGTGAACGGGATTGATCTGGCGCAACATTTGCGTTCGCAGGGGGATATGCGCCCGTTTTTCCTGCTGACTGCGGGCGAAAACCCTGATCCCGACCAACTGCACAGTCTGGGCATCACCTATATTCGCAAGCCTGCGGATTATGACAAAGTAGCCGAGATGGTACAGGCGCTCTAGCGCATCGGTAGTGTGCGCCGGGGATGTTGGGGGAAATAAAAACCCGCCGTCGGGTACGGCGGGCAAACTGCTTGTCGGGGCGACGGGATTCGAACCCATGACCTCTTCGACCCGAACGAAGCGCGCTACCAGGCTGCGCTACGCCCCGGACATTGGGAAATATACAAGAAAAGCCTCCTAATAGCAAGTGCGGGGTTATACAATTCGGAAAACTCCGTAGGCAAACGCTTTCCGGTCAATCGCTGAATGAGGTAAGTCATGTCCAATCAGCAATTTATTTTTACCGAATGGGTACGCATACAATTCCGCGATTATATGGCGGTCATTGGCAGCACCTTGTGGCGGCTGGGCGTTCACCCGGATATGGTCACGGTCGCCGGCTTCGTCGTGGTGGCGGTGGCCGCCTTCGTGATCGCGCAGGGGCAGTACCAACTGGGGGGCATCATTTTGCTGCTCGGCCTGCCGCTGGATGCGGTGGATGGCGCGGTGGCGCGGGCGATGGGGCGCACAGGCAAATTTGGCGGTATTCTGGATTCCACCTTAGATCGCTATGCAGACGCTTTAATTTTTGGAGGATTGAGTTATCATTTTGCCATTCAGAATGAGTTTGGCTACATGCTGTTGTGTCTGGCGGCACTTACGGGCGGTTTCGCGGTCAGTTATGTCCGCGCTCGCGCCGGGGAAGCTGGACTGTCGGTGAAAGTTGGTCTGCTTGACCGTTTTGCGAGAGTGATTATCATTCTCACCGTACTGCTGCTTCCGCTGCTTATGCCGCTGGGGCTGTGGGTGCTGGCGGTTGGCACGAATTTCACCGCTTTACAACGCATGTGGTATGTGTACCGCAATACTGAATACTAGAGAGGTCTGTTCAATATGGAACCGGGCATTACGTTAGGATCATTTCAAATTCGTTTTTACGGCATCATTATCGTGCTTGCCATGCTCATCGCGGCGGGAGTCGCGTCGCGGCTTGCCAAGCGCGATGGGAAAGACCCGGAACACATCTGGGGCGCGTTGACGTGGGCGATCATTCCGGGCATCATTCTCGCTCGTCTGTGGTTCGTGTTCTTCCCGCCCGTTTCGCTCACGGCGGGCTGCGCGACCGCTGCCGCCACTGATATTTGCCGCGATACGGGCTGGTTTCTGTCGAACTTCTTTGACCTTCAGAGTGGCGCGATTGCCATCTGGTCGGGCGGCCTGAGCATTTTCGGTGCGATCATCGGCGGTTTCCTCGGCGCGTATATCTACATGCGCCGCAACAAGTTGCAAATGCTGCCGTGGCTGGATATCGCGGGGATTGCGCTGCCGATGGGGCAGGCGATTGGTCGTTGGGCGAACTACATCAATCAGGAACTGTATGGCAGCGTGACTTCGCTCCCGTGGGGCATCACCATTCAGTCTGCCAGCCGCGTCGCGCCGTACACCAGCACGATTGATTACCCGGTGGATGTCACCCTGTTCCACCCGCTGTTCCTGTACGAATCGCTATGGAGCTTGCTGGCCTTCATCGTGCTGCTCAACATTTACCAGCGCTATCGCAGCAGTTTGCTGTCCGGCGATGTGTTTCTGTTCTATGTGATGCAGTACAGCGCCATTCGTTTCGTACTCGAATTCCTGCGCGTAGATGTGACGCAGGTGGCCGGCGTGAACTTCTCGCAGGTGGTGTGCGCGTTGGCTTTTGTGGCTTCGCTGCTGTACTTCCTATACCGGCATCGTGCAGGCGCACCCGTTCCGCAGCCTTCCGAAGAAGCGCAGGCCGCTGCACCGCAGTAAGCGTTTTCTGCTCTTTGTATCCTTACGGGCGCGGTAATGACAACCGCGCCCGTTTGATTCACGCCTATCGGTCGGCCTTCATCGAATCTTAAGCGCCGCGTTCCAAAAAGACGTGCCATAATGAAACAACCGTTTTGCTCAGGCTAGTGAGCCAGATAGGAGGCGGTGCATGATTGAAGCCTATGAACTGACCAAAGTGTTTGATGATTTTCGTGCGGTAGACTGCGTTTCGTTGAATGTGCCGAGGGGCAGCGTCGTGGCGCTGCTGGGGCCGAACGGCGCGGGCAAAACCACCACTGTGCGTATGCTCACCTCGATTCTCGCGCCCACTTCGGGATGGGCGAAGGTGGCGGGTTACAGCGTGGTGGATCAGCCTGAGCATGTGCGTGCCAGCGTGGGCGTGTTGACCGAACAGCACGGCCTGTATGAGCGTATGAAGGCCATCGAGTATCTGGATTTTTTCGGGCGGGTGTACCGGATGAGCGCGGCGAATCGCAAACGCCGTTCGCTGGAACTGATGGAACGTTTTGGCCTGACCTTCGCCCTCGATAAGCGGTTGGGCGACTACTCGAAAGGCATGAAGCAAAAGCTGGCGCTGGTACGCGCCATGCTGCACGACCCGCCGGTGCTGTTGCTGGACGAGCCGACTTCCGCGATGGATCCGTTGAGCGCCAAGCAGGTGCGCGACGCGATTCTGGAATTGCAGCGCGGCGACCGCACGTTTCTCATCACCACCCACAACCTGACCGAAGCACAGCAGATTGCCAGCAAAATCGCTATCATCCGTTCCGGGCGCATTGTGGCGGATGGCACTTTCGAGCAGCTTGCCCGCCAATTCGTGGGCGATCCGATCATGGAACTGCGTGCCAATCGTCCGATGAATGGTTTCGTGAGCGAAGTGACCGATCTGGTGACAGTGGTCGAAAGCGGCGAGAACTGGCTGCGCTACCGCGTGGCTGAACCGGAACAGTCCAACCCCGTGCTGCTGCGCCGCGCTGCCGAATTGGGCGTGGAAGTGGTGACGTTAGCGCCGGTTTCGCGCACGCTGGAAGATGTGTATTTGCAAGTGGTGAAGGAAGATGAGGGCTACGGCAATGACGATCAGCGTTAATCCGCTTGACACCCTGAATTTGCCACCGGATGCCGGTTGGCATGCCCGTTTACATCACACGATGGGGAATGCGCTCATCATCACCCGCCGCGAAGTGCGCGACAGTTTCCGCGATTGGCGTATTATCGCTCCAATTGTCATCCTCACTTTTCTGTTCCCGTTTCTCGCGCAGTTCGTCGCCGGACGTTTCGCTGAATTTGTGGCCGGTTATGGCGCGGAAGTGGTGGGCGAACGTACCATCCCCTTCCTGCTTATGATCGTCGGCTTCTTCCCCATCTCAATCTCGCTGGTGATCGCGCTCGAAACCTTTGTGGGCGAAAAAGAGCGCCGAAGCCTCGAACCGCTGCTCAGTACGCCGCTTTCCAACACCGAGTTGTACATCGGCAAAACGCTGGCGGCCATGATTCCGCCGCTGCTCTCCAGCCTTGGCGGGATGGCGGTCTATCTCATCAGTCTGGTGGCGGGCGAGGTGGCATGGCGGCCCCAACCGGCGCTGGTGGTGCAGATCGTCATGCTGACCATCGTGCAGGCGCTGGTGATGGTGACGGGCGCGGTGGTGGTGTCCAGCCAGACGACCAGCACCCGCGCCGCGAACCTGCTTGCCAGTTTCATCGTTATCCCGATGACGCTGCTGATTCAGGTGGAAAGCATTGTGATGTTCCTCGCGCCGGATACGGATTCGCCACGCGGAATCACCGCGCTGTGGGCGATCATTGTGGGGATGGTGGTGGCGGTGATATTGCTACTGCGCTTGGGCAACAGCATCTTCAACCGCGAAGAACTGCTGGGGCGCACCATTGACCAGTTAAACCTGCGCAGCGTGCTTCGCAACATCTGGCGCATGACCCGTGCGGTGGATAATCGTGGCACGCCTGCCCGCAACCTGCGCGAATGGTACGGCGGGGTGTTCGGGGCGGTGAAGGCGCTCGGCCCGGCCATCTGGATTACGGCGGGGGTGTTTGTGGTGGCATTTGTGGCGGGTTGGGCCATCGGGCAAGCCCCTGAATGGCAGCTGAATTTGCCGAAGGATGCTTCGATGAATCAGGCCGCCACCATGCTAGGGCGCTATACTTCCATCCCCACTTCGACCGGCACGCTGCTGTTCATTGTGTGGCAGAACGGGCGCATCCTGTTGGCGGCGCTCGTCCTCGCCATCTTCACCTTCGGCATTGCCGCTGTCATCCTCACACCAACGGTGTACGCGGTGATCGGCTATCTGTTCAGTCAGGTGTATATCGCAGGGTATAACCCGACGTTCCTCTACGCGGGGCTGCTCACGCATGGCGTGATCGAAATTCCGGTGATCGTGCTGGCGGCGGCGGCTTCCTTCCGCTTGGGCGCGATTATCACCCGCCCGCCCAAAGGCATGACCGTCGGGCAGGGGTGGACGCTGGCGGTGGGGCAGACGGTGCGGATCGCCCTCGGCATCGTGATTCCCGGCCTGCTGCTGGCCGCGTTCATCGAGGCGTTCATCACGCCGCGTGTGGTGGTGGCTGTCCTCAGCGGCGGGGGCGGATAAGCCTTCGTGCTGTCCTATCGTCTTTTTCCGGCCCTTTCTCCTGTGCGGAGAGAGGGCTGGTGCATTATCCCCCCACCAGCGCCCGCCACAGCCACAGCGCCGTCATGCCGATCAGGATGGTGAGCAGCACGTTGCGGGTGCGCCATGCGACAAAGATCGAGATGAGGCCAGCGATCAGGGCGCTATTTTGAAGGCTGAGGTCAAACTCGCCCTGACGGTTGAAGACCATCGTCGGCACGATGATCGCCGACAGGACAGCCGGCGGCACAAAGCGCAACGCCCGAAACACCGGCTTGGGCATTTCCACGCGCCCTAGCAGCGCCATCACGCCGTAGCGCGGCAGGAACGTCACCAGCATCATGCCGATGATGAGGGCGACTTCATTCATGCTTGGCCTCCCGTACAGGCGGCACATCCGGCAGAAGCGATTCTGCGACCATGCCGGCGATCACGCCCACCAACGCCGATAGGAACAAGCCCATTTTGTTCGGCATACCGTTGAAGGCCACCGCGCAGGCTCCGGCTACGATTGCCGCCACGACCATCGGGCGGTTCCGTAACTGCACCACAACGATGCCGATAAACGTGACCGTCATGGCGAAATCCAGCCCCCAACTTCGCATATCGGGAATAGCCTGTCCTGCCACCAGACCGATCAGCGTACACAACTGCCAGTTGGTGTACATGATGACGGCGGAACCCAGATAGTACCAGTGCTTGTAGGGCGAATCGTCGGTGCGGCTGTAGCGACCAATCACCACAGCGAAGGTCTCATCGGTCAGCCAGAAGCCCAGCGGGAGCAGCCATTTTTGCGGCAGCCCCTTCACATGCGGCGCGAGGGTGGCGCTGTACAGCGCGTGGCGCAGGTTCACAATGAACGTGGTCAGGATAATCAGCCCCAGCCCCACACCCTGCGTTACCAGCCCGGAAGCGATGAACTGCGACGATCCGGCGAACACGAACAACGACAATCCCATGCCGCCTAGAAGCGACAGGCCGCTGTTGACCGCCAGTGCACCGAAGATAATCCCGAAGGGAATGGCTCCTAGCACCAGCGGCAGCGTATCCCGAACGCCGGTTATAAATTCGCTTTTACGGGTGGGTATTTCACTCACTGACCGGCTGCTCCCCGTAGTAGAATGCGCCGGGGAAGTCCCCATCCACCTTCTTGCGCTTGCCACTCCACTCGTCAATTTCGATCTTGTAGACGGCGGTGCGCGCCAGTTCATCGTCGGTGGTCGAACGGTAGTCCACATCCGGCTTCAGATGCGGGAAGTATTTATCCAGCAGCAGTTGTAAGGCATGTTTGGCTTCCACCGTGTCTTCGATCACCCGCGCCCGCCCGAACACCACCACGCCCGAATATTCCACACTGAATTCTAACGCTTCCGGGGCCGGCAACAGTCGCCCCATGTCGCTGATGCTGAAGCATACCCGTTCTTCGAGTTCCACATTGGCGCGGGTGCGCCCCACCCGTGCCGTGTGCATGTAAATCGCATGGGCGGCGGCATCGTACACGAACAGGTTGCTGTTGATGAACGGTTGCCCTTCGTGGACGGTTGCCAGCATCCCGACGGGCGCTCGCCGCAGGAAGTCCTCGATCCATGCGGTATCCTCTACGGCGCGGTCGCTGCGGCGCACTTCGGCAGGCGCTTGATTGGCATAATCGCGGCTCATGATTCCCCCATCCCCCTGACAATTGTGATCGCCCTATCATCTTTCCTGTTTCAGTCCACTCTTTCTAGCGCCACGATAGACCATTGTGGCGGCTTCAAGACAAAAAACGCCCCGCGTCCGTTCGGGAACAGCGCGGGGCGGGTGGGTCAGGCGGCGCGGGGCTATTCGACGGTCAGGCCGTTGCCATTATGAATGCGGGTGCTTTCCATCGCCCGCACAGTGGCGCTCAGTTCTTTGCGGCGGGCTTCCACCAGCGCGTTCACCAGCCGGGTCTGCATGGTCAGCGCGTCGGTGAGCGTGTCAATCTTGCGGTGCAGGTCAGCGATTTCCACTTCGTTTTTCAGGTTGACTTGATAATCATTCTGCGCGACCGCCCGATCTTTCGCCGCCTGACGGTTTTGCGACATCAAAATGACCGGCGCTTGCAGCGCGGCCAGCGTACTAAGCGCGAGGTTGAGCAGAATGAACGGGAACGGGTCGAAGGCTTCCGCGCCCATGTAGGCGTTAATGCTGATCCACACCGCCATCAAAATACAGAAAAAGATGATGAAGCGCCAGCTACCGGCCAACGTGGAAAGCTTGTCCGCCATCCGTTCGCCCAGCGATGAGCGTTCGTCCATCTCCTCGTACACATCGTCGGTGACGATGCGCGGACGCAGATCGCTAATCAGCGCCTGCGCTTCCGGGCTGAGAAGACTCTTGAGTTCTTCGATTTCGTCAATGAGTTCCTGAACGCGCTCATCAGCGTCGTCAATAGGTGCCGCAGCCACAATACGGTTCAGCAGCAGATCGTTGTACATTCTGTCCTCCATAGCATTTGCTAGGGGCAGACATCACCGATGTATCGGAAATGCCCACACGAATCAACCGGAAAAGTCGTTATTCAGTTGTCTCTGCGTGTGGAACAACACCACTTGAGGCGGCGGTAACGCGGGGAGCGTTACCTCGTGGCGCATTTTTGCGGGAGGAGGTTAGCTCCGGGGTGCGTTATCGCCGCCAGCTAAGTGCGGCTGTTCCTTGTGAATACTGCCACCCTCGGTCATGATCTCTTTCTTTGCCTTATCTATACAAAACGTGTGGGGTCTTTGCACCCCACAAAAACGATCATACGCCGTTTTATAACTTTGTAAAGTCCCCAATCTTGCGGGACTGCAAAATTGGTCTGCATGGACTCAAAAAGGTGAGTGTGAACTCACCTTTTTTGAGGCGACGGCCGGATTTGAACCGGCGCATCAGGCTTTTGCAGAGCCTTGCCTTACCACTTGGCCACGTCGCCGAATAGAAGGCATTATAGCGGCTTCAGAATGTCATCGCAAGGTTCATTTGGCGCGGAATAGGCTTGCGCGGCGGCCTGAAAACAGACACAATATTTGCCATGACTAACGATGAACACGACCTCACCCCTGACCTTGAACCGGGCGAATCGTCTGTAGAAGATGATTCGCGTGATGTGCCGCTGCGGGCGGGCGACTTGCCGGATGATGACCTGCGTTATGCGCCGCCGGATTTGCGTCCGTTCGCGCTAGAACCGGAGTCTCCAGCCGAGTCCTTCGAGATGTCGGATAGCGGCAGCCTCGATATTGAGGCGGCATTGGCGGCGGTTTCTGGCCTGAGCGACATGGTTGCCGAGCGCGAAGCGGCGGAGCAGGCGCGGATTGCCCATGCCGAAGCCGAGGCGCAGGCCAAAGCCGAGGCCATTGACCGCGTGCGCCACCCCGAACGCTATTTCCCCGTGCCGCCGCGCTTGCTGCTCAAACGCGGGGGGCTGGCCTCGGTCGTGCCCGGTCTGGTGCTGATCGCGCTGGGCGTGTGGCTGACGTTCAGCTACACCACCGCCAACGCGCCTTCGGGCGATGCGCTGGCGGCGGCGCTGATGGGCGGCTTGGCGCTCATTTTCCTATCGCGCTGGCTGTCTTCGGGACGGTGGGCGCGGGGGGCGCTGTTCTTGGCGCTCACGCTGCTGCTGGCGGGGGGCGTGTTCCTCGCTGCGCCTGCGCTGCCGGATGGCCTTGCGGACGGTTGGCCTTTACTGGTGGTCGCCCCCGGCGTGGCGATCATGCTGGCAGGGCTGCTGTCGCGCCCTGCGGATCGTCGCCTGTTTTTCCCCGGATTGGCGCTGGTGGTGGCGGGGTTGGTCGGCCTGCTGGTCATGCTCGGTGCGGCTCCGGCTGAACTGATGACCGCACTGGCGGCATGGTGGCCGTTGCCGCTGGTCGTCGTGGTCGTGCTGCTCATCCTTCCCCGTTTCAACAGGCAGCGGCGCTAGTGCGGATTGCCATTGATGCCAGTCGCTGCACGGTGCGGCGAGTGACGGGTACGGAACAGTATGCGATTCAGTTGATTCGCGCCTTGCTGCAAGCCAACACCGCCCACGACATCACCCTGTATTTCCGTGATGCCCCCGCGCCGGATTTGTTTCCCTCTATGCCGCGTGTGCGGCAGCAAGTGATTCCGCTGGCGCGGGCGTGGACGCATGTGCGCTTTGCGGCGGCGCTGTGGCAGGATCGCCCGGATGTGACGTTCGTCCCCGCGCACACGCTCCCGTTTGTGTTTCCGGGGCGGGCGGTCGTCACGGTGCATGATCTGGGCTTCAAAATGTTCCCGCAAGCGCATCCCGCCCGTCAGCGTGCCTATCTCGACCTGACCACCCGTTTCAGCGCCGCCCGCGCTGCCGTCATCCTTGCCGATTCGCAGGCTACCGCTGCCGATCTCTCGCGTTTTTATGGTACAGCCCCCGCCAAGATTCGCACGGTTTACCCCGGCGTGGATGCGCCTGTGATGGGCGATAGGCAGGCCGTCGCGGACAAGTACCGCTTGCCGCCGCGCTACTTCCTGTTCATCGGCACGCTGCAACCGCGCAAGAATATCGCCCGTCTGGTCGCCGCCTATCAACAGTGGCGGGCAGCTCATCCCGCCGACGAGACGGCGCTGGTGTTGGTCGGCGGCAAGGGCTGGCTGTACGATCCGGCATGGGCAGAAGGGCAGCTGGGGGTGCATCTCATCGGCTATATAGATGAACAGGACAAAGGGGCGCTCCTCAGCGGGGCGCTGGCGCTGGTTTTCCCTAGCCTGTACGAGGGCTTCGGCTTTCCGGTCATCGAGGCCATGTGGTGCGGTGCGCCTGTTATCGCCAGCCGCACCTCCAGCTTGCCGGAACTGGTGGGTGAGGCCGGCTTGCTGGTTGACCCGCTGGCGGTGGAGAGCATCACGGCGGCACTGAGCCGCCTGACCGACGAGGCCGGACTGCGCGAGTCGTTGATTGAGCGTGGACGGGCGCAAGCGCGGCGCTTCTCGTGGGCGGAGGCAGGACGGCAAGCGTTAGCCGCGCTGGAATCCGCCGCGAATGGTTGAACTATGAACGAACGTATTTTGATCGTGCAGTTAGCCGATATTGGCGATCTGGTGCTGGCGACTCCGGCGCTGGCTGCCCTGCGCGAAGCACGCCCCGATGCACACCTCACGCTGCTGGCACACGCCCACAGCGCCGCCCTCATCGAAGGCACGGGGCTGGTGGACGCGCTCATCGTGTTCGAGCGTGAGGCGTTCAGCCGTCCCCGTTCGTTGCTCTCGCCCGCGCTGTTGCGGCGGGTGTGGGCGCTGCGCGGCGGGCGCTATGACACCGTGCTGTTCCTGCATCATTTCACGCTCAAGGCCGGGACGCTCAAATTCGCGTTGATCGCGTTTGGCAGCGGGGCGCGGCGGCGCATCGGGCTGGAGAACGGCAACGGCTGGTTCCTGACCGAACGCCTGCCGGATCAGGGTTTCGGCGCGTACCATCAGGCCGAATACTGGCTGCGCTTGGTGGCGCTGTTGGGCGCGTCCAGCGCGGTGCGTCCGGCGCAGGTTGCCAGCGCACCGCCGCCGTTGCCGCCCAAAACCGTCCCGCGTGTGGTGATTCATGCTGGCAGCGGCGGCTACAGTCTGGCGCGGCGCTGGGATGCGGCGAAGTTCGCGGCGGTGGCGGAACGGTTGCGGCATGAGCGCGGCGCGGAGATCGTGCTGGTGGGCGGCGCTGGCGATGATACGGCGGCGGTGCAGGCGCAGTTGAGCGCCCCCGCGCTGGACATCAGCGGCAAGACCACGCTCCCGCAACTGGTGGGCGTGCTACGTAGCGCGGATGTGTTCATTGGCGCGGATAGCGGCGTGATGCACCTCGCGGCGGCGGCGGGTGCGCCTGTGGTGGCGGTGTTCGGGCCGAGCAACGCGGCTGCATGGGGCGCATGGACTCCGCAGGGGCGTTCGGAGATCGTTCGCAGTGCGCCGGAGTGCAGCCCGTGTAGCTATGTAGGACACGCGATTGGCCTGCGTGAAGGCTGTGCGGCGCGGACGTGTATGCGCATGGTCACGCCGGAGCAGGTGACGGCGGCGGCGCTGCGGCTGCTGGATGGCGTGGACGCGCCCCCCGAACCCCTACCGAAAGTGCCTGTCGGGACGAAACGGGCGCGTATACTCGGCCTGCCGGTGGACGCGATCACCTATGCCGAATGGCTGGAAATGATCGGCGCGTGGGTGAAGGGCGATACGGCGCGGCATGTCTGCACCATCAACCCGGAATTTGCCATGATCGCGCAGGATGATGTGCTGTTCAAGAACATTCTGTTACGGGCGGATTTGTGCGTGCCGGATGGCGTGGGGCTGTTGTGGGCGGGGCGGCGCTTGGGTACGTCCTTGCCGGAGCGCGTGACCGGCTAGGACGGCCTGCCGATCATCGCGGAACGGGCGGCGTGGGAAGGCTGGCGCTTGTTCATGCTGGGCGCGGCGCCCGGAATCGCGCAGAAAGCGGCGGACGTGCTGCGGGCGCGTTACCCCGGCGTGCAGATCGTGGGCGTGTATGCTGGCAGCCCTGCGCCCTCCGACGAAGACGCGCTTATGGAACGGGTGAATGCCAGCGGCGCGGATATTCTGTTCGTAGCCTACGGCGCACCGGTGCAGGACAAATGGATCGCCCGTAATTTGCCGCGTTTGCGCGTGAAGATGGCGATGGGCGTGGGCGGCTCGTTCGATTTTGTGGCGGGCATCATCCCGCGTGCGCCACTGTGGATGCGGCAGGCGGGGCTGGAATGGCTGTACCGGCTGTACTTGCAACCGTGGCGCGCCCGCCGGATGCTGCGGTTGCCGCGCTTTGTGTGGGCAGTTTTAACGCGAGGGCAGCATGGTTGAGTCGCTGAAGGTTTGGATTGCGCGGCTGGCGGGTAAACGGGTGCTGGTGGTCGGGGATGTGTTCCTCGATGAATACCTCACCGGACGGGCGGCGCGTCTCAGCCGCGAAGCGCCGGTACCGGTGCTGGAGTTCGAGTCGCGGCAGCATATTCCGGGCGGTGCAGGCAATCCGGCGGCGAACATTGTGGGATTGGGTGGGGCGGCGGCGCAGATCGGCGTGATTGGCGCGGACGCGGCGGCGGATACCCTGCGCGGTGTGTTGTCCACACGCGGGATTGACACCTCCGGCTTAGTGACCGATCCACAGCGCCCGACCACCGTTAAAATGCGGCTGATGGCGCACATGGGCTTGCGCTTCCCGCAGCAGTTGGCGCGGTTGGATACGCTCTCGCGGCAGGCGATCAGCGCGGCAGTCGAGGCGCAGGTTTTGGGCGCGATCGAGAGCCGGTTAGGGACTGCCGATGCGCTCCTGTTTTCGGATTATCAGACCGGATTGCTCACCCCGTCGCTGGTGGCGGCGGTGCGCGAACGGGCGGCGGGCAAACTGCTCACGGCGGACGCGCAGGGGCAGTTCGATAAATACGAAGGATTCGCGGTGGTCAAATGCAACGCGGACGAGGCGCGGGACTATCTGCGGCGCGATCTGCGGGGGGATGCGGATTTCGCGGCGGCGGCGCGGGAACTGTGCGATCGGCTGCGGCTGACGGGTGGCATGGTCATCACACGCGGCGGGGAAGGGGCGACAGTGGCGGCTGCCGATGCGACGGTGGCGCACTGTGCCGCGCCCGCCGTGACCGATGTGTTCGACACGGTGGGCGCGGGCGATACCACGATTGCCGTGCTGACGCTGGCGGTGGCGGCGGGCGCGGATTTGCAGGCGGCGACGGTGCTGGCGAATTATGCCAGCGGGCTAGTGGTGCGGCGGGTGGGCAACTATGCGCCCACGCCGGACGAACTGGCATGGGCGCTCGAAACGTGGGGATAGCGGCGGGTACACCATTACCGTCAAGCTGTATCTGCGCTATACTGGATGTCTTGTCCCTACGGGTGACAAAAGCTACCCTAATTCAGCAGGAGACCCCCAACAGCGTGGCAACTGAAACCTTGCAAGCCGTATCGGCGCCCGTCG
>CAIPFY010000189.1 GCA_903864435.1 uncultured Chloroflexota bacterium | reverse complement strand
TCCACAGGCTAAACAACTTCGCCCCTTCGCTGTTCGGGTGCGAAGCGTTGTAGTAGAACGTCACCTGTTCATCCACATCGGGATAGGCCGCGAAGAAGCGGCGATCCAATTCGGCATATGGCACTCCCGTTGCCTGCAAATGTGCCGCCAGCGGATCGAGGTAAAACTGTTCGTAGTGTTCTTGACTGCTGTAACTGCGGCGCAACGCACAGTATGAGGACGGGATATTCACCACGCCCACTTCCACGCCATTCCGGTGCAGCATATTGATGAGCGCATCCAACCGCACCAGATGGCTTTCAAATTCGGCAGCAGTCGGTTTATCATTATCCGTCCATAAGGAACGGTCACAGGTCATCGCTTGATTGCGGGGGACATAGCCGCCTTTCGGTAAGTCAGGAACATCCGTCTGTTCCAGCGGGATCAGCAGTGCGTTACGGGCAAGCGTGGCAAAACGGAACAGGGCGCTGTTCTGGTAGACAAAAGCTGACACCCAATCGTCGGGAGCATCGTGGAAAATCAACATGCGTTCCATTGGCGATGAACGGGCGCGGGCAGGCCGCTGTCCGTCGCTGCTCATGTTGCTCCATTGCAGGCCGATAATGGCATAGCGCGGTTTATCAACACTGAGTAACCAACGATCAACCACCAACGACATATCTACCAGATTTTGCATAGCACTGTAACCATAATTCTGGACGGTGAGTGGGTCGTCAGCCGCCGCCAGCGCATCGTCCACAATTTCAGGATCGAGTCCGGTCATCATGTAGGACGAGCCGAGTAACCACAGGTCATAGTGCTTTCCACTGTCAAGTTCCATGCGGTAGGAGAGCATGTTTTTGCTATACCACAGCAGCGTTTCATACGGATCGAGCGTGCTGCTCAATGCCGCGTGAACGGGCGGCAACCGCACCCCGATTTCCAGCATGAGCAAACCCATCAGGATAGCCAGAAGGCTGCGCCGCAGCCGTTTAGCCGTTCCTGTGGGCGCAGGCGGGTTAGAATTGGAAGTAGATAAAAGGGACATAGGGTTTCACCGAGAAAAATGCGATTAGCAAAAGCGCGACCACATAGGCTGCTGTGCGCAGCACCAGCGGCCAGCGGCGCGGGAAGGCTTCATCCCCCGAACGGGCATGAAGCAGATCAAAAGCGACTATCACCCCGTACAAGATGACAATAGGGAGCCAGCGTGCTAGCGGTTCCGGGCCGGGGTCGCTGAACATCACCAGCAACCGCCCGTAGAACGTCCCCGCCGCTTCTACGGTGGGAACACGGAACAGCACCCACGCCAACCAGATCAGGTGGAAAGTGAGCAGCACGCGCAGAAGCACCGTAATCCGGCGTACTATGTAAGAGCGATGCTTCAGCAGCGGGCGGGCGCGGCCTTGCAGCAACCGCGCACCGATCAGGTACGCGCCTAACAGCAGCCCCCACAGCACATACGTCCAGTTCGCGCCGTGCCACAAGCCGCTGGTTGCCATCGTCACCAGCGTTGCCAGCGCCATAATCAGCATCCCGCGCCCTGTCCAGCGGCGCAACAGCGCACGGCTGATGGGCATATAGATGATGTCGCGCAGCCACGACGAGAGCGAGATGTGCCACCGCTGCCAGAACTCGGACACCGTTTGCGCGAAATACGGCTGACGGAAGTTTTCGCCCAGTTCAAAGCCTAGCAACCGCGCCGAACCCCGCGCCATGTCGCTGTAGGCTGCAAAGTCCACATACACTTGCAGGGCGAACAGATACAGCGCCGCCGCCACTTCCCCGCCGGAGAAAATCTCCGACTTGCTGAACACTTCGGGGCGGATCAGTGTCGCTATCAAGTCGGCAATCACGATCTTCTTGAAGATGCCTAGCAGCAGCAGCACCAACCCGGACTCGAAGCGTTCCGCGTCGAAACGGCGCGGCGCGGCGATCTGCGGCAGCAGCGTCAGGCCACGCTCAATCGGGCCGGCGGTCAGCTGCGGGAAGAACGCGCCAAACAGCGCGTAGCTCAACAAACTGCGTTCGGCGGGGCAATCGCGGCGGTACACATTGAGCAAATAACTGATGTGCTGGAGCGTATAAAACGAGATGCCAATCGGCAAAATGATCTCGATCACCGTGAACGACACCGGAAGCCCCAGTGTGGTCAGCAAGCCCGCCGCAGACGTGGCGAAAAAGTTGAAGTACTTGAAAAAACCCAGTACCAGCAAGTTCGCCGCCAGCCCGACCCACAACAAACCACGCTTCCGTGCGGGATAGGCTTCCAGCGCCCGACCGATGCCGTAGTTGACCCCGATGGCCGCCGCCAGCAGCGGCAGAAAACGCCAATCCCACGACGCATAAAAGACAAAACCCGCTACCACCAGCAACGCATTTTGTTTCCACCGTTCCCGCAGCAGCCAGTACAGTGCGACCACCACCGCCAGAAACAGCATATAGGAATACGAGTGGAAAATCATATTATGTCCAGCCCTGCTCCCGCAACCGCGCCAACGCCTGTGGCAGCGCCGCCGCATACGCCCGCGCATGGGGGGCGTTCTGACCGGGGGAACCACATTCCAGCGAAGCCCAACCGCTATAACCGCCCCCGTGCAGCGCAACAGCCGCAGCCGCGAAATCGGTCATGCCCTCACCGGGTAGCCGCCGGTTGCTGTCTGCCAGATGCACATAACCGATGTCCGCCGCATATTCGTGCAGCGCCCCGGTCAGGTTGCTTTCTTCCATCGCCATGTGGAACAGATCGGCGGTGATTTTCACATGCGGGTGATCTTTGATCTTGCGGCGCACCCGCACCGCGTCCGCCAGCGTGTTCAAGAAGTGGGTTTCGTAGCGGTTGATCGGCTCAATATACAGGTCAATGCCCATCGCGTAGACATAATCCGAAAGCGTACGCAGGTGATTATGCAGCAGTTCATATTCCAACTGCACCACCGATTTATAGGGCGTCAGGTCGGGGAGCGTGGCCTCGGCGAAATGCGGCACGATGATGACACCCGCTGCGCCCAGATCAACACCATCCACCACCGATTGGCGCAGCGCCGCCAACGCCTGTTCGCGCTCGTCACGGTCAGCGTCCAACAGGCTACCCTGCCGCCCGTGATTGATCGCCGACACCACCACGCCAGTCTGTTCAACAGCGTCTGCCAGTTCAGGAACGCGGGCGTTCAGCCCCATCCCCCACACTTCTACACCAGCAAATCCCAATACCTTCGCCTGTTCAAAGCGTTCGAGTGTCGTCTTGCCGGGGAGCATATCTTCTTGAATCGCTAAACGCATCGTCACCAATCCTTATTTCAGGCGGGAAGCGGCTTTAAAGTCGGTGTTATTATAGCCACGACCGCAATTTATGGCAGAGTCTACCGGGCTGCCTTCAAAATTGATCGTAGAAAGGACGCGCTATGCCCCCGCCTGACCGTGCCAGCGCCTTCGCCAGTGCGCCACTGGCTGATTTGTTCAGTATCCTGCTGCGCCAGCTCAAGCGCCCGTTAGCCACACACGCGCTCCCTCTGACCGATGCCGATGCCAACCGCATCGCGGCGGCGCTGGCACAGCGGGAAGCCTTCACCGAAGCGCCCGCGCTGGTCACGGCACTGGCGGCGCTGGCAGAGGAAAGCGCCAGCGTGCTGCGCGGTATGGGTTTGGCCTTCGAGCAGTCGCTAGATACCCTGATGACCGACATTAGCGGCTGGCAGACCACCGCCGAGTTCCTCGACATCGCCAACGAGAAAACCAACGCCGAACTGCGAATCAGCCTCAGCGGGGCGCTGCTGCTGGCATTGGGAGATCGGCGCTGGGGGGCGGCGCTGCTGCATGTGGCGGCTGGCGATTATGACGACGAAACGGCCATCGCCCGCCGCACGCTGGCCTTCGCCGCAGGCATCGCGCCGGACGCGCCGGACTTCCACGCAGTACTCACCCGCTGGCTGCGCGGGTGAATCAAAAGCGGGATGCTCACGATTGAGCATCCCGCCCGTAGAACCGTTTGAACGCTGCGGCTTACTGAAGCAGCACATTCATGTAGGTAATCACTTCGTAGATTTCCGCATCGGTCAGTTCCGGGTAGCCACCGCGAATCGGGTGCGGCAGCGCACCAGCCGCTACCGGTTGCGGCTTCGAGAGGAAGTCGAACAGTTGCACCACAGCGGTGCGGTCGCGCAGGAGCGCACTTTCCGACAGGGGCTTCGCCAGACCGGGAACACCATTTCCATCGGCGGCATGGCACGATGCGCACTGACGATCATAGGCCGCCTTACCGGGGACGAGTGGTGCGCTGGAAGCGGCGCTGCTGGAGGTATCCGCCGCCGAGGTCGGGATGAGCGAACTCAACGAGATAGCAGTCGCGGTGGGTGCCAGCGTCGCGTTCGGGTCGAGAGTCGCTGTCGGCGCAGCAGTGGGTCGTGCAGCAGCCACAGCCGCAGCGCCCGCGTTCAGATTGCGGATGTAGTGAACGACATTCATCAGATCATCATCGGTCAGAATGGGGTTGCCACCACGCGCTGGCATGACTACGCCGGTGGTATTCAGGGGGTCGCTCACATCGCGGCCTTTGGCGATGAACGCCACCAATTCGTCGTTGGTCAGGCCATTCACAAACTCGCTACCGATCAGCGTCTTGCCCAACCCGACAATACCCATCGCGTTGAAGCCGTGACAGGCCGTGCAAATGGTCGAGAAGCTGGTTTCCCCACGTGACACACGCGCCGGATCAATCGGTTCGGCCACCGGTTGCGTGCCACCTGCGGAAACGGCTGTGGGCAGCACGGTGGGGGCAGCGGTGGGAACGACCGTCGGGACGGCGGCCAGTTCAACGCCTACGCGGGTACTGGGGCGTCCCGCAAACAACGCCAGTAGGATCAGCGTCAACCCACCGAAGAAAATCAAAGCGGGAATCAAGGGAACGCTGTTTTCAGAAGAGTCGGGGGTCTGTTGCGTCATGGTGCAGTCCTGAAATCCTTACCAGATACTATCAAATCGCTAGAGAGAATCACGACATTATCCTAAATGGTGCGCTAGATTGCAAACAAGTGAAAGCTATCCTATAAAACTCATGACATCTATATCTTTACAGGCTTAAGTAACGTACAATACGCTAGGCTGTGTTCTAAAATATACCTCGGCGTATTCTCAGGCGGAAAGAATAGGAGATGAGGGAAGTGAATAGCAATTTTGGTCGTCGTCGTTTTCTGAAGATGGCAGGCATCGGTGCAGGCACATTGGGCGCTGCTGCTGCTTTCGCACGTCCCGGCACATTATTTGCCGGTCAGCCAGTTGCCGGTGTTGTGGCGCAGGAAACTGCCGAAGAGATGGACAAGGCGCACTCGGACGCCGTGAATGTCTACCTCGACAATGTGGGTAAGGAAGCCGATTACTGGCGTAAGCCGATGGAACCGGAAATGGATGGCAATGTCAAGGTGTTCAACCTCGTCTGCCAAGACATCCAGTGGGAAACCTCCCCCGGTATGGCGTTCCCGGCTATGGCGTACAACGGCATGATCCCCGGCCCGGAAATTCGCGTCACCGAAGGCGACGAAGTTCGTATCGTGGTTAAGAATGAAATGAAGGAAAGCACCGCCATCCATTTCCATGGCCTGCTCATCCCCAACGATCAGGACGGCGTGCCGTACATTACTCAGCCAGCTATCAAGTCCGGTGAAACCTCGGCGTATCAGTTCGTGACCCGCAACCCCGGCACGCACATGTACCACTCGCATCACAATGCGGCGGAACAGGTCACTAGCGGTCTGCTCGGCGCGTTCATCATCGAACCGAAGGACAAGGCGCGTGAACCGGTTGTGGACGCGGAATATACCCTCGTTCTGAACGACACCACGCTGGGCTTCACGCTCAACGGTCGTCAGTTCCCGTACACGCAGCCCATCGTCGCCAAGAAGGGCCAGAAGATTCGCGTGCGTTACATGAACGAAGGTCTGCTGATCCACCCGATGCACTTGCACGGCATCCCGCAGCTGGTCATCACCAAGGACGGCTGGTATCTGCCCGTACCGTATATGTGCGACACCCTCAACATCGCCCCGGGCGAACGTTATGATGTCGTGATTGACTGCTCGGAACCCGGCGTGTGGGCGTACCACTGCCATGTTCTGACCCACGCGGAATCGCGTCATGGCATGTTCGGCATGGTGACGGTTCTGATCGTTCAGGAATAAGACCCGGCTTCGCTGAACGGCGAACAACCTGTCCATTCCAAGAGGCGCTCCTCCACAGGGGCGCCTCTTTCATTTGCGGCGGTTAGGTCAGGCGTACCACCCTGCTTGGCTTAATCATCAGCACCACGCCCCGATATTTTTCCGCGCCTTCAGCGGGTTCCACATCGCCAAAATAGTGCGCCTTGCCCATGTAATCCATCGTCAACTTATCCAGCACCGCCATCACCCCTTCGTCGACGGTGCTTTCCACCATCCCGGCAATCTCCAGATAGCGATAGGGATTCTGCGGGTCAAGCGCCAGCACGGTCACATACGGGTTGGACTGCACGTTTTTGAATTTGCGCGTGTCTTTGCTGGTGACGATGCGAATATACTGCCCGTCGAAATCCCGCCATACCACCGAAGCATACGGCTTACAATCGCTGGAGACGGTACACAACGTGACCGCTACCGGCTTTTCCAACAGGTCTTTGTGCGATTCAGGAATAGTGATAGTCATCAGGTTCAGTCCTTTCGAGTTATACCGGCGCGGGTCGTCAGTTCCGCCGCCAGTGCGTCACACAGAGTCCACATCAATTCCAGCGGCGCGGGCGCGAGCCAGCACCGTTTCGGCAGCCCGCACCATCGGCTGATCCACCATGCGCCCGTCCAGTTCAAACACGCCACTGCCCGCCGCTTGCTGCGCATGATGAGCAGCGATCAGATGTTGGGCGCGGCGGATGGCATCGGCGTCCGGCGTGAACACCTTCTGAATGAGCGCCACCTGCCGAGGATGAATTGCCAGTTTGCCATCATAGCCCATATACAGCGCCTCGCGGGTCTGGGATTCCAGCCCGGTCATATCGCTCAAATCCACAAAAGGCGTATCGAAGGCTTGCAGCCCGTAGGCTTTGGCATGTAGCACCACCGCGCCGCGTGCATAGGCCACTTCCGCGCCGCCTGTCGTGCGCGTCGCCCCCAGATCGCCCGCCAAATCCTCCGCGCCGAAAATCAGCCCATCCAAACGCGGGTCGCTTTCCACAATCTCGCGCAGGTTCATCACGCCCCGCGCCGTTTCGATGATCGCCAGCAGCCGGATATGCCCCTCCGGCCAATCATGCTTATGTTCGACCAGCGACAGATGATGCGAGATGTCCTGTACCTGCTGTGCCGTCTGCACTTTGGGCAGCACCACCCCGTCGGGATGCGCCGGAACCACCACCTGTACATCTTCTTCCGCCCATCCCGTGTGGAGGGCATTAATCCGCACCCAGCGTTCGGTCAGGTGGAAATGGACTTCGCGCAGCGCGGCGGCCACCTGCTGCCGCGCTTCCACCTTGCGATTCAGCGCGACTCCGTCCTCCAAATCCATAATCACCGCATCCGCGCCCAGCGCCGCACCCTTCTCGATCTTGTGGCGGTCATCACCGGGCATGAACAACAACGCACGTCGGGTCTGCATGGTTGGCCTCCCATCGGGGATGCGTGGTCTATGCGTAGGGCATCCATCATCGACAAATCGCTGATTTACGCCATACTTTCAGTATAGCGAACCTGACGCTGTAGGGGAACTTCCATAGAGCCGATTGGATTAGTTGCCCGCCTGTGTCCATCCCTAATACATCAACGAGTTTCGACCCATGACCTTTTCACGCTGCCTCCGCCTGATTGTGCTAACTGCCCTGTGCCTGCTACCGCTGGTCGCCCGCGCCCAGCAACCCTGCGCCGAAATCGCCGGCTGCGACCCGGTGGCAGGACTGCCGACCGCTACCCTCGAAGCCTATCCGAAGCCGAACGTAAACCTGCTGCCGGTGCAGGACTCGCTGATCTATGATCGGCTGTATCGCAAGCTGCCCGGCGAAACCACGATTTTCGATGCCCCCGGCGGGACTGTGGTCAAGACGCTCGGGCTGGGCTTCAGCTATGTGACCGTCAATCAGCTACAGGGCGATTGGGCAGAAGTGGATACGAACGAATGGGTGCAAACCGCTGCCCTGAGCGAAGATGTGCTGATCTCGCGCTATTCGGGCGTGTTCCTGCCGCCCGACCCGCTGCCCTATCCGGTGGCATGGACGATGCGCCACCTGCGTCCGGCGACCGTCCCCGGCGGCGACGACTCGCCGGATAACCCGTTCATGTACCGCTACACGCTGGTGAACCTGTACACCTCAGTGGATGTGGACGGTAGCCGCTGGTATCAGGTGGGGACGAATCAGTGGATACATCAGTACAACGTCGCCAAGATTACGCCCATCGCCCGCCCGGAAGGGGTGGATACGACCAAGTGGGTATCGGTAGACTTGTACGAGCAAACGCTGATCGCCTATGAAGGGGAAACGCCCGTGTTCGCCACCCTGATCTCGTCAGGGCTGAAGGACTGGCCGACCAACGAAGGGCTGTTCCACGTTTATCTGCGCTACGAACGCACTACCATGAGTGGCGCACAGCAGCAGAGCGACTTCTACTACCTGCAAGAAGTCCCATGGACGATGTTCTTTGACGGAGACATCGCGCTGCACGGAACCTACTGGCACGACGGCTTCGGCTACCGCCACAGTCACGGTTGCGTGAATATGTCCATCACCGATGCCAAATGGATTTACGACTGGAGCGCGGACGAAACGGATTACACCGTTCCCAACGATCCGGGGATGACCGTCTACGTCTACAGCAGCGGTCAGTACGACGGCTAACCCGCCGCCGCTTCGAGGGGCAGTAGCACGCGGAAGGTGCTGCCTGCCCCCGGTTGGCTTTCGGCCTCGATGCTGCCGCCGTGCGATTCCACAATTTTGAGCGCAATCGGCAGCCCCAACCCCATCCCGCCTTTGCCGGCCTGCCGTGCCGAATCAGCGCGGTAAAAACGCGAGAAAATCAGCGGCATTTCTTCCGGGGTGATGCCAATTCCGGTGTCTTGCACCGCAATAATGGCATACTGCGCGTCCCGCTTCAGGCTCAAGTGAATCTGCCCACCCTCCGGCGTATACTGAATAGCGTTTGTGAGGATGCGATCTAAAGCGCGGTTCAATTCGCGCTCATCCCCCTGTATGACAACCGGTTCGCCTTCGAGGGTCACATCCAGTGTCAAGTGTTTTTGTTCCGTCGCCGCATGGTACGACAAAACAATCTCGTTCAGCAGATTATGGACATTGACCGACATCCGATCCGCCAGATAAGACGGGTTATCTAGTTTCGCCATCAGGAACAAATCATCCAAGAGCTTGTCCATCGTTTTAATCTGGTCACCCAACTTACCCAGATAGCGCACCGTCTTTTCGGGGTCTTGGTGAATTTTGTACAGCAGATGCACGCTGGTATTCATCACCGTCAGCGGCGTTTTGAGATCGTGGGACGCATCGCTCACGAACTGCCGCAGAATCGCGCCGCGCTGACGCTCGGATTCCTGCCGGATACGCTCCGCCTCAGCCTTTTTCTGGTCGGTCACATCCACCAGCGCCACCACCCACATCGGGCGGTCTTGATAGATGATGGGTTTCGAGCGCACCTGAACATCAATCACATCGCCCTGTTTGCGGCGTGCCTTCGTCTCGTAAAATTCCTTTTGCGCCGCAATGTAGACACGCACATTCTCGGCTTCTTCGGGTGTGGTCAGCGTCAGCACATGCCGTCCAAGAACGTCCTGAAGGGATTCGTAGCCCATCATCCGTAAAAAGGCCGGATTGCAATCCACCAGAAAGCCGCCTTCATGAATGACCAGCGGTTCAAATGAGGCTTCAAACAGGACGCGATAGCGAGACTCGCTGCTGATGAGGGCTTCGCGCTGCTTCTGCAACCGCTGTTGATCCTGTCCGCGTATGAACGCGGTCAGCACAAAAAAGAGCGCCATCGTGCCCACATAGAACAGGGAGAAATGAATATCGGTGATCGTCACGGGAGCAATGAGAATGGGCAGTGCCACGATAAAAAGCACACTCATCACCGCCGTCATAATGGTATACAGCAGGGGTAAAAACAGGCTGCACGCAGCGATCAACGCCACCAACCAGACCAGCGGGTTCGCAATACTGGAGGTATCATGCGCCGATTGCAGAACGATTTGCTGGTAAATCACGTAGAATTCATACAGAACCCCGCCCAGAAAACCCACCCGCCACCAGCGCGTGCGCCCCATCAGGTACACCATCCCCATACAGATTGCCGATTCAAAATAGGCCGCCTGCATAACCCCGGTGTCGCGCACGCTGCCCGTCTGCGGTTGCACCGTCACACCGGCCACCAGCACCAGCGGCGTGAGGATGAGCGCCGCCGTAGAAATCACACGCGCCGTATTCCATTCTTCCGTATTAGGAAAACCCGTGAGGGGAGAAAACAAGGGTTTGGCGAGATTACGCAGCGAATCGGGAATTTTTGAGTGCATCATTCGGTATGATCTCAGGTATTGAAAAACTATTGTACTCCTAAATAGCTTTTGTAACGATTAACCTTTCCATTGGGGGGGATGATTCTGCATCCGCCAGCGCCACCCCGCCGGATACCCGATCATCTTGGCGACATCCCCCACCACGCGGATGACGGGCAGCAGCGCCCAGCAGTACAACCATTCGCGGAGGCTCGGCGCACGCCCGTGCAGCGGCGGTTGCTGACGCTCGTTCAGCAAGCGCACAAGGCGCGGCAACCGCTGGTACGGCTGACGCAGATACACCACCGCCCCCGCCAGCAGCAGCAACCAGAAGGCCGGATGTAGCAGCACAGCCGCCAGCAGCAACAACGGCGCGGCCATCAGATACGTCAGGTAACGGGCAGCGTGACGTTTGCGCCACAAATCAGCTTTGCCATCCCCCCGCGCATAACGGTAATACTGCTTAAAGAAGCTCCGCAGCGAACCACGCGGACGGAACGC
>CAIPFY010000188.1 GCA_903864435.1 uncultured Chloroflexota bacterium | reverse complement strand
TGCTGGCCTATCCACTAGCGGACGGGCTACTGCGGCGCTCCCCGCTTGAACACACCCGCATCCTGACAGCGGCGCTGGCGCTGGCGCTCGGCTGCGGCCTGCTCACGATCGGCCTATACGGGCAAATGCTGCTCGGCATCCGCCCCACGCTCATCACTGCGGTGCTGCCTTATCTCGTCATCACGCTGCCGTTCGCTCTGCGCTGGCGAAAAACACCCGCCACAGCGCCCGCCGCCGGTTGGCCTACAGCGCAGCGCCTTCTCACCTTCGCCATGCTGCTGCTGGCAGCAGGAATCCTGTTCAACGCCGCCTACTGGCCTTTTCATGGCGATGATGTGATGGGCATTTACGGGCGCTACGGTAAACTGATCGCAGATACCCGCACCCTTGTGCCGTTCGTGGGCCGCGATGACGCCTTCTATCAAGCCTATCCCATTCACATCTCCCTCACCTACGCCTTCGCTTTCATCGCCTCCGGTTGGGAGAATGAATATCTGGCACGAATGTTTCCGGCGCTGCTCAGTCTGGGAACGCTGCTGACCGCCTATGAGCTAGGCCGCCACCTGTACCGGGAGCGCGTGGGCTGGCTGGCGGCACTGGTGCTGGCGCTCACCCCCACCTTTGCACGCTGGGCTTCATCGGGCTACGTGGATCTGCCGATGGCGTTCACCTTCTCCCTCGCCGCCCTGTTCGCATGGCGCTGGCGGCAGGGCGGCGGTGTGGTGGATGCGTTCCTGACGGGATTCCTGCTCGGATTAGCCGCATGGACAAAGAACGCCGCGCTGATGGGGGCGGTTTTCCTCGGCGCATGGGTGCTGTTCAACACCATCCGCCGCCGGATGCCGCTGGCACATCTGCTGTGGATGGGAACTGCGTTTGCGGTCATTGTAGTGGCGTGGTACGGGCGCAACTGGGTAGAAGCCGGGCTGATTATCCCGCCTACCGCATGGACAGAACAGGCACAGCACACGCTTGCGGCGCTGCTGGTGTTCGTCCTGCACTTCGAGAATTACAGCATCAGCGGGCTGATTGTCGCGACAGGCACAGCCGCCGCCCTCTGGCGGTTGCTCCGGCAGCCTGCGCAATCCCCTGCCGATGGCCTGCTACTGACTCTCACCGTTCCATTTTTCGGCGCGTGGTGGTGGCTGGTGAGCTACGATCCGCGCTTCCTGTTGTTGTTCTATCCCCTGCTGTGTGTGCTAGGTGGAGCATGGCTGGATCAGATCAGCCAGCGCCTGCCCTCTCGCGCAGGTCTATCGTGGGCGCTCACAGCGGCAACCCTGCTGCTGCTTGGCTATAACCTGTGGATCAGCATTGAATATAAGCCTGCCATTGTGCGCGATCCGCTGATGAGCGATGCCGCCAAACACGCTATTCTCACCACCAACAACGGCGCTCAATCGAACCAGCGGTGAAAAGAATAATGGGCGCTGATCGGCGTGAAACCGCAGCGAATCCAGACTGTTTGTGAAGCGATATTCGTGACCTGCGTCGAAATCACCATGCGGGCAGCACCACGCTCACGAAACCACGCCAGCGCCCCCGCGATCAGGCTGCGCCCGATGCCGCGCCCCTGCGCCGCCGGATGCACACCGTACAGCGGCACTTCGCCTTCAGTCGCGCTGTTCAGCCGCAACGTGACAAAGCCGACCAGCTTGCCCGCTTCTTCCGCCAACAGCACGCCGTCTGCCACCCCCGCCACCGCAACCGATCGCTCCGCCCACGACACATAAACCCCGTCGCACAAATCACGCGGCAGCCGCGAATCAGCGTGATAATGGCCGCCGTAGTCCCGAAAGGCTTCAGCAGCCAGCGCCGCTACAGAAGGCGCATCGAAAAGCACAGCCGGACGGAGCGTATGCTGTGCGGCGGGAAGGCAGTCATCCACAGGCCGCCCGTAATAGACCAGCGTATCCATCAAGCGGAAACCAGCCTCCTCAAACGCTTGCGCCCCGGCGGGCGCTGCATCTGCGGTGCGCACCATCAACAAGCGCACGCTTTCCGCCGCACAGAACGCCAGCAGCGCGGGCACATCAGCCGCCGTCACCCCGTCGGCACGGGCGGCTGCCATACCAAAACGCGCCTCATCAAGAGGAGAGCGTCGAACTTGCATCATCCGCCTCGCTTGCATCGGCTTGATCGGTCGCTTCACGAATAATGCTGGAAGGTCGCCCCATAATCCGCACGTGCATCCGCGACAGATATTCGCCAATAATGCCCAGCGCGAACAACTGCGCGCCGGAGAAAATGGCGATGATGGACGCGAGAAACGGAAAACCGGGGATGCTGGATTCAAATAACAGGCGACCAGCCACATACACCAGAATCAGGATGCCAAACAGCGTGAGCGTGAACCCCATCAAACTAGCGATTTGCAACGGCAGCGTGCTAAAGCCGGTCATCATGTTCAGCGCGTGAACGATCAGCTTACGCAGCGTGTAGTTTGAAACGCCGAGCGTGCGCTCATCATGGCGCACCGGAATCGCGGCGAAGCGCGTTGTTCCCCACGTCAGCAGCACATCAATCGAAACGAACGGGCTTTCATAATTGGCGAACGCCTGCCGTAGTTGCGTGCGAAAAACGCGAAAGGCGCTCACATTACGAGCGACATCCACACCCATCGCGCTCTGCATAGCCATTTTCGTCACCTGCGAAGCAAGGTCGCGCCACAGCCCATGCTGCTCACTCTGGGGCGTGCCGTAGACGACATCAAACCCTTCGTCCATTTTATCGAGTAGTTTAGAAATCTCAGAAGGGGGATGCTGAAGATCATCATCCATCGTCACAATCGTATCGTAACGAGCATGACGAACGCCGTACAGCAGCGCATTGTGCTGACCGAAATTGCGCATGTGCCGGAACCCACGCACCCACGCATACTGACGGGCGAGTTCACCAATCACCTGCCAGCTATGGTCGCGGCTGTTGTCCTCCACGAAAATGAGTTCATAGTTCAGCGCCAGTTGAGGCAGCGTTTCCGCCAACTGCTGCACCAGCCCCGGCAGGCTGAGAGCGCCGTTATACACCGGAACCACCACTGAGAGCGATCTCAAAGCAAATCCTTCCTACCCGGTCAGGGCGTAATAGTAATTATCACAGGCAGCACCCCGATTGTCCCCTCAACCCCTGTCGCGCCGTTGACCGGCAGCAGCGCGTCCGGCGCGTCCGCAGGGTACATCCGCACCCACAGTTGATAGTCTCCCGCAGGTAGGTTCGCGGGCAACCATAAAGCGCGATTATCCCACACAGGCACACCGGGAATCCATGCAGATGTGGGAGCAAACCCCCACGCAGGCGGCATATCCATGCCCTGCGCGACCACCACCCCGCCCGCATCCACCACAAACCATGCCACCGTCAGCGATTGACTCAGCGACGCATCCGTCTGCCAGAGCAGCGAAAGGGGCAGAATGCCGCCTGCGGAATAGGTCAGGCCAGCGGGCAAGCTGAACCCCGACAAGCGCACGGACTCGCCAAAGCGCAAATCGGTCAGGTGATCTGCGCCGCGAAAAGCGAATGGGTCAGGCGCAGGGACGGTGCTGTACTCGATGAACCGGATACGCGCATCCGGCGGCGACACGGAAACCTCGCGGATCGGGTAGTAATGCGTCGCCATGAAGCGTTCCACCGGGCGCACACTGAAGGGAATCCAGGGGCCAGTTTCAGCGTATAACCACAGCCGATCATGGTCAGCCGCCAGATTGTGCAGTAGGGGAATAGTTTCCTTCACCAGCAGCGCGTCCGGGTTAGGGCTGCGAACAAGCGGCGGATCATCCGGGTTGGACTGTTCACCCGGCGGGTCAGGTAAGGACACCACACGCGGAAACCGGAACTTCGCAAAATTCGTGAAAAAAGGTTCTTCGTTGTTGTTCGCCAGCAGCAAAATATCACCGGGCTGCGTCTGCGATTGGATCACCTCCAACGCCGAACGCATATTGGGATTACTACCATCGTACAGTGGATCGGGACTGAGGCTGAACAGCGCCGCCAACAACAGCACCCCGCCCGCCCCCACCAGCCCAGCCAACCAGAAACGCGCCTTCCCGCCGGTCAACATCCGGTAGAGAACAGACCACGCCGCCACGACCATCAGCAGCGCCAGCACAGGCCATGCGTACAAGCCTATCCGTACCCATGCGAAATCCAGCGGCAACCGCGTCCACAACTGCGGAATAACGACCCAGCGCATATACTGCACCACGTTCAGGCCGCCGCCCCATTCCGCCACGCCGCCCGATTCAGGCGGGAGCGCAGCATGGTAATCTTCCCAGTTGAGCGCCACGCCGCTAAATTGAATCCACAGGCTGAACAGCGTCAGGAGCAGCAGAAGCAGCAACCACACGCGCCGCCGCGAAACGAGCATGCCATCCAGCGCGGGTAGCAGGCCGAGGCTAAACAGCGGCAGCGCGGGAATCAAGAAACGGGGAGGCCACGACAGCCCGCCAAACCAGAACGCGCCGCGAAAAAACGCATAGCCCAACGCGAACGAACCTAGCGCCACCGCCGTCAGCAGAATCAGGCGGTACTGCCCGCGCCGATACAATAGCCACCACCCCGGTAAACACAACAGCAGCAGCGGAGATGTCCCCCACAGGCTACCGCCGGGACTCAGCAGATAGGTATGCAGCGCGGTATGAATCAGGCGTACTGTATCCGGCGAACGCCGCAGCAACGGCGCGAGGGCGGCATACAGCGGGGAAAGATTGGACGAAGCGCCGACCAGCGATACCAGCGTGAACATGAGCAGCGCCGCCGCCAGCGCCCACACCGCGCCCCGCAGCAGGCGAACCGCAGCAATGCCGCGCACGGCAGGCAGCGCCACCAGAATCAGCGCAGGCAGCGCAAAAATCACGGCTTCTTTGGTCAGGAACGAAGCAGCAAGCAGCAGCAAGCTACCCGCCGCCAGCGACCACGAACGATAGCGCGACATGCGCCAACGGTGCAGCACCAGCGCCGTTAGAACGATGAGCAGCGCCGCCAGCGGTTCGCGGAAAAAAGTTTTGCTATAAGGCCACAATCCGGTTGCCGCGCCCACCAGCAAGCCGAAAATCACCCCGCTGCGCTCGCTGTAGCCTAACGCCAGCGCGTACAGGAACAGCACCCCGCCCACCGCCGCGCACACCAGCACATTGAACAACCATGCCGCATGGACAAGCCCCACACCGGGCAGTTTGTCTGCCACCCAGATCAACGGCGCGGCAAGGATCATTTGCAGGGGTTCGACATCAATCGGGGACGGGCGCACACTTTCGGGAAAGGTGGGGTCAGGTTGGCTAAACCATGCGGACTTGTCCAGCACGGTATCGCCGTAATACACCAGACTTTCGGACGCATCGAACAAGGCGAAGGTATCGCCGCTTTCGATTCGTCCGCCATAGGTGGTCAAATACAGGCTAACCAGCGCAATAAACAGCGCGGTGAACAACGCGGCGCGGCGGCGGGTAATCAGTGGCGCGGGGATCAAAGCAACTGCGACCTCAGCGGGAGAATGAATGGGCAAACCCGCTTGCGCGGGTTCTTGCGACTCGACAACACATCCATGATAGACATCGGACAAGCCAGTAGCACGCTCTGTCCGCAACAGAAGTTCAGGTTTTGCCGCCGCCAGTGAGCTTGTTACGAACACCCAGCAGCCCCTTAATGACCTTCTGGCTGGCGCTCAGTTCGTCCAGTTGTTCCAAACCGACCTCATAAGTGGCAGCGCCCATCGAGAGCTTGCGTTCCTTCACCTGCAAATCGGCCATAGCGATCAAGGTTTCGCCGTACAGTTTCTTCTCGCCCAATTCCTGAAAAATGTCGGCGGCCTGCCGGTAGCAGTTATACGCTTGTTCGCGGTCACTCAGCCCCAGATAAACCGCGCCCAGATTGCCGAGAACCATCGCGGCGCGGCGCGTATCTCCGCTTGCACTGAACGTCTCTAGTGCCAGTTGCATCGCATCCAACGCCTGCTGATGTTCACCGAGCAAACGGTGTACAAGGCCGATGTTCACCTGCATTTCAGCCACCATATCCGGTTGCTGATCGGTTTCATACGCTTCTTTGGCCTGCTGAAACAGTCGGGACGCAGCCTCGTAATCCTTCTGCTGGAACAGCTTCACACCCTGATCCTGAAGCTCTCTGGCTGTAGTCATCTCTCTATCTCTTTCCCAACCGGATTGGCTGCACTAACGGGTAATGTCGAGAATGCTGGCGCCCACTTCGCGCAGGTTTTCAACGGGCATCTTACTCAACATGATCGCAATTTCGAGAAACCCGACATTGCGCGGATTGGCCGCAAACCGGCGCTTTTCTTCCGGCAAGGCGCTGAAGTTTTTCCATTCCTCACGGGAGGTCAGCCATTGACCGATATAGCCGCTGGATTCCAGAAAGTAGTTGGTGTTCTTTTTTAACGCACCCGCCAGCACGGTCAATTCGTGCATCGGGATCGCTGTTTCGCCCTGCTCATACCACTCGATTTTGTCGCGGGGGATGCTGGTGGATTGGCTGATGTCGTCCAGCGACAGCCCCATTTCTTCGCGGGCGGCATGGAGCATGACCCCAATCATACGGGTACGCAGCGCCATATACTCCGTCTGAATATCCACATGAACGCCTTGCTTCGCTTCCAGCGTTTCAGTTCCCCAGAAATGGCTGATCGGCACGCCGAGGTAATACGCCAGTAGTTCCATCTGAGGCAGGCTGGGCGCATCCTCGCCATACTCCCACGCCTGAAACTGTTCAGGTGTGACGCGCAGCAGATAAGCGCAATCTTCAATCGTGCGTTCGGCGCTGCGGCGAGCATCCGTCAGCAGGACGCCAAGCATCTTCGCACGCAGGCGAAACGACTCGGCTGGATCGGGCGCTTTCGCAGGCGCTTTGCCTTTAGCCGCCCCCCCTCCCGGTGCGATTTTCTTCATGCGGGCTGAAATATCTTCAAAACCCATACAGTCCTCCGGGCGCACGATGAAGCTGAATAAATGGCATTATAGACCGAACCCCATACAGCAGCAAACATACGGTTCCTTAAGGATTACCTTTCCGCCTTCAAAAGCAAATTTCGGGCGGGAGAATTTCCCCCTAATATGTGCGTTGGGCAGGCCAAACTCACCTTCATTAATGCCCCATAAGATTGAAAAAGAGTATAATTACACACAGTGTCCAGAGATACATTGATACTCTTTACGGTTTATCTGGCGGCATTCCCATGCAAAACACCGATTTTGACCGACTTCAAGCCGAAAATGAAGGGCTGCGTACTCGCAGCGCCCGCCTCGAAACCGCGAACGAACTGGCGCGGCGGCTGCGTACCCCTGCGGACTTTCCCGTCTTTTTGAGCGAAATCCTCAGCATCCTTCAGGATTATGTGGCCTGCGAGCGCAGTTTGGTGCTGATTTGTGACGACGCGGACGAAACGCTGGACTATGGAATCAGCAGTTTTATGCTGCCGGACATTGACCAGCAATTCCAACTGGAAAAACTGCGAATACCGCTGACGAACAGCAGCGAACACCCGCTTGTTCAAGCATGGCTGCACGGGGCGCATGTCCTGATGACTCCCGCCAGCGCCATCCACGATTGGGCTGCCGACGCATGGTTGGGCGACCTGATCGGGTCGCAGCAGTTCGTCAGCATGCCCCTGTTTTCCGACGAGCGACTGATTGGCGTGCTGCTGGTAGACAACCAGCCCAGCGCCTTACCCGTTTCGCAGGATCAGTATGAGCGATTGGAACTACTGGCGCAAAGCGCGGTGATTCCGCTGACACATGCCCGGATGCACCGCAAAACAAAGCAGCAGTTGGCGGACAATATGCGCGAGATGTACATCTTGCAGCAAATTGACCGCGAGTTGAACGACTCGATCAACCTCAAGCGCGTGTTCGAGATGACGCTGGACTGGGTGCTGCGCTTCACCAATGCACAAGCGGCTTCGCTGGCGCTCTATAACCCCGACACAGACGAACTCCACTTTCTCGTGGAATATGGTTACGACCAGTCCCCCGAACAAATGGCTATGCGACGCGCCAACTCAGGTTCGGGCATCACGCAGCGGGTGGCACGATCAGGACGTGCCGAAGTGGTTTCGGACGTGCATGCCGATCCTGAATATACGATGCTTCAGCACAAGACGCAGGCGCAGTTGGCTGTCCCCGTCCTGCGCGAAGAACGGGTGATCGCGGTCATTACGCTCGAAAGTCGGCGGTTGAACGGGTTTACGCCCACGCATCTGGAGTTTGCGGGCAAATTAGCCGCCCGCGCCGGGGTCGCCATAGACAACGCCCGCTTGTATCAGGAAGCCATACTCGAACGCGAAAAACTCTCGCACATCCTCAACAATACCGCCGATGTCGTGATTGTAATCGGCGTGGATGAGCGCATTCTGCTTATCAACCAATCGGCGCTCTCCGCCACCCGTCTATACCCCGGTCAACAATACGTCGGGCAAACCACGAATCAGGTTTTTGAAGGCACACCGTTGATAGAAGCCTTCCAAAAAGCCCGGCGGTTGGGCGATAACCACACGGGCGAAGTGAAAATGCCCAATGACCGCACCTTCCACATCAACATCCGGCGCTTTGAAGAAATCGGCTGGATTGTGGTCATGCACGACATCACGCCCTTCAAAGAAATGGATCGGCTGAAAAGCGAACTAATCGCCACCGTCTCGCATGATCTCAAACAACCCTTAAGCGTGATGACCGGCTATATCGAACTGATGCAGATGCAGCAAGCCGTGAGCGAACGCGGTCAAAACGCGATGACGATGATCCGGCGGGCGATGCAAAACATGCGCCAGTTGATTGACGATTTGCTTGATCTCGCCAAGATCGAATCGGGGATCAAGCTGGATTTGCAGCCCGTCGAAATTCCCACCATCGTGAATGACTGCGTGGAACAACTCCGAAATATGGCCTACACCAAATCCATGACGATCAACAACAACCTTGCCGATAGTCTGCCGCAGGTGGTCGGGGATCGGATGCGGTTGCGTCAGATTCTCATCAACCTGATCGGAAACGCGGTGAAGTACACCCCTGACGAGGGGCAGGTCAACATCTGGGCAGAACTGCGCAGCGGCAGTGTGCGCGTGGCAGTACAGGACAACGGACTCGGAATTAGCCCCGAAGACCAGATACACATTTTCGAGCGGTTCTACCGCGTGCGCCGCCCCGAAACCGACGCGATTGAAGGCACAGGGTTAGGCTTGGCGATTGTGAAAAGCCTTGTGGAAGCCCATAGTGGACAGATTACGGTGGAGAGCAAACTGGGCGAAGGGTCGACGTTTTTTGTGTCGCTGCCCCTCGCCCATCACGCGGATTGACCGAAAACGAGCATCAGGCCGTCCCTTCCTGTCAGCAGAAAGGGATGACCATGAGCGAGTAACTAGGCCTGTACAGGCGTGGCGGTGGCAGCCTTCGCATCTTGCAGGTGAATCTGGTACGGAACCGTCGTCACCACGACATGATCCATGCGCGACAGAGCGAGATTGAAGATCAGGGCGCTGTTCTGATGAAGCGCCTGTCCCCAGTAGGTATCCATCGCCAGATGCCCCATGATGACATGCACGAAGATTCCCGGTTGCTCTTTCTGAACATGGTCAATGTAATCCTGAATCGGTTCTGCCAGCAGACGGAAGGGTGACTCGATAATCACCAATTCGCCTTCACCAATGCGCTTCTGCCATTTGTCTTGAACTTCGATCACCCTTTCAGGGCTGATGCCGACGTGTACGGCCTTCCAGGGATGCCCTAGCGACTTCGCAAAGTTCACCAAGCGCACCGTTTCGGCATGCACATCATCCACCAGAATCAGGGTTTGCACAGGGCGCGGCGTATTCTCTGGCGGGGCGCTTTCCCAGCTCAGCGCCTTCGCCACTTCTTTGTAGTGGCGGTGGATGCGGAAGAACAGATACACCAGCGCAGGAACCAGCAGGATGATGAACCACGCACCATGTGAGAACTTGGTGATGGCGAACACGATCATCACCACGAAGGTGCAGACCGCGCCAATGCCGCTGATAACCATGTGCTTCTTCCAGTGCGGATCGTACTCGATCGGCCCTTCCAGACCCATAAAGGTTTCACCGGGCTTGAGTTTGCTGATCTTGCGGGCACGCACCACCATGCCCGTCTGTGACATGGTGAAGCTAAGGAACACGCCGATGGCATACAACGGAATCAGCGCCGTCGTACTGGCGTTGAACACAATCACCAGCACAATCGCAAACAGCGACAGCGCCACAATGCCCCACGAAAAGACCAGCCGCCCGCCGCGATAAGTCAGCTGGCGCGGCAAGAAGCCGTCGCCAGCTTGCAGCGCCGCCAAACGCGGAAAATCCGCATAGCTGGTGTTGGCAGCCATGAGCAGGATGAGCGCCGTCCCTGCCAGCGTGAGCGCGTAGAACAGGCTACCATCCCCGTGAATGGTACGGGCAAGTTGCGAAATGATGGTTTCGGTATGGCTGGGAACAGCCACAACCTGATGCGCCATGAAAGTGATGCCGAGGAATTGCACGATCAGGATAGAACTCATCCAGACCAGTGTGATCGCCGCGTTCCGGCTGCGTGGCACTTTGAAGGCCGTGATGCCGTTAGAAATGGCTTCGATGCCGGTCAACGCGGTACATCCGCTGGAGAAGGCACGCAGGATCAGGAACAGTGCCAGAGGTTCCACTACATCATAATGAATGGGTTCAACACCACTGACAATGCCCAGCGCGCCACCCGCCATCTGGATAAAACCGATCGCCAGCGTGAGGAACATCATGCCGAGGAAGAAATAGGTCGGTACGGCGAAAATCCGCCCGCTTTCCTTCACCCCGCGCAGGTTGACCACCGTCATGATAATGATAACGGCCACCGCAATTTCCACGCGGTAGGGCTGCAAACTGCGAAACGCGGGGAACGAAAGTAACTGCGCCACGCCGGACGAGATACTCACCGCAACCGTCAGGATGTAGTCGGTCAAGAGTGCAGCGCCGGCCACCTGTGCCGGAAATTCACCCAGATTGTCACGGGCGACGATATACGCGCCGCCGCCGCTGGGGTACGCGAAAATCGTCTGACGGTACGAGATGGTCACAATCACCAGCAAGATCGAGATGGCGATGGCGACAGGCAGAGAAAGCCCGAACACGGCAGCGCCGCCACCAGCCAGCGTCAGAATAATCAGAATTTCTTCGGTTGCATAAGCGGTCGAAGACAGCGCATCCGAGGCAAATACGGCTAAACCAATCGGCTTGCTGATGGCCTGATGCGGGAGATCTTTAGTCTCCAGTGGCTTGCCGATGAGAATACGACCCACATTCATAGAAAACCTTCCTGATTACCGAATGGCCTTTGAAGAACACCAACTACAAAGCTGTGAGTGATATGTTCCGTCCCTTTGGGGAAGCCCCTGATTGTCTTTCCACTCGATAAATTCTCAACAACCCGTAACCGGATCAACCAGAACCTCTCCGATTCGGTCAAAGGTTTAACAACAAATAAGCTAATCCTAAAGATTCACGCTGTCAATCGGCACTTTGAGGCATGGCTATTGTCTAGGTCGCACAAAGGACAACCCCATCAGGCGGTATAATAGCAATGTACGGGGCAATTTTTAGCACTTATTCACAAGAACGGTGCAGGCTATCATATCCTGTTGCAAGCCAATAAGCGCAACACAACCCCAATAGGACACTCTTGTGCGGACGAAAACCCAACCTTACCCGGCTCTCACCCGTTACGCGCTGCTCGTCGGGATCATCCTCGCAGCCTTTGCGCTGCGCCTGCATGACATCGGGCGCTCCTCCCTGCGCGGCGATGAAGCCTTCACCATCCGCTACTGGGCGCAATCCCCGGCGGGGGTGCTGGACTCGCTGGCGTGGGTCGAACCGCATCCCTTCGGCGCGTTCTTTAGCTTCTGGGCGTGGAAAAGCACCGTCGGCGACAGCGAATTTGCCATGCGGTTGCTGCCCGCGCTGCTGAACCTGCTCGGCATTCCGGCGCTGTACAGCCTCACCCACGACCTGCTGCGGCGGCGGGGGGCGGCGCTGGCGGCAGCCCTCGCATGGGCGGTCAGCGCCAGCCTGATCTGGCACAGTCAGGACGCCCGCAATTATGCGATGTGGGCTGCGGTGAGCGCGGTGTCACTGGCGGCGCTGCTCCGCGCCAGTCGCTATGGAGGACGCTGGCGCTGGGGATGGTACGTGTTGTTCAGCACGCTGGCGTTGTACCTGTTCTTCCTCGAAGCCTTTTTCGTCCTCGTTCACGGCCTATGGATCGCATGGTTCCGCCGCCGAACGCTGCGAGCATGGGTCAGCAGCGCGGCGGTCATCGGCCTATTGCTCATCCCCTCGGTCGGGCAGATCATCGCCCTCTCCGGCAGCGGCTATCGCGGCACCGCCACCCGCGCCGAACCTGCCGCGCTCATCAGCGTGTTCCTACCTGCCCTATTCATTGGCGAAGGCTTGACCAGCGCGGCGCTATCGCCTTTCGTGCCGCTGCTGCTGGCGGCGCTGGCACTCTGGCTGTGGATGGCAGCACGCCGTCCACTAGCAGGCGCACTGGTGATGCTGCTCTTGGTCGTCCCGGCGCTGCTCCTCGTGCTGGTTTCGACGCGCATGGACGTGTTTCGCCCGCGCTATCTGCTGGCGATCACCCCGGCGCTGGCGCTGCTAGTGGGTGGCGCGTGGGCTGCCCTGTGGTCAACAGACAAAGGCTGGCGCAAACGGACAGCAATCGCGGCAGGCGCGGCGCTGCTGCTAACGTATGGCGTGCTGACTGCCGACAGCCTGAGTACCCTTTACGCGCCCACTTATGCCAAAGCACCCGCGTGGCGCGACCTGCAAACCGCGCTGCACCGCGAACAGCAAGCCGGCGACACCTTAATCCTCGTTTCCAGTGATCCCGCGTCCGGCATCCTCGATCCCGCATCCGGCTACTACTTCCCCGAAAACGAGCGAACGCTGGCACTCCCACACCCGAATTTCGATACAACTCGCACTCTGCAAACGGCGCTGGACGAGTCGGATTCGGTGTGGGTGGTGATGACCGGGGATGGGGCGAACGCAGTCACAACCGCGCTGGATACGCTGGCACAGCAGTTATGGCAATTCAGCGCCGGGGATTTCCGTGTGAGTCAGTACCGTTCGCCGGAAATCCACCCGAACGAAATCACCTCGCCCCTAGCGGTTCACCTCGGCGGCGGCACGATCAGCGGCTACCGACTGGAAGGGGCGGCGCACAACGGCGACACGCTGCGGTTGCTGGTGTACTGGCAGGAAGCGCCCGCCGCTGAGTGGAAAACATTCATCCACCTGACAGGAGCCACCCAACCGGACGGGTCTAACCTGTGGGCGCAGGACGACCACCCGCCGCAAACGACGGGGCGAGATGTCTACCGACTGCATTTGGACGGGCTGCCGACAGGCGAATACACGCTACAAATGGGGCTTTACCGCCCCGACACGGGCGAACGCGCCACTGTCACCCGCGCCGATGGGCAGGCGGCAGGCGATATACTCCCTCTGCAAACCGTGATCGTGAACGCGGACTGACGGGCAGCTAGGGCGAAGGGAAGCGTTCCTGCCACGCGGCACGCAGTTCGCGGAAGGTGTTTTCCAGCGAATCGGGAATCACGCGGGTTTGCCCGACGGTGGTCATGAAGTTGCTATCCCCCGGCCAGCGCGGGACAATGTGGAAATGGTAGTGATCCGCGATGCCTGCGCCCGCCGCCTGCCCCAGATTCGCGCCCAGATTGAAGGCGGGCGGGTTATACACGGCACGTAGCACCGCCAGCGCCCGGTTCGCCATCACCATTAGCTCGGTCAGGGCTTCAACCGGAAGCGCCTCCTGCGTCGCCACATGCTGATACGGCATAATCATCAGGTGGCCGTTGTTGTAGGGATAAATGTTCAGCGTGACGAACACCTGCTTGCCATACGCAATAACCTGTTCGTTCTCGCGTTCGCGCCCCAGATAGCAAAATGGGCAACCTTCGATGGGTTTTTTCTCGCCGCGAATCCATGCCATGCGCCAAGGGGTATACAAATGATCCATAGTCACCTTCTATGCTGTTATTTGCGAGTATACCATGCGTGGGGCGTGATACAATCAGGGGCGATTCAACGCTGATGTGCCGAAAGTGACCCTTGTTCATGTGCTACACCGCCGCCGAAATCACCCGCACTCTGTCGCCCCGTCCGGTACAATTTTACCCGCAGGCGGGCAGCACCAACGATCTCGCACGCGCATGGCTGGAAGCGGGCGCACCCGCCGGAGCCGTCGTCGTGGCGGATGAACAGGTGCAGGGGCGCGGGCGCTTGGGGCGAACGTGGCTGGCTCCCGCAGGAACGGCGCTCATCATGTCGGTTATAGTGCATCCCACCCACACCGCGTTAGGGCAAGTCACCATGCTCGGCGCAGTCGCCATCTGTGACATGGCGACCCGCGTGGGCGTAGCCGCCGGCATCAAATGGCCGAACGATGTGCAGATTGACGGCAAGAAGCTCTCCGGCGTGCTGCCCGAAGCCGTCTGGGACGGTGAACGGTTGGTGGGCGTGGTGCTAGGCATCGGCGTGAACATCCGCACCGATTTTCGCGGGACGCCGCTGGAACAGACCGCGTGCAGCCTTGAACAGGCTGTTGGAAAGCGCCTTGACCGCCTTGTGCTGTTGAGTACCCTGCTCGAACGGATCGAAACATGGGCAGCGCAACCTCCGGGGGCGCTGTTTGCCGCATGGCGTGACCGACTCGTGACCATCGGGCGTGCTGTGAGCGTGGAACAGAATGGGCAACCCCTGCGCGGAACCGCTGAAGGGGTGGAACCGGATGGCGCTCTGCTCATCCGCACCGCTGGCGGCGATGTCCAGCGCGTGATTGCGGGAGATGTGGCGCTGGGAGATGGGGCTTAAGCTGTAAGCAACCCCGCACCTAAAGGTGGGGGCTTTTAACAGCCCGATGCTTACCCGAATCAGCCGCAAGGCTACGTTAGGGACAAATATATAGGCACTTCGGAATACCTCACCAGTTCCGAACTCTGCGGTACAGGATTAAACAGGTTAAAGGGGATATGCCCG
>CAIPFY010000187.1 GCA_903864435.1 uncultured Chloroflexota bacterium | reverse complement strand
CTTCCATACGCGCCACATCGCTCGGATCAGAACGGGCGAGAAAGCTGTTCGGGCGCAGTTCGTCGTTCAGCCGGATGAAGGTGCCGCTTTGCACCAATTCCTCACAAAGCTGGTCGTATTCTTCTTGCGAACCATCGCACAACTGGACGCGATCGGGCTTGCACAGCGCAACCATCTCGGTGATCCAAGTACGCAACTTCTTGTGCTGAATATACGCGGGGAATTCAATGTTGTCAGGTACCTGTGCGGCAACCATAAAGGTATCTCCTTACACTTGGGCTTCAGTCACATGGCTTCAGACAGACTGATTCTACGTGAGTTTAGCGGGAAATGAGACGACAAAAGTAGCAAATTTATGGTGAAATTTGTCACAAATCCGATTACAAATATCAATCCTTCGTCACAAATGTACCACAGAAGCCACATCAACCAACCGCCAACCTTCACTTACCCGTTCAACTGTCGTGACGGATGTGTTCTCGATGTGCATCTGCGCCAGCGCCGGGTTCCCTTCAAACAGTGCCGCCAGTAGCATCCGAATCGAGCCGCCGTGCGACACGATCACCACTTCCGGCCCTTCCGCCTGTTCGATCAGCACCGTCCACGCGGCGACAATCCGCGCCTGAAGCACACGCCGCGACTCGCCGCCGGGGACAGTATATCCCCAGTAATCGGCACGAAAGGCCGCCCATTCATCCGTGTAGCGTTCTTCGATTTCTTCCCGCGTCAGCCCCTGAAACACGCCCAGATGAAACTCGCGCCAGCGTTCATCGGCCTGCGGGGTCAGACCGACCACCGCGCCGATGGCCTCTGCCGTCTGGTAGGCACGGGGTAAATCGCTGCTCACCACTGTTCCAATCGGCCTTCCGCGCAGCATCGCCGCCAGCGCCTGAGCCTGCGCGTACCCATCGGCGTTCAAGCCGGTTGGGTAATGCCCCTGCCAGCGCCCTTCCACATTCCAGTCGGTTTGACCATGCCGCACCAGCAGCGCCCGTTCGATCATTGCCTTCACGTTCCTCGCCTCCTCTACCGATCTATCACCCTCCGACACGTTGCATCAGGGTTGACGCTGCCCCTAGAAAGAGGCACAATTATCGCATTGTAACAGGTAGAACTGTCGAGCATGAAGGAGTGATCCGGTGAAAATTCTTGAGAAACTCGGCGCAGCAGGCAATTCGAGTGTATTAGGCGCAGCTATGATCGCCGGGTTGGGCGTGATCCTCATGATTCTCGTCGCGGCCATCGGCGTTGTGCAGGGTGCAACCGCCGACAGCAACCTCCTCGGACTGATGTTCGCGGGCGGTGTGGCCTTCTTTTTGATCGGCGTGGTGGGCTGGTTTGGCCTCACACAACCCCAAAAGCATTTCGACGACATCAACATCCCGAAGGATAGCGGCCATCACGGTCACGATGCTCATGCCGCACAGGACGACCATGCGCCAGCCGAACATGCCGAAGCGGGGCACCACTAAACAGTGAGCCGCACCATTCCCGAACGCATGCCCATCGGCGATACAGCCGATGGTTTTTTGCTGCGCCTGCCCGGTCACACGCTGTTTTGCACCGAACACCACCCCGATGCGGAGGTGATCGCCTCCGGCAGTTTTACCGTGCGCTACGGACTGCGCTTTCTGGGCAAACTGTATCAGTCCATCGTCCCCGGACTGGTGGTGATGGACTACGGAGATATTCTGACGGGCGAAAAAGCATGGCATTTTCTGCTCAAACGAAGTAACCTGCATCCGCGTGCCGAAGTGGTGGGCTACCGCAATGATGGCAGCGATGATATGTGCTTTCTGCGCGTCCTCGATATGGCCGTTCCGCCCGAAGTCCTGATCTATGCCAACGCCAGCGATATAAAACCGCTGGCAAAACCCACCGCGCTCATTGCGGCACATCCGGGGACGCTTCCCGAACGTCTCACCACCTATCTCCCGACCTACACAAGCATCGCCGATTGGCAGAACGCAGCCTATGAATAACCTTGACAGTGTTTTTGAAGATGCCCTCCCGCCCGATCATCGTTCGGGGGTCGTTGCCGTCGTCGGCAGACCCAATGTGGGCAAGTCCACGCTCATCAACCGCATCTTGCAGCAGAAAATCGCCATCGTCAGCCCCAAGCCGCAAACCACCCGCCGCCAGCAGTTGGGAATCTACACCCAACCGGATGTGCAAATCCTGTTCGTAGATACCCCCGGCCTGCACAAGCCGCAGCACAAACTGGGCGAGTTTATGGTGCGCGTGGCGGAAGATGCGCTGCAAGATGCCGATCTCATTCTGTGGGTGCTAGACCTTGCTGAAATCCCGCAGGATGCCGACCGTTACATTGCCGAAAGCATCACCCGCGCACGCGGGGAAACGCCCGTCGTCCTTGCGCTGAACAAGGCCGACCTTGTGAGTACAGCCGATCGTGTGTTACGGATGGCAGCCTATTCTGCGCTCGTCCCCAATGTGAACGCCGCCGTCATCAGCGCCGCCACCGGCGAAGGCGTGGAAGCACTGGTCGCAGACCTCCACCAGCGTTTACCGCTCGGCCCGCGCTACTATCCGGCGGATCAGGTGAGCGAAGTGAATCTGCGCTTCATTGCCTCCGAAACCATCCGCGAGAAAATCATCCACCACACCGATCAAGAAATCCCCTACTCGGTAGCGGTAGATATTGAGGAATACAAAGAGCGTTCGGAAAGCCTGAGCTATATCAGCGCGATCATCTATGTCGAACGCGACTCGCAAAAAGGCATCATCATCGGCAAAAATGGCGCGATGCTCAAGAAAATCGGCAGCGAAGCGCGTACCGATCTGGCCGGCATTCTCGATACCAGTATCTATCTCGATCTGCATGTGAAAGTGCTGAAAAACTGGCGCAGCGACGAGGATTTGATGCGTCGTCTGGGCTACCGCATCCCCAAGCACGAGGACTAGCCGCCACGTCCGCAGGCAACAGAACAGGGTTGGGGACGTTTACCCCAGCCCTGTCAGGTAAGCACGCGCCGCATCCACATCCCGCCCGATTTGCTCAATCAGCGCGGCGACGCCGTTAAACTTCGCTTCCGGGCGCAGCATCGTCTCGAAACTCACGGTCAACGTTTTGCCGTAAATGTCGCGGTCAAAATCCAGCAGATACGGTTCTACCGTGATACTGATCCCCTCGAACGTCGGTCGCACGCCCACATTGATCGCCGCCATATAGCGTTCGCCGCCCACCCACGCCCAACCCGCGTAAATGCCGTTGGCGGGAAGCACCTGCTCAGGCCACACATTCACGTTCGCCGTTGGGAAGCCAATCTTGCGCCCGCGCCCTTCGCCATGCACCACTTCGCCCTGAAGCGCGTAGCCCCGCCCCAGCCATCCCCGTACTGCCTGCATATCGCCCGCTTGAATCGCCGCCCGAATCGCGCTGCTGCTAATCTTCTCAGCCTGCGCATCCATCAGCAGTTCCAGTTCGCGCACGCTAAAACCCTGTTGTGCGCCCTGCGCCTTCAAGAAGGGAACGTTCCCCTCGCGCTGGTAGCCCATCGCAAAATCCGTCCCTACCCACAGCGCACTCAAACATAGGTGCTGCCGCAGCAGGTTCACAAATGTGGTCGCTGGCATCGTCTGTAATTCCGTGTTGAAAGGCTGCGTCACCACCCAATCCACGCCCAGATCGAGCAGCAGATCGGCCTTCTGTTCGGGTGAAGTCAGGTAATAACGCCCGCTGACACCGCGCAGAAGCACATCGGGATGCGGATAGAACGTCAGCACAACCGCCAGTTGTCCGGCTGCATGGGCTTCCGCCACCAGCCGTTCAACCAAATACTGATGCCCGCGATGCACACCATCAAATACCCCGATAGTCACCAGCGAAGGCTGTTGCAGGGTAAGCGTTCTCAAATCACTGATATGTCGTATCATGTTTTGCATGGTTGTGGGAATATCAAATGCGGCCTACTCCGCCGCTGCTCAACCGCTCAAGAATACCTTATGAGGCCGCCACAAACTACCGTCGGCCTGTACCAGCGCCACCAGATGCCCATCCTCGGTATAGGCCAGCACGCGCCCTTCTGCACCTTCCGGCGCGGCGATTGCCCGCCCCTGAACCAGATGTGCGGCATCGGCGGCGCTCACCACCAGCGAAGGCCAGCCCGCCAGCGCCGTCTGTGGCGCGATCAAACTAGCCTGCCAATCGCCTTCCAGCAATTGCTCCATTGACCGCGCATTGTCCAACCGGAAATGCCCGCTGGCCGTCCGAACAAGTCCAGATAAGTACGCCCCCACACCCAGCACCCGCCCCACATCATAGGCCAGACTGCGGATATAGGTTCCCGCGCTGCACACCACCTCCAGCGTGAACGTGGGCGGCGTCCACGCGCTGAGGGTCAACGCCTCAATCGTGACCGTCCGCGCCGCCCGTTCCACCGTTTCGCCTGCCCGCGCCAGTTCGTACAACTTACGCCCGCCCTGCTTGATCGCGCTGTACATCGGGGGGACTTGCTGAATCGTGCCGCGAAAGCCCGTCAGCGCCGCTTCCACCTGTTCGCGCTGCAAATGCGACGCATCCTGTTCGGCAGTCACCGCGCCCTCGGCATCATAAGTCTCGGTCGTCACGCCTAACCGCACCTGTGCTAGATAGCCTTTGGTCGCGTGCATCACTTCATCGCTCAAACGGGTCGCACCGCCCACGCAAATCACCAGCACGCCGGTTGCCAGCGGGTCGAGCGTACCGGCATGGCCGATCTTTTTGATCCCCAGTTGCCGCCGCAGCCGCGCCACCACATCATGACTGGTCAGGTGCAGCGGTTTATCCACATTCAAAAACCCGAGCGGATCAGCCACGCGCCTTCCCCTCGGCAAGCGCCTTCTGAAGCAGCGGCATGACGATGGCACGCACCGCCTCCAGTGTCCCCGCCAGCGTCACACCCGCCGCCTGCACATGACCGCCGCCCCCCAACCCGAAAGCGACACTCGCCACATCATAGCCCGGTTTACAGCGGAAACTGATTTCCACGTTCTGCTCCGGCTGTTCTTTGAACACCGCCGCAATTTGCGCTTCTTCGGTGGCGATCATCATCCCCACCAACCCGCCATCCGACATTTCGCGCAACCGCGCCTGCTTGACATTCTCCAGAGTCACCACCGCCGAAATGATGCCACCCTCAAATTGAACCGACGGAAACACCTGTTTCCACAGTTCGAGGTTGCTGTAGGGCTTGGCGACCAGCGTGCGCTGTACAATGTCGTACAAAGGCGCACCCACCGCCGCCAGCGCCGCCGCGATTTCCAGCGTGCGGGGTCGCACGTTGCTGGTACGGAAGCCTATCGTATCCGTGACCACGCCCGTCAGCAGCGCGGACGCAGCAGGCAACGCAAGCGGCCAGCCCGCCGCCACCAGCCATTCATAGACAATTTCGCTGGCAGAAGCAGCCTCCGGCGCGATGAGATGCAGATTCCCGAAACGAGTATTGGTTGGGTGATGATCGAGGTTAATCTGTTGCGGGCTGTTGGCGCGACCATACGCGCCCGCAGCTCCGGTGCGTTCTTCATCACTGGCATCCACCGAAATCATCAACGACCACGCGCCTTCTTTCAGACTGCTGAGTACCGTATCCGCCCCCGCCAGATAGCGCAGGTATTCCGGCGTGCCCCCATCCACCGCCGCGTCCACTGTTTTGCCCAGCTCTCGCAGCGCCAGAGTCAGCCCCAACAGCGACCCGATGGCATCGCCATCGGGCTTCACATGCGTCACCACAATAATACGCTCGGCGGCCAACACAGCGGCGCTGGCCGCCTGCCAATCAATCGCGCTCGTCATCATCAGCCTCAACAACAGGTGCAGGCGCAGGTACCAGCTTCGGCAGGTCGAGTTTGTCAATCAGATGGTGCATCCGTTCACCACGCTCCAACGTGGTATCCCAGTGGAAATGCAGTTCCGGCGCACTCCGCAGTCGCACCCGTTTCGCCACCTCGCGCCGCAAAAACCCCTTCGCCCGTTCCAGCCCTATCAACACTTCTTTTTCGCGGCTTTCGTCCCCCAGCGCATTGATGTACACGTTGGCATACATCAATTCGTGGTCAATCTTCACTTCTGTCACCGTGATATGCTTCAAGCGGGGATCAGCCACCTCTCGCAGCAGCAGTTCGCTCAGGATCGCCTGAATGCGTTCACCCATCCGGTCTTGCTTGATGGACGACATACGACCTCCTCATTCCATGAACAAACAAGGGGCATAAGCCCCTCGTTCAACCGGGGTAACATGCCCCGCCTTCATTTCCACATACCCGCCGAACGGTGCTTAGTTCACCCGTTCCGAAACGTAAAACTCCATCAGATCACCCGTCGCAAAGTCGTTAAACCCGTTCAGGTTGACGCCGCACTCGAAGCCAGAACGCACTTCGCGCACATCTTCCGTCAGGCGTTTGAGCGACCCAACCGTGAGGTTCTCCGCCAGCACCTTGCCACTGCGCTTCACACGCACACGGGCGTTACGCTTGATTTCGCCATCGCGCACATAGCTACCCGCAATCGAACCAACCTTGGGAATACGGAATACCTGCCGCACTTCGGCGGTACCAATCGTCCGATCGGCAAACACGGGTTCCAGCATACCGTTCAACGCCAGTTCAATATCTTCCAGCAGTTTGTAGATAATGTCGTAGCGACGAATATCCACACCCAGCGAGTCCGCGCTGCGCCGTGCCGCGCTGTCCACGCCAACGGTGAAGCCGATCACAATTGCGCCAGATGCGCTCGCCAACATCACATCATTTTCGGTGATGTTGCCGATGTCCGCCGCCAGAATACGGATGGCGATTCCGCTTTCATTGTCGTCGCTCAGCTTCTTCAGCGAGTCGACAATCGGCTGCAACGTCCCCTGCACATCCGCTTTCAAAATCAGATTCAGTTCTTTAGCTTGTCCGGCCTCGAACTGCTTGAACACATCTTCCAGCGTAAAAACACGTTCCGGTTGCATCTTACGCGCTGTATCGGCCTGCTGGCGTTCTTCCGCCACCACCCGCGCCGCTTTGTCATTCTTGACGGACTCTACCGCGTCACCCGGCTGCGGCGGCGCATTCAGCCCCAGCACCCGCACCGGAACTGAAGGCCCGGCTTCGTCCAGTTTCTTGCTATTCTCATCAAACATCGCCTTGATGCGCCCGTAAGACATCCCGGCGAGTACTGTATCCCCACGCCGCAGCGTCCCGTTCAGGATCAACAGCGTCGCCAGCGTCCCCTGACTGGAATTCATCTCGGATTCCAGCACGATTCCCGAAGGTTCGGCTTTGGGATTGGCGATGATCTCTTTTTCTTCGGCGGTCATCAGCACCGCTTCCAGCAAATCATCTAGGCCTGTCCCCTGTTGCGCCGAAACCGGCACCACCAGCGTATCGCCGCCCCACTCATCTGTGGTCAGGCCAATATCGGACAGTTCTTTCTTCACCTGCTCCACATTGGCATTGCGCTTGTCGGTTTTGGTGATCGCCACCACCACCGGCACATTCGCCGCCCGCACATGGTTGAGCGCCTCGCGGGTGGTCTGCATCACGCCGTCGTCTGCTGCCACCACCAGAATCGCCACATCCGCGCCCTGCGCCCCGCGTGCGCGCATGGCAGTAAAGGCTTCATGACCGGGGGTGTCGAGGAAGGTCAACCAGCGCCCGCCATGATTTACACGATACGCGCCGATGTGCTGCGTAATGCCGCCCGCTTCGCCGCCCGCCACATTCGCCTTACGAATGGTATCCAGCAGCGTCGTCTTGCCGTGATCTACGTGACCGAGGATCGTCACCACCGGAGGCCGCCGAATCAGGTTTTCCGGCTTCTCATCGGTATAGACTTTGCGCCATGTCTGCGCTTCGCTGGCCTTCTTCTTTTCTTCCTCAACAGCCACCACAGTCGCCGATTGCGCCTCGAATCCCATTTCGCTCAGGACAATCGCAGCGGTATCGAAGTCAATTTGCTGGTTGATGGAAGCCATAATCCCGTTCGCAATCAGGCGCTTCATCACCTCGATCGGGCTTGCGCCGACGAGTTCCGCCAATTCACGAACGCTAAGGTAATCGGGGAGTAAAATCGCTTGCTTTTCTTGTGCCATATTGCATCCCTCCACACTTCATGGAACGCTAGGCCAGAAAAGCCACTTGGCTAGTCGCTCTGGCCTATCGTGGGTATTGAATAGGGTTTGTGAAACACCCTCGTTCGATCATCATAATAGCCCCTCATGATCGGGGCAGAACCTGTCGCAAACGGTCGCGGTCTTCACTGGAAAGCGGCGTCCGCAGCGCCTTCGTCAAAACATCACTGTTTAAGGCGCGTTCCCAGCACGCCATCTGCTCACATAAATAAGCACCGCGCCCGTTGAGCTTGCCGGTGGCATCCACCAGCACACCCGCATCGGTGCGGACAAGGCGGGTTAGCCCGCGCTTGCCCGCTTTCTGGCGGCACACCACACACGTCCTTACCGGAACATGCTTGGTTCGAGATTGACGTTCCTCGACCATGGCCTATTCGTCGTCCCAGCCATCACGGTCACGGCCACCCTTGCGCCGGCGCTTGGCAATCACCTGTCCGATTTCCTCGTCGAAAATCAGCTGGCGACGCTGCTGGCGTTCCTTCTTCTTCTGCTTCTTCTTGCCACCCGGCTTGTCGTCACCCAGTGCGTCGTCACCATCCTCGTCATCAACGAACTCATCAGCCTCCGCCTCGGCCTCCACCGCTTCCACTGGCTTCGGAACCAGTACCGGCTTGCGCGGCATCGGCTTGGCTTCAGTTTCAGATTCAGGATCGTCCGCAAACGCATCAGGAACGGCGGCGTCATCATCCACCACAGGGGTAACTTCGCCAACGGGCGCGGCTTCCACCGCCTCCTCCACAGGCGCAACGACGGGCGTAACTTCTTCGGCATCCTCGTCGGGAATGACGATCCGATCCAGCGAGGCTTGCACCTGCATGAGCGAATCTTCAGGGAGGTCTTTCAGCAAAATACGCAGGCGGCGCTCATCAATGAGGAAGCGCCACATGATCTCGCCCACATTTTCCAGTTCTTGCAGGGCGTCCACAATCTTTTCGGGCAGATCGAGGGCGCTGATAGGCATCTTGAAGGACGCGGGCGGCAGCGTGGACTTGACCGCGTTGATCTCCGCCAGACGCGCTTGACGCGCCTGCGAACGCTTCGCCATCAAACGACGCTCCACCGCATCGGCAAACTTTGCCAGCACAGTGAGTTCTTCGGGCTGAACAACCTTGTTGTTCAGTTTCTTTTCCATCACGCGCTGGACTTCTTCCACCGTCGCCGTCTGCGCCTTCAAATCCGCCAGAACGGGCGCGTTGATGTTGTTCAGCGCATCCTGAACGGCTTCGGTCACGCTCTTGATGTCAATGCGCCAACCGGTCAGCTTGGCCGCCAAACGTGCGTTCTGGCCTTCACGCCCGATCGCCAGCGACAGCTGGTCGTCCGGCACAATCACCACCGCAGTCCGACCGAGGTCTGGATCATCTTCCAGATACACGCCCTTTACCTGAGCCGGACTCAGGGCTTTGGCGATAAACTGCTCTTGATTGGGATTCCACTCGATGACATCAATCTTCTCGTCATGGAGTTCCTTCACGATGTTCTGAATGCGGATACCGCGCATCCCCACGCAAGCACCCACCGGGTCAATACCCTCTTGCAGCGCGGCTACCGCCACTTTGGAACGGTATCCCGCCTCGCGGGCGATGCTCTTGATTTCTACCTGCCCGTTGTAGATTTCAGGAACTTCGTATTCCAGCAGGCGACGCAGCATGTGACGATGCCCCCGGCTCACAATAATCTGCGGCCCTTTGGGACTATTCTTCACTTCCAGCAGGTACGCCCGCAGCTTATCGTGCGGCTTATAGCGCTCGCCGGGGATTTGTTGAGCGCGTGGCAGAATGGCTTCCGCACGCCCCAGACTGACCGTAATCATGCTGGGCGATACGCTCTGCACCGTGCCGGTGATAAGATCACCCTGCCGGTCAACATATTCCTCGAACAGCGCGTTGCGTTCCGCCTCACGGATCTTCTGCAAAATCACCTGTTTAGCGGTCTGGGCAGCGATACGACCAAAGTTCTTGGTCGTCCCCTGCACCTGCACCATCACCATGTCGCCATAGTTTGCTTCAGGATCAAAGTAGCGGGCTTCTTCCAGCGTCACCTCGGTGCGCTGCTCCAGTACCGAATCCACCACTTCTTTTTCCACAAAGATTTTGGAGCGCCCGGTGTTCGGATCAAGCGTCACATCCACCCGCTGAGCCGCACTTGCCGCCGCATCGCGTCGGTAAGCCGAAATCAGCGCGTTCTGTAGCGCCTCCAAAACCACTTCACGGGGCAGTGATCGAAGCTCAGTTATTTCGTTGAAAGCGATCTCAAACTCGGTCTTCATAACCCTCTGGCCGTTCCCCCTCACAGGGATTGATCGCGGCTGTTTTCGCCTCTAATGATACACCCGAAACACTGCTGAAAGGAGATTCCACTCAGCAGCAATTAAGAAAAAAAGTGGGGGCTGCCCACTTTTTCCAACAACCTATAGTATAACATGCCGTTTTCACCGTTGACAAGACGCAGTAGGGCGCGAGACACACACCCTACTGCACCCGCGCCTCAGCCGCTATCCGGCGGGCGTACTCTCCGGCGTCATTTCGATCCCTTCAATCGGGCCGATGACATCTCCGGTCACTTCCAACCCGACCGGAGCAACCAGTTCAACGGTCGCTTCGGCAGTGCTTTCGGGTTGCACATTGGCATCTTCGACCACCGGCGGCGGCACCTGATACGGGGCAAACCGCAGCAACCGTCCCGCGCCCGCATCCGACACAATCAGGTTGCCAACCGAGTCCAGTCCCAAGCCGCCCACACTGGAGAACTGCGTCAGATCAGGCGCGGCTTCCCGCGAAAGCTGCCCGAAGGAACCCACGCATTTGCCGAGCGTATCATAGATCAGCACGCGCCCGGCATCCGGGTCGGTGATGTAAATCAGGTTCTGCACGGCATCCACAGCTAGATACGGTCGGTTGCCCAGATCATCTGCCCAACCGCGCACCCGGAAACTATTCGATACCGTGCCATCCGACGCGGTAAACATGCTGGCGGGTTGCCCGTCCAACGTGAACACCGAAACGCGGCGGTTCCATGTATCGGCGACATACAACAGGCCGCTGGTTGTGATCGCCAGCCCTGCGGGTTCATCCAACTGCCCCACGCCGCTGCCCGCGCCGCCGATGTCGCGGATATACGCGCCATCTTTGGTATACACACGCACACGCTTATTGCCCGTGTCGGAGACATACACGCGCTCATCACTGTCCACCGCCACCGAACGCGGCCCCCAGAAGGCATCCAACGGTTGTGCAGGAGCCGCTGCGCCGAACTCGCCGCGCTGCCCCCATCCGGTGATGTATTCGCCCTGCGGCGTAAAGACTTGCACGCGGTAGTTCCACGTATCCGCCACATAGACATTCCCACTCTGACCGATGGCGATACCGCTGGGTCGTTCAAACTGCCCCGGTTCTGCGCCTTCCGAACCAAAATTGAAGGCGAAACTTCCATCCGGGTTATAGACCGAAATGCGGTGGCTAAATTCCTCTGCCGTGTAGACCATGCCATTCGGCGCAACCGCCACCGCACGGGGGTGGTTGAGCAGATTCGCCGCCGCGCTATCGAACACCAGATCAGCCGGACGCGCTTCCCAGTTCGCCGTACACTGATTCACATCCACTCCGGCGACCGGGCTGGCGGCGCTGCCATTCCCCACGCCCAGCGTCCACATCTGCGCGGCGATGTCCTTCCGCACAAACACGTACATGCTGTCACGCACCGGCCATTGGGTCAACGAGAAATCGCGCCCGAACGCCTGCCCATACGTGGTGTAATCACGCGACCACCAGATGTCGAACACACCCTGCCGCACCTGTGCGGACTGCGGGTTCTGCCCTGAGAAGTCAAAGAAGTCATTGACGCGCTGTGCAGTCAAGCCGAAGTAATCCTGCATCGGCCACCACATGCGCGGATAGTCGAAGCGGTAGTAGCGGTCTTCTAGCATCCCTTCCACCGAAGCGCGGTTCTCGTCACCGACGATGACCACCAGCGCATCTTCCATCGAGCGCGGGCTGGGCGTTTCACCCAGAAACACCGCGTTTTTGAAGTTGCGGAAATACCACGCGCCCGGCCACGAAATCTTGAAGTCATACGCGAACTTCAAATCCATGCCGCCTGTGATTCGCTTGCTCAGTGCTTCCAGTTCTTCCGTCACGCGCTTATTGGCCGGTGCGCCGTGTGCATACACCAGATATTCCGTCGCCAGATCGTAGTTGATGTACGAGGCCATCCACGCCGAACGGAACGTCAGGAAAGCCAACCCGAAGAACACCGCCGCCATCACCATTACCCGGAACTGCGCCCACCCGCTAGAGGCGACCTGTCGCCAGATGGCATACCCCACCAGCACGGCGATCACAATCCCGCCGAACCACTGGAAGGTGCGTGTCAACTGTGCGGTTTCCAGTCCGCCCACGCTGCCGAACACCAGCGGCGCGGCCACCTGTGCCAGCGCCACGAACAACAGCGGCAGCAGCAGCAAATACTGCCAACCCCGCTTGAAGAACACAGCGCGATCAATCCGGTCTAAGTAGCGCCCGAAATACCACGCCGCGAGGAAGATCATCGGCGTGGTCATGTGAGTACCCAACCACGGCATCTTTTCGCCGGCCAGCGTGTAGGCCACCATGTTGAATACCGCCCACCACGCGGTAAAAATCAGGAAAGGCACTGCCCGCAGCCATTCCGTCGAATTTCGCAGCGACTCCGGCTCTGGAGGTTCCACCGCCAGCACCACATCAGCATCTTCAGGCAGCGGTTCGCGGATCAGGTCAGGCGAACCGTCCTCCGTATCCATCAACACATCTTCCGGCGCAGGCAGCACTGCCTCCAACCGCTGACGGCGGAATCGCCAGAAAGCAGTCAGCCCGGTGAGCATTGCCAGCACGCTGCCGATGATGGGCAGGAACTCGTAGAAAGGCAGAACCAGAAGCATATAGTAATACTGTGGCTGGTTGCCCCGGCGCACGGCCTGCTGTTCCAACCAGTAGCCCAAACTGCCGATCATGCCGGTGCCAATACCGTTGATATTGGTGAACACAGTGGTGAAGAAGAATACAAACAGCACATAGAAAATGGCGGCGCTAATCAACCAGCGTTTGCGATCCCAGATCAATCCGGCGACAGTGCCCACTAGAATCGCAGGGATTACCGGCACCGCCGACAGCGCGATTTGCACACCATATTGCGACAGATCAAACTGCACGAACGGCAGCGCCGCCTGTACCGCCGCCGCAATCTGCGGCATAGACATCGGGCTGGCGTTCATCATTTTCATCACAAACGGCGTCGCCCATGGCAGCACCAGCGTCGCCATCAGCAGCAAAATGTCGAATTCCGGGAAGCGGTGCAGTTTGCGCCACCATCCCGCCCGCGCCGAATAAATCAGCGCGACAATCACCCCGATGCACAAGGCCCAGAACCCGTACAGCGGCCACGCGGCATAGGTGCTACCCACAACCGCCGCCCCTTCCTGCCCCGGCACTGTAGGAACCGAAGTGGAACTGGCCGCATCGGTGGTTACATGCGAACGCTCCTCGACAAAAACGAACAGCGAAGCAAACACCACCATCAGCAAGAGCAGCAGCAGCAATTCCAGCAGCGGCTTACGCACTTTGCTGCGGCGGAATGCCCACCACAGCGACACAGCGCCTAACAGCGCCACGCCGACGATCACCAGCAATGTCCATGTGATGAGCGCTTGAAACTCCACGCTGACGCTGCCCAGTGGTAGCGTCGTCTCCAGCGGGACGATGGACAGCACCACATACATCCCCAGTGCGACGATGCCCCCCAGCAGGCCGGCAATCGAGACAAAGTAGAATAGCGTGCGCCCCGGCAGGCGGAAGAACGTCTGCCCCATCCGCGCCAGCCAGTACAACGTGAGGATGCTGCCGAAAATGGCGATGTACATAAACGACACTTCTTTGGTCGCCATGCTCGCCAGCAGCGCCGCCGAGAAAATATACAACCAGCGGGCTTTGCGGCGCACCACTGTCGGGCCATTCAGATACATGAAGGTACAGTAAACCATCACCAGCGTATAGAAGATGGACGGCGTATCTTCACGAATATAGCGGTTGTAGTACAACACCAGCGGCGATATCAAGAACATCACCGATGCCAGAATCGCGCCCCACCGTCCCAACCAGCGCCGGAACAACAGCGGGAACATCACCATCAGCACCCCCAGCACAGCCGGATAGAGGCGGGCGGTAAAGTCGTTGTCCCCAAACAGGAAATAGCTCAAAGCCGTCATGTGAAACAGGATCGGGCCGTGCATGAGCGGGGTGTGCTGGAACGAGCCGTTGCTGTACAAGTCCCACGAGAACTTGGTGTGCAAGCTCTCGTCATGGCTCATTGTACGATCACCCAGCATGTAAAAACGGGTGAACAGCGCCAGCAAGAAGATGGCGAAGAAAACCCAGAATTCCCAGTTCAGCCGCACCCGACCGGAAAGCCACGCGGTCAGCGGATTAGAGGCCGATTGAGTATCGCGGTCAGAAGTCGGTGCGTCGTTCATCAGTTCCATAAAGCCTCAAAAAGTGAGCCAATTTCACGGGGTATTGAACACATCCGGGGCTGGCCCGGTGGTTTGTCGAATGGGTGCAGGCGTAACATAAAACGCGACAGTCGTCGGTGTCGCACCGATGGGCGTGTTCACCGGAGTCGCCCGTTGAACCAGTGGCACAGGCTGCGTAGACGCGGCGGCGGCAATAACGATCCGTCCGCGTCCCCCCAGTGCCATCGGGATAAAGAAAAGGAGCAAAATCGCCACCGTCACGATGCTTGTTCGCACCGCATACATCCCCGGTGGTACAGGCTGTCGCATCTCGGCCTGCACCGCCGCCCACACACGATCCAGCGCGGGACGTGTGGGCTGCCCGTAGCGCGGCAGATGAAACGTCAAATCCTGCATCACCGACTGCTCCTGCAAATACACACCGTAGCAAACCGCGCACGAATCCAGATGTGCCGCGATACTACGCCGCTGAGTGACCGGGAGTTCATGATGTACATAAGCCGACAGATGACTCTGACAGCTCCGGCAAGCAGCACTTATGCCCATTCGATCCCCATCAACGCTTCTAACAAATTCTGACCTTGCGGCTGAAGCACACCCCGCAACCGTTCATGTGCCAAACGGATGCGGCTTTCCGCCGTCTTTTGCGGACAGCCTATAATTTCAGCCATCTCGCGGAACGTCAGTCCGTGCGCATAACGCAGCACAACCGCCTCACGCAACCGGGGCGACAGTTCCCCCAGCGCGGTTTCCACCGCGGCCTGCGCGTCGTGCTTCGCCATCTGCGCTTCCGGGCGCTCGGTGCGCGGCGCGGGCAAATCCAGCGGCAGGAAACTCGCCAAGCGATACCAGCTTTTGCGGCGGAACAGGTTTCGGCAGCGGCTGAGCGCGATGGTATACAACCACGTTTTGAACGCCGAACGCGCCGGATCGTAACGATGGATGTTCTTGAAGGCATAGACAAACGCCTCCTGCATCACATCTTCAGCATCCTGCCGATTCATCAACAGCCCGTAGCACAGGCGGTAGATAAGGGGCGCGCACCGCTCATACAACGCCGCAAATGCTGCCTGATCGCCCTGCAAGCAGCGCGGCACCAGTTGTTCAGGGGCTTCAGAGTCGAAGTTCATGAGCCGCCCTTCAATGCTCACCGATCAAAACGCTGTGTGAATATACACGAACGCGCACCTTTTTTCCTCACTGGTTGATGTCAAAAGGCACACCATCGTAAATATCCTGTCGCAACCACAGCGTCACATCCACCGCCGCGAACCCGCCAGTGCGGGAGCGCATTTGCAGCCACCACGCCGGCAAATCCAGTAACCGTAGTTCACGCAGCCCACCCCATGTGCGCGTGATCGTGAACGAATCGCCCACATACGCACCGCCCAGATCAGGAAGTTCCTGCGCCGTTGGCAGAATAACCACGCCTTCAGCACGCGCCGCGCCGGGGTCGGTCACAAAAACCGTGTGCGGATAGTCCCGCAACAGCCACGCCACCACGCCATCCTCCGGCACCTGCGCGTACACGGTCAGGTCGCGGAAGCCGCTGGTTTCGCGTTTGGCGATTTCATGGAGCGTGGAACGCAGCGCCGCCGTTTCGCCGCCGATGGCGCGGCGATTCCACAATTCCACCGGGTCGGTAGAACGCTCCGCAGCCGCCCGCCAACCGCTGCCCAGACTGGTCACTAGCAGGAAACCGGTCAGCCCCAGCAGTAACCCCTGCGTGGTTGCCCCCACCCCCCAAACACTGGCGGAAAGAAAATAGCCAATGATGACGAACAGAACGATGATAATCACCCAGACAAGGCTGAGTGAATTCACAGCGGTAAACTGGAACGGGTCGGGTGCTGTCAGCAGCGAACGCGCCAGCGTTTGGGCGTGAATGGCGAACATGCACAGCAGCGCCACCATAATGAGCGCCACCAACCACTTGCCCCACGACGGAACCGCCCACCACAGCGCATCTTCTGAACGCGGGAACAAGCGCACCAGCAACCCGCTGCCTAATGCCAGCAGGGGCACTACAATCCACAGCGCATGTTCAGCGCCAGCGCCGACGTAGAGCGCACCCCATACCGCGCCCACTGCCGCCAGCGCAGTCAGGAAACGGTCGCCTTCGTTCCAGCGATCCTGCCGAACAGCCCAGACCACCGCGCCGATACCTAGCACCAGCGCCAGCGGCTCGTAAAACAGCACGATCATCAGCGGGAAAGCCAGCGGCACATCCGGGCGGGGCACGCTCAAGCCGCGCAGCGCAGCATTCCACAGCTCACCGATGGCGCTCAACCCCGGCGGGTAGGTCATGAACAGCGTCGCCACCGTAAACACCACCAGCAGCGAAACCAGCACCCCGTTCAGCACAGGCCACGCACTGTCGCCCTTCGCGTTCCGCAGCACATACGGGAAAGTGGCGGCGCTTGCCACCACTAGCGCCAGCAGCAGAAAAGGGCCGGTAGGGTCGGTCAAAAAGGCCAGCGCCGCCGTACACACCATTGCGCCCATCGCGTAGCCAGAACGCCCGGATTCCCGGTAGCGCAGCACCGCCCACAGCCCTACCCCCGCCAGCAGCAACGACCACACCACCGGACTACCCTGCCGGGTGCTGATGAGCAGTACCGGCGAGAATGTGAGCAACAAGCTGAACAGGAACGACCGTGCACGCCCGAACCATGACCGGAACAGCAGCGGCAGTAGAATCAGCAACATGCCGCCGACCAACGTGGGCAAACGCGCCGACAGTTCGGACGCGCCGAGTACACTGAACGACAGCGCGTGCAGCGCGAACAACAGGGGGCTTTCCGGCACAATATCGCCGCCCGCCGCCGCCGGATCAACCACCCGCCACGCCGCCAACGCCTGACGCGCTTCCGGTTCGCTAAGCGGGATACGATCCAACTGCGCGACACGCAGCACCAGCGCCAGCAGCACCAGCGCGAGATACGCCACCGTTTCGACCGATACCCCCGGCAGCGCACGTTCAACAGAATGTGTGGGACGGGTATGCAAACTTTGAATCGTATCCATAACCTTTATCGCTCTCATCCAGCAGGGTCAATGGAGGGATGCACGCGGTAAAACACGCTCACCACATCTCCGGCGCTATCCGTCACCGGGCAGACCGCCTGCGCGTTCTCGCGGAACTTATCCTCGCCAATACTGCCATACGCCTGTCGTTCACTCGAACCATAAAACACGTAATCAATCCCGTAGCGGTCAATGATGGATTGCGCCGCATCCCAGCGCAGATCACCATAGAGCGTGGGGATGTCCTGCCCGCGTGTGCCAGCCACCGCGTCATAGGTCGAACCGCGCCACTGACGCTCGTGGTTATCCCAGCCCAGCACCACCGGAACACCCGTCAGCCCCGCCACCCGCCCGAAGGCCGGATTATACGCGCCGCCGAGTGCCTCTGCCGCCACCACCTGTTGCTCATCACGAACGACTTGCTGCCAGCAGGTGATCGCGCTGTAATCGCTGGCGACAATCATTGTGCGTCCGCCGTCCAAACTCAGCGGCGCGGGGTCAATCGCCGTCGCAATACCGCTTTCGATCAACATACGGTTGTGGATGCCGAAAATCGGATACAGCATCCCCATCCCGACGGACAGCAGCGCCACCGCCGCAAAAGCCGCCTTATAGACTGCGCCCACCCGCCAGCGGGTTTCGCCCACCAGCGCGAACACGCCGTAAGCACTGGCAATGCTGAAAATCACCCACGCCTGTAGATAAAACTTGAAGATGGTGTTGATGCGCGTCCCGAAGTTGTCGCGCAGATAGAAAAACTCCGGCACCAGCGACAACCCCGCTGCCAGCACAATCAGCAGCAGCGTGAAGCCAGTCGGCGCTTTCAACCCGTAATCCACAGGAGCATCTTCAGCCTCGTCAGCAGGACGGGCGAACACCCGCGCCGCCGCCACGACCAGCGCCACCAGCAACAGCAGCGTGGTGGGGAGCGTTTGCAGGCGGCGAGCCAACAGCAGCGGCAGCGCCCCGCCCAGACCGCCGTAGCCATCCACGAAGCGCAGCACCACCCCGTATAATTCCGGGACGAACAGCGCCACCAGCATCAGGAGCAGCAGCACCGCCAGCAGCGCTGCCAACACCCCGCCCGCCGTATACAAACCGGCGCGCCAGTTCATCTGCTTGCCGGCAGTACGCGCTTCCGCCACCAGAAAGAACGCGCAGATCAGGGTGAACGGGCCAAACATGATGAAATAATGCTGGAGAAGCGTGGGGGTCATCAAATTAGGCAGCAAACCGGACGCCTGCGACCGGAAGCTAATCAGGAACGGCAGATATAACAGCGCCGTCAGTACGCCCAGTAGTGCGCCGAACATGACCGCCGACAGCACATCCTCCAACCGCAACCGTCCGCCGCTGTTGAACAAGCGGCGCAGCAGTTCAGCGCCCACCAGTGCCAGCAAGTAAATCGGCCCATCCCATGTGTTCAGGAACACCAGCCCGCCAATCGCCAAGCCATAGAGCAGGGTTTCGCCGCGCCGGGGCGCATGTCCCGCCAGCAGCAGATTCAGCGCCAGCCCTAGCGCCAGCAGCACGAATGGCAACGCCATCACATGCGGATGATTATCCGAAAGCAAGAAGCTGAACTGCGGAAACTCGTCAATGGGCTGTGCGCCCCCCGCCACAGTGCCATCGAGGTTGAAATCGTTCAGCACACGACTGGCGCGGAACCACCACCAGTAGCCCCACTGGGTCGGGTCGGGCTGTCCGGGACTGAGCGTGACCGGTTGATCGTCTGGAATGCCCGCCGTTCGCGCATTCTCACGCTCCGGGTAAACCGTTCGATCTTGCGTGGCGGTGAAACTGAGATACGACTCCGAGGCCACCCGCGCCTGATACGGCCATTCAATCAGCGGCATCTGGAAGTTGCCCATCAGGATGACCAT
>CAIPFY010000186.1 GCA_903864435.1 uncultured Chloroflexota bacterium | reverse complement strand
TTTGAAAGTCTGCTCCATCATCTAGGTTTTGAGCCAATATTGTCCAGTTTGTTGCTTTTAACGCATAGTGAAGGCGAATTACTGAGCATTGTCCCCGTTTTGAACTCAACCATCCAAATTGTTCCGTTAGATAGCGCGTATTTTGATGGTCAGATAAATCAGCAAGTTCGGCAGCATCCGTTTTATCCGAGTTTAATAGAGCAATCGCATCTTGAGCCTTTCGAGCGTAATCATCCGTTTTTTGCCTTTTGCGTTGCCGGAATCCCAACACTTGATAATGCGGCAAATATCGCATTTCAAATGGTAGCTCAACGCTAAATACTTGGCTCAAAATACTTATCGCAAGCATCCGTGCCATTTGCGGGGGAACTGAATTACCAATTTGTTCAATGCAAACTTGACGATTTCCAATCAACTCATAATCGTCGGGGAACGTTTGGAGACGCTTAAATTCATTGATGGTCAGGGGGCGATTTTCCCAGCTAAAAGGGCCTGTGTATTGTCCCCCTTGTGCCTTTATCGTTCTAACAGGAACATCAGGATCAGCTTTGTATAGAAAATCAGAAAACTTTGATCGCCAACCAAATACGGGGCGGGGATGCCCCATCCTTTCGGTATAAAAGCTATAGTTTAATCCGGGCGGAATGCCATTCAGCAAATGCCCATATTGTCCACCCAATCCAATACTTGATTCTGAAACATCAACACCTTTGACGGCTAAGCCAGCTGTGAAAAACGGTTGTTGATCTTCAGAGTCAGGGCCATGTGTGGGTTGTGGAAAAAGATAATCACCTGCTTGCAATCCGACAATAAATATTCGTTCTCGATGCTGCGGCACACCATAATCAGCGGTATCCAAGATTCTATATTGAATAATATAGCCTGCTGATCTAAAAGCAGTCTTGATTTCTTCCCAAGCCTCCCCCTCCTGGGCACCCATCATTCCATAAACATTCTCAAACAAAAAACCCTTTGGTTGCAATTTCATCAATAACCGCACATATTCTTCAAACAGGGTTCCTCGTGGATCGGTTGTGCCTGATACGCCGGATGCACGCCGTCCTGCGGCAGAAAATGTCTGACAAGGCGGACCGCCTATGATGAAATCTACGTGAAGATCATCGTCTGGAACATAATCACGAATATCTTGGCAAGTTACTTTTGAGCCAGAAAACAACCTAGAAGTTCCAGCGTTTACCTCCAGTGTCTTACTATATTTTCTTTCAATTTCTACCATTTCAAGGCTATGGAAACCGGCATCAGCAAACCCAATATCAAGTCCGCCACCACCAGTAAACAGACTTAGCGTTGTAATGGGTTGTTGATTCTGGTTTCGCAGCCAGTTACGAAGAGAAACTCCAAATCGGTCAGGCCACCCCGAACCATAATTGACATTCAGTGATTTCAGCATCTCACTAAAGTATGAGTTTCGTTTTGTCTCATCAATTGAGCCATCAAACAACGGCAATTGCTTCATTCGCTAAACCTAGATTGGGTTTGTTTGAGAACTTGTGAGAGTAACAAAGGATAATCTCCATTATACTTCTTTTGAAAATACTGTTCTACTGCTGTTTCAATAAAATATGATTATATTTTATTGTAGCCCCCCGCCCCCTTGCGCCCCCTGCTATAATGACGCGCTATGAACACGCTCTCCCGCCGCACCTTCCTGCAACGCTTCGGAGTCGCGCTGGTTGGCGCACTCTGGCAACCCGGCATGCCCAACGACTGGGACACCGAAACCCCGCTGGTCGCCCGCATCCGCACCGACCTCGAAAGCGCCTTTGCCGGATTCAACATGGGACTCGAACTGCGCCGCGTGAACGCCCTCGATAACGAGGAGTTCCGCATCCAGATCAACGCTTACGCTCGTTACCCCGTCGCCAGCTGCTTCAAAGCGTGGGTCGCCCTGTATTACTACTACTTCACCCCGCCCGAAGCATGGCAGGACGCACAGGGGAGCGCCTTGTACAGCGCCATCGTGTTCAGCGGCAACACCGCCACCGGCGAAGTGCTGGCGGATGTGGCGGGGCGCGTGCTAGGACAGCGCAACTCCATCGAGAAGTTCAACGATTTCCTGCTGCAAAAAGTGGGCATGGCGAACGGCCTGCACACATGGAAATGGGAAGGCAGCCCCACCGTCGGCTTCAGCGATCCGCGCTACGCCCCCTCCGAAACGCGGCAGGTGTATATGGGCGACAAAGGGTTCGCGGTGGATAACATCTTCACCACTGCCGACCTTGCGCACGGTTACGATGTGCTGGTGCGCGGGCCCGTGTTCGCGCAGTTTGACCGGATGCGGAACGCGCTCGTCGCCGCCGACAAGCTGCTTGCCATTCGTGCGCCGGATTACCAGTCGCCCATCGAACGCGCCTCCAGCGGGGCGTACATGGGCAAAGACGGCATCCTGCCGCTGGGCGATTTACCGCTGGGGCGCGTGGTGAACGACGCCGGGGTGATGACCATCGGCGAAAACCGCTACATCATCGCCTTCATGTCCGCCGGGGAGAGCGAAACCGTCGCGCTCAACCTGTTGACTGAAGTCATGCAGCAGATCGCGTTTTACGAAGCCAACGTCGGGAGTTGACCCTCATGCCCATCGAGAATTTTGAGTCCGCCCTGCGTGCCGCCTACGCTGAAACGCCCTGCGCGGTGCTGCCCAATCCGCTGTGGCGGACGCTGCGCCACCTTGCCGATTTCACCACCGCCTACTCACAGCGCGAGGGACAGGTGAACGCGCTCGAAGCGCAGAACGCCGAAGGGCTGTACATCTACTGGACACGCACGGATCGCCGTTCAGGGTATCTCATGCGCCGCAAGCTGGACGACACCCGTTTCGCCATCGTGCATCAGGACTATCTCGAACCGGATGTGGTCGCCGGATTCGTCGGGCGACAGGCGCATTTCCGCCTGCTGCACACCGCCGAAGTCGCCCCCGCCCTGCCGGATGGCCTGTCATGGGCCGATGCCGACCCCGTGCAGGCCGAAGCCATCGCCGCCTTCATCGCCCGCTGCGACCCGACCTTCCAACCAACCGCCGAAACCGTCCGCACATGGGCAGGCGAATCCGCCTGCGCGCCGGATTTGTGGCTGTGGGCGCAGGACGCGCAGGGCGAACCCGTCGGGCTGGCCTATGCCGAACGGGATGCGGCGCTACCCGAAGCCGCGCTAGAAGGGGTGTATGTCCGCCCCGATTGGCGCAAACGCGGACTGGGGCGGGCGCTGGTGAGCGAAGTCGTGCGGCGGGCGAAAGCCTCCGGCGCGGCGCTCGTCACCGTCGCAGGGGCAGTCGAAGACCGCGACAACCCCGGCGCGTTCTTCCGGCGCTGTGGCTTCAGCGGACGCGATGTGTGGTGGTATCTCAGTCGCTAACCGTGCCGGCTGCCAGATGCGCCGCCCGAATCGGAACGGGCAAACGGTAGCGGCTGGTGCAAGCCATCGTCAGCGCAATCGCCGTTGGCAGGTCAGCCAGATGCCCCGCCGAGATGTACACCGGCTTGACGTTCGTCCGCGTCCGCAGCACCGCGCCAATCACCTCGCCCCAGTCACGCAGTTCGCTCCATGCGCCGCGTTCGGGCGGCGGCTCGTCATACTCGCCCAAGAAATACGTCTTGCCGCAGCCGATGGTCGGCTTTTGCAGCCACAGCCCTAGATGCGCAGCAATCCCGATGCGGCGGGGATGAATAATCCCCATGCCGTCGAACACGAACACATCCGGCACATTTTGCAGGCGTTCAAACGCTTCCAGCAGCACGGGCGCTTCGCGGAAACTGAGCAGGCCGGGAATGTACGGGAACGGCGTGGGCTGCTGCGCCAGCACCGTTTCCACCACTTCCAGCGCCGGATAGGTCAGCACCACCACCGCCGCCTGCGACACATTCTCGCGCACGCTCACATCCACGCCCGCCACCCGCCGCACTGCATCCAGCGCAATCGGCTGGTTGCTGACCACCTGCCCCGCCAACCGCTGCTGAAGGGCGACGGCCTCCGCCGGTGTGACATCCCAATCGTGCAAGCGTTGAAAATCCATCACCGCCCCCTCGTCCATTATGAACAGGTCGCATTGTAGCAGCAGTGGCATGGGTAGCGGCGGCGCAGGCGGGTATAATGTGCGAGTTTTCACGAACAACCGCAACAGTCAGGGGGCAACATGCCGCTGTTTGTCATCTTTGTATTCGGAGCAGTCGTATTCGGGTCGGGCGCGATGCTCGCCCCTGCGTGGCCGACCGCGCAACCGCGCATCGGTCTGACCGGGGCGCTGGCGCTGGGGCTGGTCATGGGCGGCGCGGTCTTCTGGGCCATGCTGTTCGGCTGGAACACGCTGGTGGTGGACTACTTGATGTTCGCCATCATCACCGCCATTTTCTTGCTCGGCACACTCTCATTCGCCCAGAAACGCGCCGAAGCCGCTGGCATCGAACTTTCGGATGCCGAAGAAGGCTGGCCGGGGCTGCGTGATTTGCTGTTCTTCGCGCTGGTGGCGCTGTCGTTCATCCTACCCGCGCTCATTCTGCCCGTCCCGCTGGATACCGACGCGCAGGGTTTCGGCTATCTGGGGCTGATGGCACGCATGGGCGGCGGCTTCCAATCGCTCGGCTCGTGGCATCCCGAAATCAGCTACCTGTACGCGCCGGGATTCTCGGTGTTGATCGCCTATTTCAGCCAGCAACTAGGACAGGGGATGCACAGCATCCAGTTCGGCATCGCGGCGATTCTTGCTACGCTGGTGGTCTGGCTGACCTTCGATCTCGGCTCCGAACTGCGCGACAAGCGGTTGGGGCGAGCGATGGCGCTGGTGACGTGGGCAGGCATGGGGCTGTTCACCGCCTACATGGACTCGCATTTCACCACCCTGCTCGGTCTGGTGTTCGCGCTGGCCTTCCTGACCTACACCGCCCGCTATCTGAAGCATCCCTCCCGGTTAGATGCGCTCGCCGCCGGACTGATGCTAGGGGCGCTCGTCCTGTCCCATCCCGATACCACCATCATTCTCGCGCTCGGCTACGTCCCGTGGCTGCTCACGCTGTGGTTCGCCAAGCCGCGCCCCAGCCTGCGCACATGGCTGGTGATGACCGTCGTCATCCCGCTGATCGCGCTGCTGGCAATCGCCCCGTGGCTGTTGAGCATACGCGGCCTGCTGGGTGCGGAAATCGTCTCCCCATTTAGCCGCGATCCGGGCTACTGGCGCGTGATGGTGTTCTATCACGGCCTATGGACAGTTCCCGCCGCCCTTCTCGGCGCGGTCATCGGCCTGCGTAAGCGCGACCCCTTCGCCATCCTCGCCGTCGGTTGGCTGGTCATGGTGCTGGAGTTCTCCAGTGTGGGGCTGCTGGAAAAACTGCTGCCCTCCTTAATGACGATCATCGGGCGCTACGATTACCCCTTCAGCATCGCATGGCACGGCCCGATCATCCCCTACAGCATCCTCGGCGGGATGGCGCTCCTGTGGGTGTGGGATCGCTGGTCGTTCGGCAACCGGTGGAATGCCCTCTTTCGTAAGCAGGCGTCCCGGTTTTTTGCCGTCGCCATCGCCGCGCTTGTGCTAATCGCCCTGTTCAACCGTCCGCTACTGGAGTTCAGCAAAGGGCGCGTCGGCTTTTTCGGCGCGTTCGCCTCGCAAGCCGATGTACAGGCGATGGAATGGCTGAAGCACAACACCCCGACCGACTCGCGGGTGCTGAACTTCCCCGGCACGCAGACCGATAATTCACATGAGAGCGACTGGGTTCCGGTCATCAGCGAACGCGACAGCGTATACTATCGCGTGCAACCGTTCTTCCACAACAACGAGGCCAGCCTCGCGGAGCAGGACAGCCTACGCGCTTTCTGGCTAAATCCGGCTGATCCAACCAACGCTGAATTACTACGCGCCGCCCGCATCGGCTATGTGATCGTGCCGCAAATCGTCACGAATCCCGACAGCATCGAGCAGATGTTCCGCTGGCGTGCGCCCTTCACCGAAGGCATTGTGATGCAATCGCGGCTAGAGGATGCCGCCTACCTGCGCAAAGTGTTCGACGCAGACGGAGCGCAGGTCTGGGAAGTGCTGCCCCCGGCCTGAAAGATGGGGGAACATCCAGACGAAATCGGCTATACTTAATCTCGTTCAGCGCATGTTTACGGGATGGATGAGAGCAGGATGCCTGAAGATCACGACGAGGTGCTAAAGCGCCCCGATAATGAGGAACCAGACGAGGGGGATGTCCCTGCCTCGGTGACGTTCATGGCGTTAATGCGCCATGCCGCCGCCAAAGCCGAATCGCAGCAGGCCGCCGCACCGCCGCCACGCCCTGTCCGTCCCGCCGCGCCTGCCACCCTACCCGAAGCGAAACCGGCCACCCCGCCCCCGCCTGCTGCCGCGTCACAGCCCACCACTCCACCGCGTACACCGCGTCAGCCTGCGCCCCCGCCAAGCGAACCCCAGTGGGACGACGCGATGGAAGCCCAACGCATCCGCCGCGTCAAACGGCGGCAGGCGCGTCGCCGTCAGCGTACCGTCGGCGTACTCGGCGGCATCATTCGCTCGGTGATCGTCATGCTGGTGGCCGCCGGCCTGATGGCGACCATCTTCACATGGGCAACACCCACCCAATTCCTGAACACGGGCGTGCGTGCCGAATTGAGCATCGCACAGGCTACCAATCAGGTCGCAATGGGAACGTCCTTCCCCACGCTCGCCCCTACCCGTCAACCTACCCCGAACTGGCTGCGGCGCGTGGGCATCGTCAGCGGGCATCGCGGCCCGCAAGTGCCGCCCGACCCCGGTGCGGTCTGCCCGGACGGACTGACCGAAGCCGAAATCAATTTCGCGGTGTCGCAAAAAGTGGTGCGCAATCTACGCGCCGTCGGCTATTCGGTGGATTTGCTGGACGAGTTTGACCTGCGCCTCGAAAACTATCAGGCGGCGGCACTCGTCTCCATCCATGTGAACACCTGCAAAGATTTCGGGGAGCGCGTCAGCGGCTACCTGATCGCCCGCGCTGCTGCCCGCAGCGGCAACAGCATTGACGATCTGCTGGTAAACTGCATCGCGCAGTATTACAGCCTTGCCACCGGGCTTGAACGGCGCGACGGCGTAACCATTGACATGACGGATTACCACAGCTTCCGTGAAATCAGCCCACTCACCCCGGCCTCGATCATCGAACTGGGGTTTTTGCTGGCTGACCGCGACGTGCTGACGGGCAAACAGGACGAGATGGCGCAGGGCATCAGCAGCGGGATTATCTGCTTCCTCGAACCGGGCAACCTGCCGCCCACGCCCGTCGTCGCTGGCACGCCATCCCCGGCAGCTTCCCCTTCTCCACAGGCAGGCTCATGACATCGCACTACGAACTGGTCATGTACTCACGCACGTTCGGCTGTCCGTTCATCTCGGTTGCCAAGCGCGTTCTGAGCGACTATGCGCTGGCCTACCGCGAAATCTACATTGATAAGGATATGGCAGCGCGGGCGCGGGTGCAGGATTGGACGGGATTCCTGAGTGTCCCCACGCTGGTCGTGGCGGAAGCCGGTAGCGATCTACCTTACGCGCCCCCCACGCCCATCCCACTTGGTCAAAGTCCGCGTGGCATCAACCGGGGAACAATGATTACCGAAGCCTACGCCCATGAGTTAGAAGCATGGCTGGCACAGCACGGTTTTATCGCCCAAAGCGACCTCCCGGCACAATCAGAATCCGGGGATACGCACCGTTAGTTCGCACTCAGAAGAATGGTCTGCGCAATCCAATAATTCATGGGGGTCAGCATGGCGCTACACGATAAAATGGTTACGGTTGAAGGCTTGCCCGTTCACTACTGGGAAGATGGCGCGGAAAACAGCCGCGTTATCTTTCTGCTGCACGGCGGGCTGGGCGATGCCGAGATGCACTGGAAGCCGGTGATCCCCATGCTGGCGGAAACCTTCCACGTCTACGCGCCCGATCTGCCGGGGTTCGGCAAAAGCAGGTTGCTGCCGCGCATGACCACCGAAGCCATGCTGAACTGGATTCAATCACTCCTCGGTGCGCTCCACATTGACCAAGCGGTGATGGTGGGCAACTCCTTCGGCGGCGTGTTGGTGCGGTTGTTCGCCGCCAGCCATCCCAAATACATCCCCGCCGTCATTCTGATCAACGGGGGCGGTGTGCCAGAAGTGCCGCCCGCCCTGAAAACCCTCGCCCGAATCCCCGGCGTATCTACCCTGCTATTCATGTTTCTGGGGCGCATGGCGACCAGCCCCGGCATGTTGAAAAGCATGATCGCCACACCCGACATCCTCACCGAGTCCTTTCAGGCCAAAGTGAAGCAAGCCGCAAAAGGCTTCACCGCCATCATGCGCATGTTGACCACCAGCCCGATGCCACAGGCGCAGCGCCCGATTGTCCCGTCACTCATCCTGTGGGGAACTGAAGATCAATTCACGCCATTGAGCGAAGCCAAAGCCATCAAAGCCAGCATCCCGGACGCGGCGCTAATCGAAATCTCGGAATGCGGACACATGCCGCAGTTGGAAACGCCGGATGTGTTCGTGTGGCAGATCAACCAGTTTTTGGACAAACTCAGCCGCCCTGCCAAAAATGCAGGAATCGGCCCACAACCGCTGGCAAACCCGCCTAGCTAAAGCGGATTTGACCTGCTAAAATCCATGCACGCTGGAGAGGTAGCGTAGTGGCCTAACGCGCTCGCCTGGAACGCGAGTAGGGGTAACACCCTCGTGGGTTCGAATCCCACCCTCTCCGCTTTTTCATTTATGAACGATGACGCGAAAAAAAACCTCCGCAACCTTACCCAAACTGACCAGTTTGCGCATGGCGTGGCCGACCGATTGGGCTGCCCTATTCGGCGCAGAACGTCCTCTGATTCTCGAAATCGGCTTCGGCTATGGCGCATATCTGCTGCACCTTGCCCGTACCAACCCGGACGCGAACATCGTCGGGCTGGAAATCGCCAGCCAATGCCTGTTCCGTGCCGAAAGCGCGATTGACCGCGCCGGACTGACCAACGTGCGGCCTATTCACTCGATGGCTGAAACCGCACTGCATCATCTGTTCACGCCCGCCAGCCTGACGCAAATTCACATCAACTTTCCTGATCCTTGGTTCAAAAGGCGTCACGCGCCGCGCCGCCTGATGCAACCGGACACACTGACGGCGATGGTCAGCCGTTTGCAAGCGGGGGGGATGCTGTATCTCGCCACCGACATCCGCGAGTATGCCGAGATGTGCGCCAAATTGTTCGCCGCCGCGCCCGGTCTGGAGAACACGCTGCCGGACGCATGGGCTGACCAGATGCCGGGGCGCGTGGTCACGAAATACGAAGGCCGCGCCCTGCGTGAAGGCCGCGCCTGCCACTACTTCGCGCTGCGGCGCAATACGCTGCCCGCGCCGGATGTACCCGTCATACGGGAGGGAACAATGCCGCACATGGTCTTTCGCAGTCCGTTGACGCTGGACGATATGCTGGCGCATTTCCAACAGGCAGAACGCAAAGAGGGCAATACCCACATCAACTTCTTGCACGGCTATCGCGGGCAAAAAGTGGTGCTGTTCGAGGTGTACATCAAAGAACCAACCCTCGATCAGCATGTGGCGCTGGTGCTGTCGTACCGCGAAACCGAACAGGATTTCACGCTCAAAGCGGGCGTGCTAGGCTACCCCCGCGCCACCGAAGGGCTGCACCGGGCGGTTGCCATTCTTGGCGACTGGCTCATCGGCCTGCATCCCGATTCGGCGCAGATTGACTACAAACTCCTCGAAACCTGACCGCACTCACGCTTAACGGTAGCGGTTGATCGGGACGCAACAGGTGTCCCGCGCTTTTTGCTGCCGATTACCCGCCAATATAACCCCGAAAGTTGCTTTCCCTATTGCAGTAATTTACTTTATTAATTACAGTATTTATCATCCAACACTGGACAATACGGGATATGGGGAGACAAATCATGAAAGCACTGATGATTCGGGAATGGGGCGGCAATGACAAAGCCGTGATGGAAGATGTTCCGGTTCCGCAGCCTGCCCCCGGCGAGGTGCTGGTACGCATCCGTGCTGCCGGCATCAATCCGGTGGACTGGAAGGTGCGCGAGGGGTATCTGAAGGATTACGTCTCCTTGCCGCGCATCCTCGGCTCTGATTTTGCCGGAGATGTGGCGGCGCTGGGCGAAGGCGTGACCGACTTTCCGGTAGCAACCGCTGTCTACGGCATGAAGGGGTTCGGCGGCGGCGCGTTCGCGGAATACACCACCCTCGCAGCCAGCAGCATCGCGCCCAAACCGGCCTCGCTCACCTACGCGCAGGCCGCAGCCGTCCCCCTCGCAGCCGTCACCGCATGGCATTCGCTGTTTGAAGCGGGGCAGATTCAGCCGGGGCAGCGCGTCCTGATTCACGCGGCAGCCGGTGGAGTCGGTCATTTCGCGGTGCAATTCGCCAAGATTGCTGGCGCGTATGTCATCGGCACGGCTTCCGCCCGTAATGAAGCCTTCGTGCGCGGGTTGGGCGCGGACGAATTTGTGGACTACAATGCCGCGAAGTTCGAGTCGGTAGTCAAGCCGGTTGATCTGGTGCTGGATACCGTCGGCTTTGAAGTGTCCACCCGTTCGCTGGATGTCCTCAAAGCGGGCGGCAAACTGGTGTGCATGGTCACACCGCCGCCGGTAGAGGCCGCCGCGCCGCGCCAGATACAGGCCACGTACACCAATGTCCAACCCACCACCGCCATCCTCACAAGCATCTCGCAGTGCATTGAGGACAAGCGCGTGCAGCCGCACATCAGCCAGACGTTCAGCCTCGACCAGATTCATGAAGCGTTGCAGGCCAATCAGACGCAATCCACACGCGGCAAAATCGCGGTGGACTTCAACAACTAAGCACACGCAGCGCCAGAGGGGTACGCATGTACCCCTCTGGCATCGTTGTTAGACAGGTTGCGCCACCCGTTCGCGCAGGCTCACCCGCACCGGAATGCCGTTGCGCGGGCGCAGCGTCACCAGCGGTTGCATCTCCACCGCCGGTTGCGGCAGCAGATCAAAATGCGCCCGCTGCATCAGCCGCACCAGCAGCAGATGGGCTTCCATCAGCGCGAACTGGTTGCCCACGCAAATGCGCGGGCCGCCGCCGAACGGGAAATAGGCATACTTCGGGACGCGCTCCTCCCAACCTGCGGCGAAACGCTCCGGCTTGAACGCCTCCGGTTCGTCCCAGTAACGCGGATGATGGTGCATCACATACGGACTCAGCACCAGCATACTGCCCTTCGGGATACGGTAGCCGCGAATCTCCATCTCGGCGGTGGTCAGGCGGGTGATAATCCACGCCGGCGGGTACAGGCGCATAGCCTCGCGCACCACCTGTTCGGCATATGTCAGGTTCGGCAAATCGGCAAACGCGGGCGCACGTCCCCCCAGCACGCGCTCAATCTCCTCGCGGAGTTTCGCCTCCACAGCGGGATGTTGTGCCAGCAGGTAAAACGCCCAGCTCAGCGCGTTGGCGGTGGTTTCGTGACCGGCGATGAATAGCGTCATCGCTTCGTCGCGTACCTGCTTGTTGTTCATCTGCCCGCCGTCGTCCTCGTCCGCCGCCATCAGCAGCATCGAGAGCAGATCGCCCTTATCCTCACCGGCCTGACGACGCGACTGGATAATCTCGTTAATCGTCTCGTCTAACAGCCGTGCCGACTGTTGGCGGAGGCGGTTGGTAGGCGTGGGAACCCATTCCGGCAGAACCAGCGGGTGCGTCAGGCGGTGCATGGTCGCTTCCAGCCCCACCGTGATCGCGCTGCCGATGACATCCGCCTCGCTGCTCACCTCGCGGTCAAACAGCGTCTTGCCCACGATGCGCATGGTCAGTTCCATCATATCGTGCGCCAGATTGCGCTGTTCGCCCTGCTGCCACGTATCCGCCAACTGTCCGGCGTAAGCCACCATCACATCAGCATACGAGGCGATGCGCCGCGCATGGAAGGCCGGTTGCACCAGTTTTCGCTGTCGTTTGTGAAACTCGCCTTCGCTGGTCAGCAGGCCGCTGCCGATGGCTTTACGGGTCGCCCGTTTCAGCGCCGGAGTCTTTTCCACCTGATCGGGATGCTTGACCAGCACCATTTGAATATCGTCAGGATGATTCAACTGGTACACGCGGCGGTTGCCGATGCGGGCGATATAGGCCAGATCGCCGTACTGGTCGCGGTTCGCCGTCAGGAATTCAATCTGCTGCTGCTGGAACGCCCGTATATTGCCGAACAAGCCTTTGACGGGCGGCCCCGGCGGAATCTGCTGTACCATACCACTCACCTTTGTAGACGAAATGACTGTTTATAGACAAATTGTACAGAAACACAATACGATCAATGCCGGTTTCTGTCAACAGATCGCCCATCAGAATCGCATTAGAAGCCGATTTTTGCCCTGCCACCCCGCGCCCGCTGAATGCCGCGATCGGATGACCACGGCGCATAGGGAGCCATCGTCAGTTCGCACAGCGCCAGCAGCGGCGTATCGTAATTCACACGCCAGCCCGCAAAATCCAGCCACGCCTGATCGAAATCGGCCTTCAGCGGCACTCCCGCCGCCGCCAACTCTTTACACGCCTCGTCAAACTCCTCGCGGGTGATGCTGATCGGCTGATCGGGAAAATGCGGGTCGGGGTAATACTCGATGCGGAAGAAATCCGAGATGTGCCGCAGCGCCACGAAACCAGCACGGATGCACAACTGCGCTTCCGGGCTGGGGGGCATATCCACCACCGCCGTCACCAGCGCCGCCGTATCCAACACACAACCTGCCGCCGTAATCCATGAGCGATCCGGTTGTGGTGAACGGAAAAAGTTGATGGCTGACAGGGAAGTATGGCTCTCGTCAATCTCCGCGAACCACACTTCCCACAGCTCCCACAATTCCGCCAGATAGTCCAACCCGCGAACGCCGTGTGCGCGGGTAATCAGCGTGACAGCGGAAGGCGGCGAGTCGGCGCGGACTTCGAGCAGCGTCACCAGCGTTTCGCGGCGCGAGAAGGCGCTGTACATGGTGGGCAAATACGAGAGCAGCAGCGCCACGATGCCCAGCCCTAGCGTGGCCTCGGTGAACTCCAGAATCGTCACGGGGAGCGTGTCCACCGTGAAAAAGCCGAGCGTGAACACCGACGACCCGCTGACTTTGAGCGCGTCGTACAGCGGTTGCACACCGATAGCGCGGTACATGAGCATGTAACCGATGACGATCAACACCAACCACGCAATCGGCAGCATCAGCAGGCTGATCGGCGCGTACAACGCCATGATGCGGTCACGCTCCAGATAGGTTTGCGCTTTGCGGGCACGCATCTGGAACAGCGCATTGATGCTGTGAAACACATAGCGCGTCAGCCGCACCTGATCGCCACGCTGCAGCACCACCGTCCGCACCGCTGCCATCACCGCATAGCCCACAATCGAAGCACCTGCCAGAAAAACAATCACACTGACCACACCGTTGATGAATTCCACACGCCCCCCTGAAAAGCATTCAATACACATAAATTGTAATAGGACAACCGCTAGGCGACACCCCAACTTTCCGCTAGTTCGGATGTGAATTATCATGAGAGCAATATACGCAATCGTGAGGATGTATGACAACCTTCATTCGCTACGAAGAACTAACGTGGCCGGAAGTGCCAGACCTCCCGCGTGATTTGCCGCTGGTACTCACGCTAGGCGACGGCTACGACCTTGAGCGCATCGCCCGTGTGCTGGGCATGCCCACACTGGTGCTACTGCCCACGCTCCCCTACGGCTGGCAAGGCAGCGCCGCCCCCGTGAGCGAAGCCATGCTGCGGCGCATCGTGCGGGCCATCTTCAGCACTTTTCTCGAAGCCGGCTTCACCAAGCTGTATGTCATCCATGCGGGGCCGGAAGACCTGTTCGATCCTCAATATGCACACTTGCGGCTGGAACGCACCACCCCGCCCGTGTTCACGCCACTGGCCGCCACACCGCAGCGCGTCATCCTCATCCCCTGCGGTCACACCGAACAGCACGCCTATCACCTGCCGCTGAACACCGATACCGTCATCATCGGCGCGATTGCCAGCGCCGCCGCCGCCGCCGCACCGGATGAGGCCGAAATGCTACCGACGCTGCCCTACGGCGTGAGCATGTACCACAGCGCCTTTGCGGGGACGACCAACCTCGGCGGGCGGGTGTTCGAGGATTTCCTGATCGAAGTGGCAGATGGGCTGGTCGAACGCGGCGCAGACCGCTTCTACCTGATGAGTGGTCACGGCGGCAATTCGTCCTTCCTGCACAACACCGTGAAATACATCGGGGATCGGCATCAGCACGTCTTTGCCGCCACCACCTTCCTGCACACCTCTGGACATCTCGGCGCGCCCGCGTTGGAAGCCCTGCGAAGTTCGCCCATCGGCGGCATGGGACATGCCTGCGAACTGGAAACGGCCTATTTGCTGCACCTGCGCCCGGAACTATGCAAAATGGAGCGCGTGGTGGACGAGCCGGATTTCATCAGCACGCCCAATTACTACATGGACTGGATTGAAGGCGGGGCGCTCATCATCACCAGCCAATGGGAGGACGACACGCTCACTGGCGCGTATGGCAGCGGCAGTTACGCCACCGCCGAAAAGGGCGCGGCGTGGTTCAACGTGGCTGTCGAGGAGAAAGTCGTCCACATCCGCGAGATTCATGAGCAGGCGCGGTTGCGGTTGGCGCGGCGGGCAGAACAGGCGGCGCAGGGGCTTACGCCACAATCCGTCCTCGCCCGCCAAACGTGGCGAACCCCTAGCGCGGGCTAGGTTCGAGGCAACTCGGCAGTTGGGTGATGTCTTTCGGCCAGTTGCGCCCGTAGAACGCCAGATATTCCGAAACGTGCGACGACCAGTATTCATCGTTGTGGTCGCCGACGGGGTTAATCACGTAGGTGTGCGGGATATTGCGCGTGGTCAGGTGGCTGGAGAGCAGTTGCAGCGCCACACCGGAACGATCCTGTGCGCCGTTATCCAGATACAACTGCAAACCAGCATCCAGCAGCAGCGACGAGTTCAGCGCCAGTTCCAGCGGGTTAAACGGCGAGGGGACGGCGCTCAAATCCTCGGTCATATACGCGCTGTGGCCGCCCAGAATCCCGAACAAATCGGGATGGCGCAGGCCAATGCTGTACGCCCAGAATCCGCCGCGTGAAATCCCGCCCAGTGCGCGGTGATCGCGGTTGTTCCATGTGCAGAAATCGCGGTCAACGGCGGGTAGCAGTTCATTCAGCAGCACCGACTCAAAAGATGGGTCGGGCGGGAAGTAGTTATCGTTGCCTACCGTGCCAAAATAGGGCATGACCAGAATCATCGGCGGCAACACATTCAGCCGGAAGCCTTGATCGAGCGCAATCGTCGCGCCGATCTTCTCCCACTGATCTTCGCGCTCGCCCGAACCGTGCAGCAGAAAGGCCACCGGATAGCGGCGCTGCGTCTGCTGGTAGCAGGGCGGCACATACACGCGGTAGCGCAAAGTCTCGCCCGCAATGGTGCTGCGGAAGCTATCGAAGCGGAAAATCTGTCCGCTTTCCTCGTCACACGGGAACGGAGTCGCCGACGGTTCCAGCGCGGGAGTGCTGGTCGGGATGGGCGTGTGGGTGGCGGCGGGCGTAGCCGTCGGCAGTGGCGTGGCGCTAGGAACGGCAGTCACCACGATCACCTGCGGGGTGGGCGCGGGAGCCAGCGGGTCACACGCGGCCAGCAGCAGGCCGATGCAAACGACAAGCAGGGTAATGAGTGGTTTCTTTTGGGTCATACCGTGCTATGATAGCGAGGTTTACGTCAACCAACAACCACTCCGAGATGAATTTGGAACTCCACGCACTCATTTTTGATCTGGATGGCGTGATTGTCCACACGCCCGAAATTCACCGCCGATCATGGCACAGGCTGGCTGAAGAACTACACGTCCCCTTCACCGAGGAACAGCACTACCGGATGCAGGGACTCGTGCGCCGTGCCAGCCTCGACGTGTTCCTGAACGGTGCGCCGATCAGCGACGAACTGGCGCAGCAGTACATGGATCGCAAGAATTCGTTCTTCGTGGAACTCCTGCGCGACCTGAAACCGGATGCGGTCTGTCCCGGCATCGTCCCCCTCATCAGCGAGGCGCGTGCCGCTGGCCTGAAGGTGGCGTTAGGGTCATCCAGCCAGAATGCCCGCAACGTATTGGCGGCGCTGCAACTCCTGCCGCTGTTCGATATGGTGGCAGATGGCAACACCGTCAGCCGCAACAAACCCGCGCCGGATATTTTCCTGTGGGTGGCGGAACAACTCGGCATCACGCCAGCACAGGCCGCCGTTTTCGAGGACTCGCGGGCGGGGATGCAAGCGGCGCTGACCGGCGGCTTCTGGGCGGTGGGCATCGGCGGGGAACACGGGCCGGGTGCGCATATCGTCGTCTCCACGCTGGCGGGATTCACGCTGTCCGCCTTACGGGAGCAAATCCAGTATTTCCATGAAAAAACTGGAAAATGACCCTTGAAAAGGGTTGGTGAGCTTGCTATAGTTTAGGGGTATGCGGGCGTAATTCAGCGGTAGAATGCTTCCTTGCCAAGGAAGATGTCACGAGTTCGAATCTCGTCGCCCGCTCAGCAAAACTCCAGTCGTTTGACTGGAGTTTTTTGTTGCCGGGTGCCCGTGCAAACCCGTTTAGAGGCGCAATTGGAAGTGGTAGAGCCGCGCATATAACCCGTTCAGCGCCAGTAGCTCGTCATGTGTCCCCTGCTCATCAATCCCGTTCTCAGTCAGCACCAGAATCCGCTGTGCATGACGAACCGTAGAGAGGCGATGCGCGATGACCAGAACGGTGCGATTGACAAAGAGCGACTCCATAGCCTCCTGCACCGCATTCTCGCTTTCGTTATCCAGCGCACTCGTTGCTTCGTCAAGGATGATGATGGGCGGATTCTTAAGAAACACACGGGCGATACTCAACCGCTGTTTCTGCCCACCGGAGAGTTTGATACCCCGCTGACCGACATCTGTCGCATACCCCTCCGGCAACGCCATGATGAATTCATGCGCATGAGCGCGGCGGGCTGCCTCCACAATAGCATCATCGCTGGCGTCCGGTTTCCCGTAGCGAATGTTATCCGCGATACTGCCTGCAAACAGATACGTCTCCTGCTGGACAACCCCGATGTGGTTTCGCAGAGCGCATTGGCGAATATGCCGGACATCCTGACCATCCACCAAAATTTGTCCTTCGGTCACTTCATAGAAGCGCGGAATCAAGGTGCAGAGCGTTGTCTTGCCAACCCCGGAACTACCCACCAGCGCGACATACTCACCCGCTTTGATCGAGACAGACAAGCCCTTCAACACACACTCGTGGTCATCCCGGTAGCGAAAGCTGACGTTCTGAAATTCGATGTGGCCTTGAACGTGCTTCAGGTCAACCGCTTGTGGCGCATCCTGAATAGCCGGTTCAATCTCCATAATCTCAAGAAACCGGTTGAAGCCCGTAATACCTTCCTGATACAACCGCGCCAGATTGACGACTCGATGAATCGGCTCCATCAAACTACCGACATACAGCAAAAAAGTGACCACATCCGTCAGATTGAGCGCATTCAGCACAATGCCTGCGCCGCCCACCACAATCACCGTAATGGTAAAAAGATGGACAAAAACTTCCATACCGTTGTAAAAGAATGTCTCGCTCTTGTAGCCGGCTAGACGACTGGCGACGAATTGTTCGTTCTGACGGGCGAATTTCTGCTGTTCAAGCGCCTCATTCGTGAACGCCTTGACAACCCGGATTCCCGCCAGCGTATCCTCCACCTGTGCATTCACATCCCCGATGCGAGCGCGACTACGCATCAAGGCAGCGTTCATCTTGCGATTGAAATAGAGCGCATAAACGGTCATCAGCGGCATGAATAGGAAAAGGATGATCGTCAAAGGCACATTGATCGTCATCAAGATGATGAACGCGCCTGCAAACTTCAGCACCGCAATCGTCAGGTCTTCGGGACCATGATGACAGAGTTCCGAGATTGCGAACAGATCGTTGGTGATGCGCGACATAAGTTGTCCGGTGCGCTGTTCGTCGTAGAAGGCGAAAGGCAGTTTTTGACAATGGGCGAATAGATCGGAGCGCATGTCACTTTCCATCAGAGCGCCCATACCGTGACCGCGATAGTCCACAAACATATTGCACACGGCCTGAATCCCGACCAGCACCAACATCACCCCACCGATGAATACAATCTGCGCGAAAGGTTCCGCTGTCTTTTGCTGGAGTACATTTTGCGTCACATAACGGGCGCACAAAGGTAGCAGCAGCGCCGTCGCTGCCACCACCAGCGCACAGAACAAATCAGCCACCAGCAGTTTCCGATAGGGTTTGTAATACGACAAAAATAGCTTCAGGCGAGGGGGAACACGAAAGGAAAAGCCTGTCATGGGTGATGAACCTTTAGCGATTGTAGAACATGAGTGCAGTTAGCGGAATCGCGTGCGCGTGCTATCGGATGCCGCTTTGCGGACAACCAAAAGACGCGCCACCTACAGACCGGCAGGCAGACGGAGAAAAATTAGGCGGTAAAGCTCAAACGACTCACATAATCCATTCCATCGAGCCGATCCGGGTTGCACCAGAAGGGCGCGAGGGGATATGACCCACTTGAATTAAACGAACACCAGCATCCCATCACCTGCGGTAACGTATATAGTGGTGTGTGTGCTGTGCATCAGTTGCCCCCTTTGGATTATAAAAAACAGGCACAGGTCAAACAGGGCGCTCATTGCAGAGCGCCCATCCGTTCATCGTGGTCACACCGTCGAACGGCTGCTGACCGCGATTTCCACAATCTCCTCGATGCAGGTGATGTGATGCCGCGCTTTCATCATCGTCGTGGCGATATTCATGGCGAGGCTGGCCGCCACCGACTTGCCATGCACATCCTCGATTCCGCGAATGTCCTCCACGCCCGCCAGCCCGATCACGCGGCGCAGCATCTTGCACGCGCCGAAACCGGCTGCATCTTGCAGCACTCGCCGCATATAGTCGCGCTGGTACGCCTTCGGCATGTTCACCACATCGGCCTGATCCCACACCGGCTGAAATTCGCGCACGAACACCTGCCACAGCTGAATAATCGTGTCGGTCAGGTAGCGCCGGAAATCCGCCCGCTGGTCGGGGTCTGCCATGCGCGACTCCTGCGCGGCGTAATTCAGCAGCAAATTGCCGATCACCGCGCCCACATCAAACCCCATCGGGCCGTAGAACGCGAATTCCGGGTCAATCACCACCGTATCCGTCTGGTTAATCATGATGCTGCCGGTGTGCAGATCGCCATGCACCAGCGACTGCGCCTGCGTCATAAACTGCTCTTTCAACTGCGCGACTTCCCAGCGCAGCGGCTCATCGGCCTGAAGCGCCACCACCAGCGGCTCAATCTCCGGGTGATACCGATTGCGTTCATGCTGCCGGTAGGGTTCGGTGAAGATCAAATCCTCGGTGATTTTGCACAGTTCCGGGTTGATGAAACGCGCCACTTCCATCTTCTTCGCACGGTAATCCAGCACCAGATCGGAAGTCATGCTCAGGGTACGCGCCATGAACAGCCCGATATGCTCGGCAAAGTTCGGGTAACGGATGCCCTGAATCAGTCCCTTCCGCATGATGATGTGCTGGTTCAGGTTCTGCATGGCAATCACATACATATCGGGATCGTAGAAATAGACCTTCGGCGTGTGCTGCGGCGCAAGTCGCCCGTGAATCTCCAACGCCTGCGCCTCGATGCGGGCGCGATCGGTCGGCAGCGGCCAGCTATCGCCCACCAGTCGCACATACGGGAGCGCCTGCTTCAGCACCACCGTGCGCTGCGGGTCGGCCTGCGCCCATACTTTGAACACCAGATTCAGGTTGCCATCGCCCACTTCCACCGTTTCCAGCGGCTCATCACCGTTAAAAACAGCGGCTAGTTCCGGGCGTGAGCGCACATACGCGGACATTGTTTCGAGTGTGAGGGGTTGGTATCGAGAAGAAACTGCGCCGAACATTTAAGTTTCACCCTATTTAGTTTGCGGAAGAAGGTCAGAATACCGAATTATATCCACTTTATGGAGACTCGCCCGTGCCAGAGTCCTTCTTCGCCCTACCCTACGACCAGCAAATTGCTGCGCTGCAAGCCGCCGCCGAATCGTGCCTGCCAGAGTACGACCTCGGCGGGGCAGTTCTTGACCTGCTGGCGTACCAAAGCAACGCGGTGTTCAGTGTGCGGCACAGCGGTCAGCCTGTCGCGGCGCTGCGCCTGTACCGCCCCGAACACAAGCCCCTCGCGCAGATTCACAGCGAACTTGTGCTGCTGCGCCACCTGAACGAAAGCGGCCTGCCTGTGCCGCAGCCTATCGCTGCTGATGATGGTGCGCCGCTGACCTTCGCCCGCATCAGCGGCTTGGGCGACCCGCTGCCCGTTGCGCTGTTCGCGTGGCGTGAAGGCGCGGGGTACACGCCGGACGATCTGCCCGAATCCTGTGCCCGCACCGCCGGAACACGCCTCGCAGAACTTCATGCCGCGCTCGATGCGTTTGTCCCGCCGCCCGCTTTCGCCCGCCCCACGCTGGACGCGGACGGGCTGTTCGGGGAGCGTTCGCCGTATCACAGCACTGCCGGGAGCGCGATCTTCACCGATGCGCAGCAGGCCGTTTTCACTGCCATCGAGGCGCGAGTCAGCGCCACCATGAAGGCGCTGGTCGCCCGCCCCCGCGCCTTCGGTTTGATTCACGCCGATTTCATCCCCAAGAACCTGCTTTTCGCCGCAGCGGATTCAGTAATAATGCTGGACTTTGAGGACTGCGCGTTCGGCTACCGCCTGTATGACCTCGCGCCCGCGCTGTGGCAGTTCAAAGCCACGCCGCGCTATTCCGCGTTGCGCGGCGCTTTCCTCAACGGGTATACTGCCGCACAATCGCTTGCGGATGCCGACCTCGCCCATCTCGAAACCTTCATCGCAGCACGGCAAGTCGCCTCTTGCCGCTGGTTGGCGGCGAACCAGCACAACCCGCGCATCCGCGAAATTGCGCCGGAACTCATCGCCAGCCGTTCCCGCGAACTGGCCCATTTTCTGGAACACGGGCGATTCGGCAGCGAATAGGAATCGCCATAGGAGCAAACACAACTGTGACCTACATTCTGCACATGACCACCGCCGCCGCATGGGAAGCCGGAAAAACCGCCGGAGACTATCGCGCCGACTCGCTGGATACGCAGGGGTTCATCCACTGTTCGACTGCCGAGCAGGTAGCGCGGGTCGCCAACAAGCACTACACCCGCCGCGCCGATCTCGTCCTGCTGGTGATTGACGGCGACCAACTCCACGCCCGCTGGTTGTTCGAGCCGCCCATCAACCCCGCCACCGGACAGCCCGAACCCGGCGTAGACGAACTGTTCCCGCACATCTACGGCACGATTAACCCGGATGCGGTAGTGGATGTCGCAGTCTACCCGCCGGACGCGCAGGGCGAATTTCACTTCCCTCAAGCGGTGGCTGACCGCTGGCAGGTGTAGCCGATGTGGGCGTATATCACGCAGGGACTCAGCCTCGGCTTCTCCGCCGGGGCGATGCCGGGGCCGTTCGCCAGCTACCTGATCGGCGTCACGCTGCTCTATGGCTGGCGGCGCGCCATCTGGGTCATCCTCTCGCCGCTGATTACCGATGGGCCGATTATTCTGCTGGCGGTGGTGGTGCTGCGGCAAATGCCACCCGCGCTGATCGCTCTGATTCAACTGGTCGGCGGCATCTATCTGCTATGGGTGAGCTACGGCGGAGTTAAGCGCCTGCGGAAGGGTGTCACGCTGGAGGCCAACCCGAATGCAGGCCGTTCGGCGCTGGGGCGCGGCCTCATCATGAACTGGCTGAACCCCGGCCCCTACATCTTCTGGGCAACCATCAGCGGGCCGCTACTGGTCAGCGCCTTGCGCGAATCGCTGCTGCACGGTGCGGCTTTCCTGCTGTGCTTCTACGGCATGCTGCTGCTCGGCCTCGCCGGTTACGTCGTCATTTTTGACCGACTGCGCCACCTCGATCAGCGCGTGGTCAAACTCATCTTCATCATCACCACGCTGGTTATGCTGTTGTTCGGCCTATCGCTCATTTCGCAGGGCATCACCGCGCTCATCACCCCGGCGTCAGGATAACCCGCACGTCGCCCGCGCCACTGAACCACGCCTGCACCTCGATGCGGTACTGACCGTTGGTGGGCAGACTGAGGCTGACGATAGCCGAGTCGGTGGGCGACAGCCCCAGCGTCCCTCCGGAGTCGTCATCGTTGGCGATTTTGCTGCCGTCCGGCGCGAACAAGATGATGTACACATCCAGATCAACCGGGTTGACGGCTTGGGCACTGATCGTCACGCGCTGACCAGATTCCCCGTCAAACGTGAACGTCGCCGGAGTCGTGCCGTCCAGCGTCGCCATCGTGTCGAAGCCAAAATTGCCATTCACCACCGGGGTCGGTTGTGGCGGCGCATTTCCCACCAGTAGCACCAGTTCCACGCCGCCCGTCGCGCCCGACGAGAAGGTGTTCAACTGCACACGATAGGCGCCGGCTTCCGGCAGCACCAGATTCTCGAACCCCGCATCGCCCCCGCGCAGATCATCGTTGAAGGCCAGCGAAACCCCGTTCGGGCTGAACACTTCCAGCGTGGTATCCACATTCCCCACTTCGGGCAGGCTGTTGGCATACAGGCTGATGCTCTGCGGCTGCGGCGCGACATACACCAGATCAACCGGCGCATCCCCCAACATACGGATTCGCAGCGGTTCGCCCAGTAACAACTGCTTACCCGTGACAGGCACTATCACGGGTGGGGCGCTACCCTGCGCCGTCAGCAGCAGTTCGATCTGACCACCCGTCGTCCCCGTGAAGTTGCTCAGTTTAATGTGATACTCGCCCGCCGCTGGCAGCGACACCGCCTCCAGCGTGGCATCCAACGCGCTGGCTCCCGCCGCCGGATGCAGCGCGTCATCATTGCTCACCATCAACGTACCCGACGAATCGTACAGTTCAAGAAAAGTGTCCACATCGTTATTCACGCTACGCGCCGTGATCGTCACGGTTTGCGCGGCAGGGGCGCTGTAGACAAACTCCAGCACGCTGCTGGTCAGTTCCACCGTCAGCGGCACATCCACCCTGATCGGTTGCACACTTTGCGCCGCAGCTGGTAGCGCCACCATCAGGCACACCAGCAGGATACACAGGATTTTCGCCATACGGTTCATTGCGTTTATCCTTACGCCTTTTCATACATTCCAGTCTAGGGAGAGGCGGGGCATCTGTCAAACCGCCATGTTTGAAAACGGAAACGCGCTGGTTTTGCGAAATCGTCCGTTCCACGCTACAGTGTTGAAACATAGGGAAATAACGGGTAACGTATGGTGAACATTCGCATTCTCATCGGCCTGCTGGTTCTCATCACACTGGCGGCCTGTACATCCGAAGGCGGCACGCAGCAGGCGGCCATCCCCACCGACACCTTAGCGCCCATCGTGAGCATGACGCCGCGCTTTACGGCGACACCCGTTCCGTCGCGCACGGCACTGCCCACTTTCACCCTCACGCCGTCCAACACGCCCATCACGCCCACGCCCTCTAACACGCCCACCGCCAGCGCCACGCCGCCCATCAGCGGCATCGTCGTTTCGCTGGAAACGGTCAACGTCCGGCAGGGGCCGGGGGTATCGTTCTCGGCTATTATCGCGCTGGTGCCGGGGACAGGTGTTCAAATTCTAGGCCAGAACGAAGACGGCCGCTGGTTCAACATCCGCATGGGAGATGGACGCGAAGGCTGGATCGCCGCCAGTTTGCTGCGCGTGAACCCCACGCCCACGCTCAACCCTACCGCAACGCCCACGCCTGATTTGACGGCGCTGGCTGCCGGCACACCGCTGCCCACCGCTGTCTTTGGCGGCGGCACGATCACACCTACCCCGCCGCCGTCGGTACGCACGCCCACGCCGGTCAGCGCCACGCTCGAAGCGCCGCCGCTGGAAACAGCCACCTTTGCGCTGCCCGTGATTGATGTAAACGCGATTCAACTGACCGCGACGGCGCTGGCTGCCGAGGGCAACCTGCCGCTGCCACAGGCCACCGCCAGCTTCACGCCTGACCCCGGCCTACCGCCCACCGCCACCATCCCGTTCATCGGCGCAACCTTCACGCCGTCCACAGGCAGCGGTGGCGAAGGCAGTACCGCCGGTTCGCAGGAAGGGGTGGATGTGCTGGCCTACTGCGACAACCGCGCCTTTGGAGCGCCCGCGCCAAGCAACCTCGCCGCTGGCGCAACGATTGACGTGTTCTGGAGCTGGTACGTCAGCGACCCATCTTACATTCAGCAGCATCTCGACAATGTGATCTACGAAGTGCGCGTGGACGGGACTTTACTCGAAAACTGGCGACAGTTCAAAACATCCGTCCGCAAGAAGCCCGACGGCAATTACTATGTGTACTGGTTCGTCCCCTACGGGCCGCTGAGTTCGGGGCCGCACAGCATCAGCTACAACGTGTCGTGGAAAGCGCAGATCACCGATGGCTATGACGTGTTCGGGCCGGGGACGAACCGCCCCAGCGAATCGGGAAGCTGCACCTTCACGGTGCAATAACGGCTAAAACAGCATCCCGCGACGGGATTCCAGCGCCTTAATCACGTCGCGGTCAGCCTTGCCAAAACTGTACTGCGACAGTTCATCCGGCAGCACCCATTTCCAGTCGCGCACTTCCAGCGCACGCGGTTCGCCCTGCGCAATCCGGCAGGTGAAAGCGTGCAGCGTGATGCGGAAATGGGTGAAGGCGTGCTGCACGACAGTGAATAACTCACCGACTTCGACCTCAATGCCTAATTCTTCCTGTAGTTCGCGCCGCAAGCAGTCCGGCAGTTCTTCGCCGGCTTCGGCCTTGCCGCCGGGGAACTCCCACAAACCGCCCAACAGCCCATCCAGCGGGCGCTGCGCGATCAGTACCCGCCCCGCCTCATCCCACACCATGCCGGCGGCCACATCGTAATGCGGCGTGCCGGGGCGCGGCGTTTTCACCGGACGCTCGGCCTGCGTGGAATGGGCGAACGCCTGACAATGCGCTTGAATCGGACAATCAGCACAGACCGGATGGCGCGGCTTGCAGACCACCCGCCCCAGTTCCATCAACGCCTGATTGTAGTCACCGGGGCGTTCAGGGTGCAGCCATTCCTCCGCCAAATCCCACAGCCGATCTTTGACCGCCGCTTGCGTCACATCGTCCGGCAAATCTGTCAAACGGGCGAACACGCGGATGACATTGCCATCCAGCAGCGGCGCGGCCTGCCCGAAAGCGATGCTACTGATCGCCCCGGCGGTATAGCGCCCGATCCCCGGCAACTTGAGCAACCCGTCTACCGTGTGCGGGAACTGCCCGTTCAGATCGTGCGCCACGCGCTGCGCGGTGCGATGCAAATTGCGGGCGCGGCTGTAGTAGCCCAGTCCTTCCCACTGTTTCAACACATCATCCAGCGGCGCATCTGCCAGCGCCTGCACGGTGGGATAGGCCGCCAGAAACCGTTCAAAATACGGGATGACCGTCTCCACCTGCGTTTGCTGGAGCATAATCTCCGACAGCCACACGCGGTACGGGTCGGCAGTCGTGCGCCACGGCAGCGGCGCGGCAAAACGGTCGTACCACTGTAACAACTCAGTTTGAAATGTCATCAGGCACTACTTGCGCTATACTGATCAAAGACGGTTTTCAATCATAGTCCGGGCAGTGCTGCATTGCCAATCGAGGGCGCCCAATGCCGCTAAAAAACAAACGCTTTGTAATCCCGTTCGATGAAGGCCGCGCCGCGTTTGCGGTACAGGTGCCGCGCCGTTTCGATCCGGTGGCGGTGGGGCGGGCGCTCGGTTTTGACCGCCCGCGCCCGACGATCTATGTCACCGGCGGCGCGTCTGCAATGTCGCCGGAGGATATGGCAACCACGCGCAACATCGTCGAAAAAGGGCTGGTACGCTTTGCCGAGGAACAAAACGCGATTGTGATTGATGGCGGCACCGAAGCCGGCATTCCCATCCTGCTTGGAGATGGTCGCCGCAAGTTCCGTTACAATTTCCCTCTCATCGGCATCGCCCCGCTGGAAAAAGTGCGCTATCCCGGTCACAGCGAAGGCGACGACGCCCCGCTGAACAGCGGTCATTCGCATTTCGTCCTCACCGCCGGGGATGAATTTGGCGACGAGTCCGAGATGATTACGTTGCTCACCCACACCCTATCGGGGCGCGGTCAGTATCCCGCCATCGGCGTGCTTATCAACGGCGGCAAAATCGCCCGCGAAGAAGTCTACGTCCGCACCACTGGCGAGAAAATCGCGTTTCCACTGGTGGTGCTGGAAGGTACAGGGCGCTTTGCCGACCTGCTGGCAAACGCGCTCTATGCAGGAAGTTCCGAGGACGAACAACTGCAAGAAATCATCAATACGGGTCGTGTGCAAACCGTATCCATCAACGAAGGCGCCGATGCGCTGCGCTTGCGCTTGACGGCGCTGTTCAAAGCGCACCGCCCGCCCGCGAGTGTCGTTTAACCCTGCAAGTTTGAATGGAAAATCATCTTATGACCACTCCCCGCACCATGCTTGTTGGCTTACTCGTGCTGTGTTCGCTGGTCGCCGCCCTCCCCGCAGGAGCGCAGGAGGCCACCCCCACCCCCTTCCCGACGGTGGCAGTGCCGCAGCAATACGCCATGCCGGACGCGCTGGCGACGCAGGTGTATGAGAACGCGCAAAAAGCAGCAAACGCCGCCGAAGACTCGCAGCGGTACGCCGAAGAAGCCGCCGCACAGGTGAGTACCCATCTGGATACCGCCAACGACCTGCTGGGGCTATTCCAGAATGTCACCGCCATCTCCGGCCTGCTCATTCCGCTGCTGGCGCTGCTCGGTGCGCTGCTCGGCTTCAACCGTTTGAACGAAGCCCAGAAAGAACTGGAAGACGCCAAGAAAAAGCTGGAAAAAGAAATGGCGGAAAAGCGCGAGGAACTTCAGCGCGTGCGCGAGGAAATGGAATCCAGCATCAACATCCAGCGCGAGAATGCCGCCAAAACCAATATTGCCGCATCGCTGCTCTCGGTTGGTGAGCGTCAGTATCGCTCTCAAGACCATTCCGGGGCGATCAGTTCTTACCAGCGGGCGCTGGAACTTGATCCGAATAGCCTCATCACCCATCACCGGTTGGGCTACGTGTACACCCATTCCGGCAACTTGCAGCAAGCCTATGAACACCTCACCCGCGCACTGGAGATCGAGCCGAACTTCCCGCCAGCGCTGGCCTGTCTCGGCTATGTCAACCGCAAAATGGGCGAGAAGATGCCCGCCGGAATCGAACGGGAGCAAAAGTTTAACTATGCCGAAAGCCTGCTACTGGGAGCGTTATCCATCTCGCCAAAACTCATTGACGAGGATGGCGAAGCATGGTGGGGGTCGCTAGGCGGCCTGTACCGGCGGCGGGGGCAGATCAACGAAGCCATCGAAGCCTATAAGAAAGCTGCCGAAGCCACCCCGCAGTCCTCCTATGCGTATGGTAATCTGGCGCTTCTCTACGCGCAGACCAAGAACGTCAATCACATGTTGGATACCTATAAGCGGGTGGAACAACTGGCATGGGGTGAAGTGCAGAGCAACATTGACAATTACTACGGCTTTGCCGACCTGCTCACCTCGCGGTTGGCGCTAGGCAAGGTGCAAGCCGCCGAGGATGCGCTCGAATCGGTACTGCGTACTGCTCCGGTGGATGCACAGGGGGCGCTCGAAAGCCTGCTCGAAACGCTCAACCGGCTGCAAAGCATACTGGGCGAAAGCCGTGCCAACCATATCCCCTCGTTCATCAAGCGCATTCAGGCGCAGCACGAGGCCAACAGAGCCGCCAAATCATAATCTTGCCCGCGCACCTTCCGCAAAACCCGGCTTCTCCGCCCCGGAGAGGCCGGGCAAATTGAGTTGCGCTCGTTCCAAAATCCCCTACGATAGATCGTTACTGATATAAAGTTGAAATGCGGACGTTAATGGAATGGCAAACTTTCCTTAGCTATTCGCGTAACGATTATCAAGCCGCCGAATTCATGGCGCTGGGGCTGCAAAAGCGCGGCGTCCGCCTGTGGTTCGATGTGCAGCAGCTTGAACCCGGTACCGACTGGCAGCAAGACATCCACAGTGGGCTGGAACAATCCGGCAGCGTACTGTTGCTGGCGTCCCGTTCCGCGCTGGACTCGCCCTATGTCGAACGGGAATGGCGACATGCCCTCGATGCAGGCAGGCCGGTCATCATCGCCCGACTCGATCGGTTGCGGTTGCCACGAGAACTGCGCGGCATGCCACAGGTGGACTGCCGACAGAATGCTGCGACCAGCATCGAGCAGATCGCAAACGCCATCAACGATCCCGATGCGCCTATTCCCGGTCAAAACTGGTTTTTCAGACCCCTACCGTCCATCATCCGGCGTGCAGCCCTCGGTCTGCTGCTCACTGACGCCGCCAATATCGGACGGGCGCTGCTGTTCGGGGTACTGTGGCAGGTCTTATTCAGCCACGCCAACGCCGCTCGCTGGCTGCTCGAACTCGCAACCGATTTCGTCTACAAAGAGTTTCGCGTTCCTGTACCGCTGACAGGCATCACCGAAGTGGCCTATGCAGGCGGAATTCTGGTGTCTCTGCTTCTCATCATCGGTTCTGCACCGTTGATCCGGCTCTTGCTGCTACTGCGGCATCATATCGGTGTCATCCGCGCCATCCCCGGCAGAATGTATTCCGGTGCGCTGCTGTTCTGGGCAGGCATTCTTGCCTGCGGGTTGCTACCGCCGGTGGCTGAACAGCAGGCACAATCCGGGTTCTCGCCGCCGGAACTGCCGACGATCGCCCTCTCGCTGGCGGTCATCCTGATACTGTGGTGGGTAGGCAGGCTAGGACGGCGCTTGATGCACGTTCCCGACTCGGCGGCGCTAAAAGAGTGGTCGCGCTTTGGCAGTCGCTCATGGGTCGGCACCTATGGCACATCCCTACCGCCGTCTTATCGCAAACCCGCGCTCATCAGCGCCCTCCGTTTTCAGATTGTCTCCACAAACTACGATGAACCAACAATGCCAACCATCGAGCGCATTGTGACCGACAGCGGCGGCGATGTGGTTGCTCGCGGGATGCCCGCCAATTACACCATCGTTCTATTGAACCATGCGGCATCCAGAAGTCAGATTGCGAATGCGTTGAACGGCGAAGCACCAGTGCTGGGCATCATCACCAGCCCGTTCGTGCTGCCTCGAACCTTAGAGAAAATCAAGCGGTTGCAACTGGTGGATTTCTCACACGGGGATGGTGAACGGCTACTCGCCAATCTGCGGTTGCTCACCGCCAATACGGATGTCCTCCGTTCCGAATTACAAACATGGCTGGGGCCGGTTAATCTCAAACGAATCACACCGCCGCGAGAGATTATCCAACTGCTCACGCCGCTGCTCGCGCTCCTGCTGTTGAGCGCAGGAGGGTTAGCCGTCTCGCTGGCAGCAGGGTTTGGCGACAGCATTTATCCGGTCGCGTTCAGCGGAATCGGCTGCGTGCTACTGCTCATTCCCCTTCTACGTTTGCAGCGCGGACATACGATCTCGCGTATCCTACTCATACTGCTGGTGTGGGCGGCCATCGTTGCCAGCAGCGCGGCACTCGCGCTCATTCCAGATGGCACACAAATCGGTGCGGTGTTGATATGGGATGCCCTGTTCACAAAAACAATCGTCGGAATCGCCCTGCTCACCGGACTGGTTCTACTCTGGCAGGTGCCGCGCACCCACCTGCACCACGTGACCACGACTGACGCACTAGGGATGCCGCCTGTTCCGCTACCGTTGCGCCCCGCGCTCGTGTGGGTGGGCGGTCTGCTGGCCTTGATAATCGTGGCAAACCTGCGCGGACATACCTGATTACAGTACGCAGCAGGCCACAACAGTCTTCAAAACTACACGGGGCGATTTAACCTTGCCGTCCAGCAGGTAGCAGCGGCGTTTCCCGTCCATTCTCGAACGGCGGCAGGCGCAACGTCCCCCACACCTCATCCAGCAGCACCCGCCCATTTTCCAGCTTGAGCAGCAAATAGGCATCATGCGGGGCGATGACGCGAATGACGGCGCTGGAAACCGCCCCCAGCAGCGGGCGGCGCTTGGCGACCACATACACGCCCGCATCATCCTGTTCCGCCGCTGTGCGCCAGCCGAACGCGGCCTGCAATTGCAGCGTGATTTCCACCTGTGGCACATTCCAGCGCATCACGCGCACCTCGGTTTGTTCGGCGCGGATATACACGGTGGTGGGTTCTTGAACCCGAAAGACATAAGTCTGCGTCTGCGATTGACGCGCAAAATCCCCCACCACTGAAGCTGTATTCGCGGCCTGCCATAGAACGTTCAAGTGCTTGACCATCGCGCCTCCGCCAACCACCGCTGAACCGGCGCGGCCACCACTTCCGGTTGTTCGATCATCATCATGTGACTGCCGCCAGCGATCTTCGCAAGCGTCGCCTTCGGCAACTGGTCACACAGCCCTTCGCCGCTAAACCGGAACGGGGTCATGCGGTCTTCGTCACCCGCCACCACCAGCGCCGGTTGCTGAATTTGCCCGATCTGAGTCCGCACATCAAACTGGCTGCAAGCCGCAAAATCTGCCGCCAGAAGCGTTGGCGATAGTGCGCCCAAGCGTTGCACCGCCCGCCGCTGTTCCATCGCGCTAACGGGCGAATATTGCCACGAAACCAGTTGCTGCACCGCCGCTGGATAATCGGTCGCAAGCCCTTCCAGCAGCGCCGGATTCACGCTCAGTTTGGCGCTGCTGCCAATCAGCACCAGCCCCAGCACCCGCGCCGGATAGTGTAGCGCCAGCATCAGCGCCACCGCGCCGCCCATGCTGTGACCGATGCACACGACCTGTTCCAGTTTGAGCGCATCCAGCAGCGCGATCATATCCGCCGCATAAGCACCTGCGCTCTGCCGTAGCTGCACCCCGCTGCGCCCATGTCCCGGCAAATCGGGCACGATCCCATTCGCTTCTGGCATCCGGCGCAGTTCAGACGGCCAATCCAGATGCGTGCCGCCTGCGCCATGTATCAGAATCGAAACCGGAAAGTGCGCTGTCCGATCACGATGATCCGCAAACCACTGATTTCCGCTGCGTGTTTGAATCGGGGGCATGGCAAAGCCTCCACCCATACGGCTTAGAACCGAACCGAGTGCCTAATTGTAGCGCAGGGTGGCGAAAGTGGGCTGTCCGGTGGTTGATTTCTGGCGAGGGGCACGTTATAAACAAAACGCCGCAGGTGATAAACCTGCGGCGCTGAGTGCCGGTGGTGGGAGTCGAACCCACACGCCTCCGAGAGGCACGCGATTTTGAGTCGCGGATGTCTGCCAGTTCCATCACACCGGCGGCTGACGGATAAATCTTAGGGTCTGGATACGAGCTTGTCAATGGCGAGCAGTCTGCCAAACGAGCAAACTTTCATCACCGCCGCCAAACGCGGCGATGTGGACGCTTTCAACCGTCTTGTTCTGCACTATCAAGACGGCGTGTATTCGCTTGCCTACCGGATTATGGGGGACGAAGCCAGCGCCGCCGATGCCGCGCAGGAAGCCTTTATCCTCGCCTATCGCCGCCTCGAAACCTATCAGGGCGGCAGTTTCAAAGCGTGGCTGCTGCGAATCGCCACCAACGCCTGCTACGATGAGCTACGCCGTCGCAAACGCCGTCCGGCCACCGCTTTCGAGGATTTGCCCGGTGCGGAAGCCGACGATGGCCCGCCCCTCCCATCAGACGAAATCAGCCCTGAGCAGGCCGTACAGCAGGCCGAACTGCGCCGCGCCATCGAAGGCTGCATACGCGGCCTACAAACCGACCAGCGCACCGTTCTCCTCTTGAGTGATGTCGAAGAACTCAGCTATCAGGAAATCGCGGCGATCACCGGAGTCAATCTGGGAACGGTCAAATCGCGCCTGAGTCGCGCACGGTTGGGCGTGCGCGGCTGTCTGGAAGCCTTCCGGGAACTTTTGCCCTCTGGATTTCGTCAAAGTAGTAACCAATAGTCAACCGAGCCAACGATGCTGACCGACCAAGATTACGAGCGCCTGTCCGCCTATGTGGATGGGGAATTGAGCAAGGCAGAACGCACCGCGCTGGAAACCCGTCTGGACGCGGATGCTGAACTGCGCACCGAACTGGAGGCGATCCGTGCCACCATCGGACTGCTGGCCGCCCTGCCCGCCCGTAAAGCGCCCCGCAATTTCACGCTGGATGCCCGCACCGCACGCCGCGCCGCGCCGCGTGTGCTGTTCCTGCCGGCAGCGGCCTTCAGTGCGCTCTCGGCGGCAGCGGCGACAGTTCTCATCGCCCTTAGCGCCCTGCTGTACAGTGGCGCACAGGTCGCGCCACTGGCGAGTTCAATCGCGCTGGCTCCCACGCAGGCAGACGCCTTCCAGCGCGAGGCACAAGCCACCCTCAGCAGCACCCCCCTATCCACCGAAAAACAATCCACAACGGCCTCACCCGCACAGCCGGAAGAATCCGCTGTTATGGATGCTGCGGGCAGCGCGCCGTCCGTTGAAAATGCCGACCAGAGCGCCGACAATCTGCCGGCTGCCGCGCCCATACAGGAATCCGAAAGCACGGTCATGCAGTTCGCCGCGCCGAATACCACCGCCGATGCAAATCTGGCGGCCTCCGGCATGAGCGCAGCCGCATCCGCGCCCATGCTGGAACAAGCAGCAGCCACCCCTGTCGCGCTGTCCACCGCTACGCCCGCGCCGACTCTAGCGCCGCCCACCGCCACGCCCGCGCCGATGCCTGCATCCGTCCCGCAGCCGGACAACAGCCTGCCCGCGCTGCTGCTCATCATCGGTTTGGCGCTGCTGGTCGCCTCGATCACCGTCGGGGTGCGGATGGGAACCCGGTGGCGCTGATGCACGAACGACACGCACACTACTGCCCACAATGCGGCGCACCCCTCGCGTGGCAGGAACGCTTTGGCAGGCCGCGTCCGGTCTGTACCGGCTGCGGACGAACGCTCTTTTTCGACCCGAAAGTAGCCGTTGCCACGCTGATCGTGCAAAATGAGCGTGTGCTGCTCGTCCAGCGTGCCAATGACCCGCGTAAAGGCTGGTGGGCGCTACCCGCTGGCTTTGTCGAATGGGATGAAGACCCGAAAGCCGCTGCCGCCCGTGAATGCCTTGAAGAAACCGGCCTCGTGGTCGAAGTGGTGCAGTTGATAGATGTCTTTCACACCCCCGACGATGGCGGCGCGGCGGATATTG
>CAIPFY010000185.1 GCA_903864435.1 uncultured Chloroflexota bacterium | reverse complement strand
TGCGAGCGCAGGTTCGCAAGCAGCCGCCGGTTGAAAGACCGGGTGCAACTTAACAAACGAATACAAGCGATGTAACGCGAGAGAATCAATTTCTCCGTATCACATGTTTAGAAGCGAGTAAGAGCATGCGGGGGATGCCTTGGCGTCAAGTGCCGATGAAGGACGTGGTACACTGCGAAAAGTTCCGATGAGCCGTGTGCAGGCGCAAGAGTCGGAAATATCCGAATGGGGAAACCCCCTACGAGTCAAGTCGTAGGATCCCGAAAGGGAAGGGACACCGGGTGAACTGAAACATCTAAGTAGCCCGAGGAAAAGAAAGAATTCCGTTAGTAGTGGCGAGCGAACGCGGACAAGCCTAAACCAGTCAATGACTGGGGTTGTAGGGTTCTTGATAAAGTTGCAAGGCTGAAGTGGAAGGGTCTGGGAAGGCCCACCAGAGCGGGTGATAGTCCCGTACATACAGGCCGAGCGATGGCGAGAATACCTGAGTACCGCAGGACACGAGAAATCCAGCGGGAATCTAGGGAGACCACTCTCTAAGGCTAAATACACCTGACGACCGATAGTGCAATAGTACCGTGAGGGAAAGGTGAAAAGAACCCCGGCGAGGGGAGTGAAATAGAATCTGAAACCGCATGCTTACAACCGGCTAAAGTCCCGCAAGGGATGATAGCGTGCCTTTTGGAGAATGAGCCGGCGAGTTTATGTCTGTGGCGAGCTTAAGGGAGAGACACCCGGAGGCGAAGCGAAAGCGAGTCTGAAAAGGGCGAGAAGTCGCAGGGATAAGACGCGAAACCTGGTGAGCTATGCATGGGCAGGGTGAAAGCGCAGTAACATGCGCGGGAGGCCCGAACTCACGACTGTTGCAAAAGTCGGGGATGACCTGTGTATAGGGGTGATATGCCAAACGAACTGGGAGATAGCTCGTTCTCCCCGAAATAGCTTTAGGGCTAGCCTTAGTGATACGTAGCGGAGGTAAAGCGCTGGATGGGCTAGGGGGCGTCAAGCTTACTGAACCCAACCAAACTGGGAATGCCGCTATGGAAGACACTAGGAGTCGGACGGTGGGTGATGAGATTCATCGTCGAGAGGGAAAGAACCCAGACCTACAGCTAAGGTCCTGAAGTCTGTGCTAAGTGGGAAACGATGTGACCGTGTCGAGACAGCCAGGAGGTTGGCTTAGAAGCAGCCACCCTTGAAAGAGTGCGTAACAGCTCACTGGTCGAACGCGGTTGCGCGGACAATGTAACGGGGCTCAAGCACAGCACCGAAGCTTGGGATAGTTGAAAGACTATGGTAGGGGAGCGTTCTGCAGGCAGAGAAGGTGTACCGGAAGGTATGCTGGAGCGTGCAGGAGTGAGAATGCCGGCATGAGTAGCGCAAAACATGTGAGAACCATGTTCGCCGAGAATCTAAGGTTTCCGACGGAAGGTCAGTCCGCGTCGGGTTAGTCGGGCCTAAGCCGAGGCCGAAAGGCGTAGGCGATGGACAACTGGTTAATATTCCAGTACCGGTGTGTGGAGTGTTATAGGAACGCTTTTGGGAAGATCAGCCACTGAGTGGATTGTGGTTGCAAACGGTTAACTACCGTGAAGCCGGCGCTCGCAAGAGCCAAAAGTGATTTGTACCGAGAGACAAGAAAAGCCTATAAGACGATGAAGCACGCCGCCCGTACCCCAAACCGACACAGGTAGATGGGTTGAGGATACCATGGCGAACGGGAGAACCCTTGTTAAGGAACTAGGCAAAATGGTCCCGTAACTTCGGGAAAAGGGACACCCCTCGAAAGGGGGGTCGCAGCAAAGAGGCTCTACCGACTGTTTACCAAAAACACAGGTCTCTGCAAACGCGAAAGCGGACGTATAGGGGCTGACACCTGCCCAGTGCCGGAAGGTTAAGAGGAGAGGTCATCCTGAAAGGGAGAAGCTTTGAATTGAAGCCCCGGTGAACGGCGGCCGTAACTATAACGGTCCTAAGGTAGCGAAATTCCTTGTCGGGTAAGTTCCGACCCGCACGAAAGGTGTAACGAGTGGAGCACTGTCTCAACAGGGGGCCCGGCGAAATTGAAGTACGTGTAAAGATGCGCGTTACCCGCAGTCGGACAAAAAGACCCTGTGGAGCTTTACTGTAGCCTGCCATTGCGTTAGGGCATGTTCTGTGTAGGATAGCTGGGAGACTGGGAAGCCTGCTCGCCAGAGTGGGTGGAGTCGTCGGTGAAATACCAGCCTGAAGATGTTTTGACCCTAACCGAGCCAAGTCAGCCTTGGTCGGGACAGTGGCAGGTGGGCAGTTTGACTGGGGCGGTCGCCTCCTAAAAAGTAACGGAGGCGCCCAAAGGTTGGCTCAGGCGGAATGGAAACCCGCCAAAGAGTGTAAAGGCAAAAGCCAGCTTGACTGCAAGGCCAACAAGCCGAGCAGAGACGAAAGTCGGGCTTAGTGATCCTACGGCACAGTGTGGAATGGCCGTAGCTTACCGGATAAAAGCTACCCCGGGGATAACAGGCTAGTCTTGCCCAAGAGTTCACATCGACGGCAAGGCTCGGCACCTCGATGTCGGCTCATCGCATCCTGGGGCTGGATAAGGTCCCAAGGGTTGGGCTGTTCGCCCATTAAAGCGGTACGTGAGCTGGGTTCAGACCGTCGTGAGACAGGTCGGTCTCTATCCGCTGTGGGCGTTGGGAGTTTGAGAGGATCTGCCTCTAGTACGAGAGGACCGAGGTGGACGGAGCGCCTGTGAGCCGGTTGTCACGCCAGTGGCATAGCCGGGTAGCAGACTCCGGAGCAGATAACCGCTGAAAGCATCTAAGTGGGAAACTGACCTCAAGATGAGACTCCCCATCTCTTAAAGAGAGTAAGACCGCTGGAAGACGACCAGCTTGATAGGCCGCGTGTGGAAGGGTGGTAACATCTGTAGCAAAGCGGTACTAATGGTCGAGGGCTTTTGAGTGTGTGATACGGAGAAATTGAAGCTCTGGTGTTACACTGCGAAAGCGCCTGAAGAAAAAGAACAGAAGCAGTAGCAGTGAAAAAGAAACGCTTGTATTCGTAAGTTAGCACAACCGCATACGTAAACAGTAGGCAGGAAGAAGCATGCTGTTGGTGGCTAGAGCTGTGAGGGTACACCCGGAACCATACCGAACCCGGCAGTTAAGCTCACAAGCGCGGATGGTACTGCCCTGGTAACGGGGTGGGAGAGTACGCCGCTGCCAACATCCTTTTTTCTGCCTTTTGTTTTGTCTACTGTCCGCCGTATTCGTTCCCCCGCCTCTTTCTCGATACCCTACCCTTCAGCCAACCGCAACCTGCCCTACCCTGTGGTGAACGACCCCACGCTGTATTGCTGTTCCATGTGCCCCGGCGCTTCCCCATCGAGGATCATGCGCGTGATGTGACGGTCTTCGCGCTGCATCCCTAGAGAAGCCATCAACTGTAGCGCGGTGTCATTAAGCGCGGGGACATCGGCGCGGACTTCATGGCCTGCGAAAGCATGGATGGCCGTCCGGTACAGCCCTTCCGCGCCTTCTGGATGGACATGATAGGACGGGCCGAGGAACCAGCCTTTGCCGCGCCAACGCGCCAGCAGATAACCTTTTATCGTGCCGCCCTCGTCCCACACCCAGCTTGCCGAAGGTGTCCAGTAACCGGCGATCACCTGCGGACGCGCCACGCCGATCACACTCGCCTCCAGCGCCGTGACTGCCGCGCAGTCCTCCGCTGTCATCAGCCGGATGGCGCTGCCCTGCGGTGCGTGGTGCGCGGCTTTCCCCACCCATGTTTGAATCGGATACAGGATGCGAAAATTCATAGACTGATATAAGGGGAAGCCCTGTGCGCTGGCATCCAGCATGATCGCCTGCACCTTGCGTTCGCGCAGAAATGCGATGGCGTGTTCCACCAGACGGCGGGCATAACCGCGCTTCTGCTGGTCAGGATGGACGATCACGTTACCAATCCACGCCAGCCGCGTGCTGTATTCCAGCGCCACCGCGCTGCCGACGAGGGCTGTGCCGACCTGTAAGCCCCACGCGGCGGGGCTTGCCCATTCAATCGTTTGCTGCCATGTCTCCACCGTATGCGTCCAGCCCACGCTGGCGCTCAATTGTGCAGCGGTGGGGGCATCATCCAGCGTGAGAGCGCGAATGTTCAGTTCGGTCTTGCGCGTTTCATCCATTTGTTGTTCAGGCGCAGATTGACCACGCCGATGCCTGCAAAAATGAGCGCCGCGCCCAGAATCAGCCGGGAATCCACTTCTTCGTGCAGGATGATTGCGCCCAAGATCAGGCCGACCACCGGCACGATGTATGTCACCATTGAAGTTCGTGCTGCACCCAGTTGTTCCAGAATCGAGTAGTAGACCAGATAGGCGACGAAGGTGTTCAGCAACCCTAGCAGCAGCGTGGCGATGACCACATCCGAACGCAGGCTGCTCAGGAGTACCGGCGCGGGGCCGTTCAGCAGCGGGGCGATATGCGCCAGAATGCCGGTGGTGATGGCCGCGATGGTCATCGCACCAGCGGCGGCCATCATCGGCTCCAGCCGGTTCTGAATGGCTTTGCGACCGTAAGTGCCGCCTAGCGCATAGCAAAATGAAGCGGCGACAATCGCCAGTTCACCGATGAAGCTGGCGCTCAGGCCGCCTTCGCTCAGGCTGCGGCTGGAGAGCGTGATTACACCCCCGAACCCTAGCAGCAGGCCGATGAGTTTACGGTTGGTGATGCGTTCGTCTGCAAAGACGAAGTGCGCCACGATCAGCGTGAAGAAGGCCGCTGTGCCTTGTAGCACGCTGGCGATGCCGCTGGAGATACTTTGTTCGCCCCATGTAATCAGGCCGAAGGGTAGGACGGTGTTGACGATGCCTAGCACGATCATATCGCGGATGCTTTTGCGGTCTGTGGGCAGATGTTTGCCGCGCAGCAGCAGCACCCCGTTCAGGCCGATGGCGGCGATGGCGGTGCGGATGAACACCAGTTGGAACGGGGGGAGTTGTTCGACACCGATGCGGATGAATAGGAACGACGATCCCCAGATCAAACCCAGCACCCAGAACGCGCCCCACGCTTGTTTTGTCGTCACCCGGAACCCCCTTGTTGTAAAAAAGTAGGGTATACCCGCACACCTGTGCGAGTCAATGAGATGTGGCGTTAGATGGCCTGTTACCCCATCGGGCATGATCTTGACTCTGCGCGGCTGGCAGATGATAATCTCAACAATGGCGCAGACGGAGAACATGCGCGTGTTTTCGCCCCTACAGGGAGCCAACGGCCAGTAGACTGAAAGCCGGGGCAGGTGGCAGACGCGGAATTCGCTCCTGAGCCGGAAGGGTGAACCATTTAGTAGCCTTTCTCGCCTTGTCCCCGTGAACGGACATAATCAAGCGGGCGGCCTTCGGGCTGTCAAGCAGGGTGGTACCGCGGGAGCGTTCAAACTCTCGTCCCTGACCGATGGGGACGAGAGTTTTTTTGTTTGTTAGACGGGGTGCATGATGCTGGAACAACTGGAACAAATCTATCAGGAGGCGCAGGTTTCCCTTGCGGCAGCGGCCAGCAGCGAGGCGTTGCACGAATGGGAAAGCCGCACCATCGGCAAAAAAGGCGCGGTCACGTTGCTGCTCCGCAGCACGGGGCAACTGCCCAAAGAGGAACGCGCTGCCTTTGGCAAACGCGCCAACGAGGTGAAGGAACTGCTGGATGCAGCCTTTGCCGAACGCGAGACGCAGATCAAAGAGATCGAACTGATACGCAGCCTCGAATCCGGTCAGGTGGATATTACGCTGCCGGGGCGGGCGCATCCGGTGGGCGGGCTGCATCCGTCCACGCAGACGCTACGCGAACTGTATCACATCTGGGCGGACATGGGCTTTCAGGTGTTCCGCAGCCGCGATGTGGAAGATGACGATACCAACTTCACGCTGCTGAACATCCCCGAACATCATCCGGCGCGGGATATGTGGGACACGTTCTACACCACCACGCCGGGGGTTATCCTGCGGACGCACACCTCGCCGGGGCAGATTCGCGCCATGCGTGAACTGGGCGAAAACGGCACGCAGCCGATCCGCGTCATCCTGCCGGGGATGTGCTATCGCTACGAGCAGATTACTTCGCGCAGCGAAATGCAGTTCCATCAGCTAGAAGGGCTGGTCATCGGGCGCAACATTCGTATGAGCGACCTGAAAGGGACGATCACGGCCTTTGCGCGGCGCATGTTCGGTGCGAAGGCGGCGGTGCGCTTCCGCGCTTCGTACTTCCCATTCACCGAGCCGAGCATGGAAATTGATGTCGAATGCTTCCTGTGCGGCGGGCAGGGCTGCAAAGTGTGCAAGTATGCCGGTTGGCTGGAAATCAGCGGCGCGGGTATGGTGCATCCGACGGTGCTGCGCAATGGTGGGTATGACCCGTCGGTGTGGAGTGGCTTCGCTTTCGGCATGGGGCCGGAGCGCATGACCATGCTCAAGCACCGTATCAGCGATATTCGCTATTTCTGGGGCAACGATCTGCGCTTCTTAGAGCAGTTCTAAAGAGAGGCCAATATGGGCGCTCAATTCGGCGTGAACGATGCGGACTGGAAAACGATTGACGGGGAATGTGGCCCCGGCGAACGCATCCTGTGGGTGGGGCGACCCCGCCCGATCCGCATGTTGCTGCGCGATACCACCGCCCTGTGGACGACGGCGCTGTCGTTGGTCTCGCTGCTGGTGATGGTGTTCATCCTCAACTGGATGTACGGTTCGGTGTCGCTGAACGTGCAGATGGGCAACATGCCCACGCCGTTTAGCTCGCTGTTCTCGCTGGTGCTGGTCGGGGCGCTGGCCTTCAACCTCGTCCCGCTGGCGCTGGTGGTGTTTCAGGGTGGGCGCACCGTGTACGCCATCACCGGACAGCGTGTGCTGATCGTCACCCTGCCTGCGCTGTGGTGGGGACAGTCTGTGCAGACCTTCACAGCGGAGGATATGGGCGGGCTGACCCGCACCACGCTGGCGGATGGCAGCGGCGATCTGGTGTTCGGCAGCGAAGTCTATTCGGTGCGCGGGCGTTCTGGCCGCCGTATGCGTACCCGCAAGATCGGATTCTGGGGTGTTCCTGATGTCATTCAAGTGGAACAGATGTTGTTGACGACCTTCAAGCATCTGGATCGTTAAAAAGAGAGAACGAACATGCAAGTACCTTTGTCGTGGCTGCGGGACTATGTAGATATTGATATTCCGGTGGAGGCGCTGGCTGAACGCCTGACGCTGGCCGGCTTGGAAGTGGGCGCGATCACCTATCTGGGCATACCGCAGGGGCATGTCCCCGGCATTCGCTGGCCTAAGTCCGACCATCTGGTATGGGATCGGGACAAGATCGTGCTGGGCGCGATCCGCGAAGTGAAGCCGCACCCGGACGCGGATCGGCTGGTGATTGCGATGGTGGATTACGGTGGGACGGAACTGGAAGCCACCGTGACCGGTGCGCCCAACCTGTTCGAGTACCGGGGCAAGGGGCCGCTGGATCGTCCGTTGTGGTCGCCGTTCGCCAAAGAAGGCGCGGAAGTGTGGGACGGGCACAGTGACGAACCCAAGCGCATGATCTTGAAAGAGAAGAAACTGCGCGGCATCCCCAATCGCTGCATGGTGTGTTCTGAAAAAGAACTTGGCCTCGCCGATTCGCACGAGGGCATCCTGCTCCTTGAACACAGCGCGGCCTACGTGCCGGGAACGCCGCTGCAAGATGTGCTGGGCGATGTGGTGCTGACGGTGGAACTCACGCCGAATCTGGCGCGGTGCTTCAGCATTCTAGGCGTGGCGCGGGAAGTAGCCGCGCTGCTGGATAAGCCGCTGCGCCTGCCGTCCTTCGAGGTGCTGATGGAAGGCGCGGGCATCGCTGGCGAAGTGGCGATTGACATCCGCGAAGCCGATTTGAACCCGCGTTTCACGCTCACGCTGCTGCGCGGTGTGACCATTCGCCCCTCTCCCCAGTGGCTTCAGCGCCGCTTGCAGTCGGTGGGGCAGCGCCCGATTAACAATGTGGTGGATGTGACCAACTACATCACCTTCGAGATCGGTCAGCCGCTACATGCGTTCGACTTCGACAAGCTGAAGGCGCGGGTGGGCGGCGCTATGCCGACCATCATCACGCGGCTGGCGCAGGCTGGCGAACGCCTGCACACGCTGGACGAGGTGGAGCGCGAACTGGACGCGCATAACATTCTGGTGTGCGATACGCAGGGCATCCTCAGCCTCGGTGGGGTGATCGGCGGCGCGGAAACCGAAATTAGCGACAGCACCCAGAATGTGCTGCTGGAAGCGGCCAGTTGGAACTTCATCAACATCCGCCGCACCATGCAGTCGCAGAAGGTGTTCACGGATGCTGGCACGCGCTTCAGCCGGGGTGTGCATCCCAGTCAGGCGCTGCTCGGTGTGCGGCGCGGCATCGAACTGATGCGGCAGTCGGGCGGCGGGCAGGTGGCGCAGGGCGTGCTGGATGTGTACCCGCGTCCCGCGCCGCAAGTCAACGTGGATCTGCCCATCCGTGAAGTGCATCGGTTGCTAGGGATGGAACTGGATGTAATGACGATTGCCAACCTGCTGATGCGCCTCGGCTTCGGCGTGACCGTGCAGGATAACCTGCTGCATGTGCGCGTGCCGGATTACCGCATGGACATCAGCGCCGACCCGATCATCGGGCAGGCCGACCTGATCGAAGAAATCGCCCGCATCTACGGCTATGACCGTATTCCCGACACCATCATGGCGGATGCCATGCCGCCGCAGTGGAACAATACCGCGCTGGAACGGGAAGAACGCGCCCGCGATGTGCTGGTCAGTCTGGGGCTGCGCGAGAACATCAGCTACCGCCTGACCACGCCGGAACGCGAGGCGCTGCTGCTGCCCATGCCCGCCGCTGCGCCGGAGTATGTGACGCTGGCGAACCCGCTCACGCCGGATCGGGCGGTGCTGCGCCGGACGCTGCTGGTGAACCTGCTGGAGAACGCGCTGGCGAATACCCGCCACAGCGCCCGCCAGATGATCTTCGAGATCGGCAGCGTGTACCTGAAACGCGCCGACTCGCCGCTGCCGGATGAACCGCGCCGCTTGAGCGTCTTGCTCAGTGGGGAACGCCAGACCGCCGATTGGACGGGGCAGGCCGTTGCGGGTACGCTGGACTTCTTCGATCTGAAGGGCATGGTGGACGGGCTGCTGGACGGGCTGCACATCAAGGGCGCGACCTACGAGCGTTCGTCGCACCCCAGCCTGCACCCCGGACGGGCGGCCAACGTGCTGCTCAAGGGCGCGGCGCTGGGCGATTTCGGTGAACTGCATCCCATCGTGACGGGGCGCTTTGAACTGGCGGGCGCGCCGGTGCTGGTGGCCGAGTTCGATCTGGAGGCGCTCTTGGGCGCGATGGAGCCGAACTACGGCACCAACCCGCTGCCCACCACGCCGCCCGTGCTGCAAGATGTGGCGCTGGTCGTCAAAGAGGACACCACCGCCGCTGCTGTGGAAGCCGTCATCGTGAAGGCCGGCGGGAATCTGCTGAAGGCTGTGCGCCTGTTCGATGTGTATCGCGGCGAACCCATCCCCGCCGGACACAAGAGTCTCGCCTACAATCTGGTGTATCAGGCCGACGACCGCACCCTGACTGATACCGAAGTGGCGAAGGTGCATCAGAAGATCGTCAAGACCTGCGAACGCGAATTGAGCGCCACGCTGCGGGCGTAATCCGCGCTGAATGGCACAGAGTCCCCACCCCCAACCCCTCAGCCATACAGGGCGGAGGGGAAAATGGGGAGGGGATTCTGCGTTTAATCCCCTGATGGTTCGGGCTTTCTTGTCAAACCCTCATTTAACTCCATCTTTAACCCTTGCGAAAATCTATATTTTGGCACTATATTTATCATAACTGTAAGCATTATTCGTGGAACAGTTGGGACGTTCGCTCATGTCTGCAAGCCCCGCGATGCAGGAATATCTGGCTGAAGCCTATCGCCTTGCCTACTATCAGGACAAGAACCCTTACATTTCCACTTCGGAACTGGCGGAAGTGTTGGGCGTTTCTGCGCCTGCCGTCACGCGCATGGTGCAACGTCTGAAGGCCGGCGGCTATCTGGAACATGAGCCGTATCGCGGCATTTGCTTAACGCCGCAGGGCGAACGGGAAGCCTTGCTCTCCATCCGCCGCCACCGCCTTGTGGAGCGTTTTCTGGTGGATGTGATGCGTTTCGGTTGGCATGAAGTGCATGACGATGCCGACGAGATGGGCGCTGTGGTCAGCGATGATCTGGTGGCGCGTATGGAAAAGCTGGCAGGGTATCCCAAACGCTGCCCACATGGCGAACCCATTCCTACACCCGATGCGCGTATGCCACAGGTGGTAGATTACCCGCTGAACGCGGTGGAAGCCGGACGCGACTGGGTACTCAGCCGCGTGCATACCCATGACGCGGAACGGTTGCAATATCTGGCCTCGCTGGGGCTGCTGCCGGGTACACACTTCACGCTGGTGGAACGTGCGCCCTTCAACGGGCCGCTGCAACTGCGTGTGAATGGCGCGGTGCAGGTCATCGGTCACGAGTTGGCGGGTGCGCTGCGCGTGTGCCACGAAGCCGAATTTGAGCTGCATTAACCTCCGCAAACGGTTATTTTCGCTTTTTCCTCTCCCGATCACACACCTCAAAATCTACCGCTTTTGCCCTGTGAGTCTATTTCTAAAAGGAAAAGATGATGAGCCAGAATGCCGTGCAGCGCCTGTATCTGATGGAAGTTGGGTCTGTGCCGGAGTACCAGATTCCGATTGTGTGCTATCTGGTGCAAACGGGTGATGGCAGGAATATTCTGATTGACACAGGTCTGCCGGAGGTGATGCCTGAAGGCGAAACCGAGTTCGAGAATGGGCGGGATGTGATCGAGCAGTTGGCGAGCATGGGTCTAAAACCGGACGCTATAGATACCGTCATTTCGACGCATTATGATATTGACCATGCCGGACGGCACGCGGCCTTCACGAAGGCGCAGTATGTGGTGCAGCGCGTGCATCATCTGGATGCGGCGACCAACCCGCGTTTTGCTGCCAATCGCCCCCAGTGGGATCAGCCGATGGAGCGTATCCGGTTGGTGGACGGGGACACGGAACTGCTGCCGGGGCTGGAACTGATTGAGACCAGCGGGCATGTGCCGGGGCATCAATCGGTGCTGCTGCGGCTGCCCAAAACGGGGGCGATTTTATTGACAGTGGATGCTGTCCCCTTCGGCGCGGGCTTTACCCGTGATGCGCAGGACGACGGCAACAACCCGGACGCTGAAGCGACCCGTGCCAGTACGATCAAGCTGCTTGATCTGGTCGAACGGGAGCAGATCGGGCTGGTGATCTTCGGTCATGACAAAGATCAATGGGATACGCTCCAGAAAGCGCCCGCCTTTTACGAGTGAGATGTTAAAGAGAAAGCGGATACATCTGGGCTGGCACGCAGGCCAGCCCCTACGAAGGCGAATATTCAGGGCTGTAGGGGACGGCCTGCGTGCTGTCCCGTTTTGTTTTCGTTTTTCCACCCCCGAAACCTACCCTTGAGAGGGGCAGGGGGCGAGGGCGCTATTCGTATTTGAAGCGGCGCACCGCGATGAAGAACAGCACCGCCGTGATCGCCAGCAGAACGCCGATTTCCGGCAGCACCGTCACCAGCGTCCCCTGTTCAAACAACAGCTTGTTATAGGCATCCATCGCCCACGCGACGGGCGAGATATGCCCGATAGACCGCATGAAGGGCGGCACGATCTCCAGCGGCCACCACGCCCCGCCCAGCGGCGCTAGACTGAGCGCAAGCAGGTTGCTGGTGCTGTTGGCCTGCGCGTCGGTTTTGACCAGCGTGGAGATGGTGAAGGTGAGGGCGGTGATGCACAGCGTAAAGCTGACCATTACCAGCAGCAGCGCCAGCAGATCGTTCCCCAGATTCAGCCCGATCAGCAGGCCGATGCCGAACACGATGCCGTATTCGATCATGCCGGCGGTGAACCACATCAGGATTTTGCCCGCCAGAATCGAACGGCGGTCAATCGGCATCATCACCAACCGCTGGAACGTCCAGTTGCGGCGTTCGCGCAGGATGGCGTACAGCGCGGTCATCACCGTGAACATGACGAACATGCTGCCCATGCCGGGGACGGACTGCCCGAAACCGGCCTGTGTGCTGGAAGTAGCGGGGGCGTTGGGCGCGGTACTCTGCACGTAGTCCACGCGCACCGGATTATCCGCCCACAGCGTCGTGGCGCGGTCATACACGCCCTGCCGGAAGGCGCTGCGATCCGCATCATCGCTGAAGCCGACGGGCGGGTAGGCTTCCGCCACCGACAGGCCGACCTGCGCGGCCACCTGTGCGCCACCCACCTGCTGCGCCGCCGCCTGTACCGCTTGCAGGGCGATTCCGGGCGAGGCGGCGTTGTTGTTGGAACGGTAGATCAGGGTGGCGGTCTGACCGGATTCGAGCGCCGCGCCGAAACCCGCCGGAATTTCGAGTGCGGCCTGTGTCACCTTGTCCAGCAGGCGGCGGCTGATGGCTTCGGCGGTCAGCGGTTGCGCGGCATCCAGCCGGCATGAGCCGTCTTGGTCGTCCATCGGGCATAGTACAAGGGCGTTGTTGGCGGCGCGGATTTGTCCCAGCAGGCGTTCTGTGAGGGCGCTGCCGTCGTTGTTCAGCACATCCACCCGCACCTGCGTCGGGGCGATGGCGGTTTGCCCGATGCCGTAGCCAATTGCCAGCATGAGTATGGTGGGGAGGAGGACGATCGCCACCAGTGAACCCGGTTCGCGGAAGAACACCCGCAGGTCATTTAGTGCAATATAGAGCATTTTACGCATCACATTTTCCCCTAGATGTCCGCACGGCGGTTGAAGAACCAGAAGCCCACCGTAAACAGGATGATGCCGTGCGCGAACAGGACGATCAGGTTGAGTGTGATGTCGTTCTGTCCGGCGGCCAGCTTGCGGAATGCGTCCGCGCCCCAGTAGATGACCGAGAAGCGCGAGGCGGCCTCTGGCAGTTGGAAGCCGAACGAACCGCCTAGCGCCGCCAGCCCGATGTTCAACAACTGGCTGATGATCTGCCCCTGCTCCGGCGTGCGGGCGAGTCCCGCCATCAGCGTGCCGAGTCCGGTGGCCGCCAGCGCCGCGCCGAGGATGGTGAGGCCGATCATGGGCAGGTTATTGCCCCAGATGAACAGCAGCCCGCCGTTCAGGATGCTGCCCACCAGCGTGAGCGCGATGAACAGGAACACCAGTTGCAGCGTGCAGGCGATGAATGTGCCGCCCAACTTGCCGATCAGGATGTATAGGCGCGGCGTGGGCGAGATAATCAACCGCTGGAGCGTTCCCTGCCGTCGTTCGATGAACAGGCTATTCACGCCTTCCTGCCCCATGAACAGGCTGAAGAACATGGCCTGTGATGCGCCGAAGAACACCAGCAGCGCGGCGGGGCTGGTGCTGCTGCGCCCCTCCACCGTTTGCTGTTCGATGCCGATTCCGCTGAGGTTCGGCACGAAGGCGCAGGCGAAATCCGGCTGGAAACTGCCATTTTGTGAGGCGGCGAGAAAGGCCAGCCCGAAGGCCGGATGGCTGCGGGCGCGTTCGATCAGGCTGTCAATCGTGGCGGCGACGGTGATCGTGCCGGTGGCGATCTGGCTGCCGATGCTCTCGGTGATGCTGCGGATGACCCCCGCCGTGATGGCGTGGCCGCCGTTGGCATACACCTCCACGCTGCCGGCTTCAATCGGCTTGTTCTGCGCGTAGCTGATGCGGGCGCTGAAATCCGCCGGAATGATGATGGCGGCGGTATACTCCCCGGCATCTACCGCAGCACGGGCGGCGGCGGCATCGTCCAGCAGCACCGCGTTCGTCAGGTCTTGCAGGGTGGCGCTGCTCCCATCCTCTGTTGTGGTGGCGGCGGCGGTGGGGCAGGCGGGTGCAGATGTGCCGGACTCCGGCGGCAGGAAGGCGTTGACGTAAACCGCGCCGTAGTTCTGCTCGTTCGCGCCCGTGTCGAGGTTGACGATGGCAACCGGAATGTCGCGGATGCTGATGTCGCTGCCGCCGCCCCCGCCGAAGGCCAGCCCGATGAGCGTGGCGACGGTCAGCGGCGCGGCCATCATCACCAGCACCAGATTGCGGTCACGGAAGATGATGTACAGTTCTTTTTGGGCAATCGTCCAAATTTTACGCATAATCGCTAGTCTCTCAGGGCGCGGCCCGTAAGCTGCAAAAAGACCGCTTCCAGATCGGGTTCGCGCACTTCCACCGAGAGGATGTCAATCCGCGCTTCGTTCACGATCTGAATGATGACCGGCAGCGCCCGCCGTCCACGCTGGGCGAGGATGGTCAGTTGGCTGTTCGCGGGGTGTTCGTTGCCGTTGGTCGGCGGCGGCGGGGCGAATTCGATGGTGGATACGCCCGGCACTTCCTGTAGCAGACGGGTGCGGACGGAATCCGGCACGCTTTGCTCCCCGATGTTCAAAATCAGGCGGTCATCTTCGCCCACTTTCTGAATCAGTTCGCCCACCGTGCCGAGGGCGATCATCTGCCCGTGATCCACGATGCCCACGCGGTTGCTCAGTTCTTGCGCTTCTTCCATCAGGTGCGTGGTGTACAGGACGGTCATCTGCCGTTCTTCGCGCAACCGGATGACGGTATCGAGGATGCGGCGGCGGCTCTGCGGGTCTACGCCGACAGTTGGCTCATCCATATACACCAGTTGCGGCTTGTGCAGCAGGCCAACGCCGATGTTCACGCGGCGCTTCATGCCGCCGGAGAAGGTCTCCACGCGGTCTTTCTGGCGTTCTTTGAGGTCGGTGAAGTCCAGCACTTCATCCACATTTTTTTGCAGTTCGCGCCCGCCCATTCCGTACATGCGTCCGAAAAACTCAAGATTCTGACGGGCGCTGAGGGTGGGATAGAGCGCAATCTCCTGCGGGACGACGCCTAGCAGCTTCTTGGCCTGCATCCCCTGTGTGGTGATGGAGAACCCGCCGATGGTGGCGCGTCCGGCGGTGGGTGCCAGCAGCCCGCTAATCATCGAAATGGTGGTGGTTTTGCCCGCCCCGTTCGGGCCGAGCATGCTGAAAATTTCGCCTTTGTAGATGTCCAGATCAATGCCGCGCACGGCCTGCACTTCCGAACCGTCGGCGCGGCGGTATGTTTTAGCCAGACCCCGTACTTCGACCATCACATCGGGCATGGCGTGGTTTCCCCCTGTATTGCTGTAGAGATAAAGCAGGCATGTATACACAGCAATACGCGCTTGCAGGGGGTTTAGTTGCAGAGAATATTTAGCGCACTTGCCGCGAGGGGATACAAAAACGGGGACTCGCGTCCCCGTTTTTAGTCACCGCTGGAGATTTCGACATACCGTTTCCACGCATCCGGGCCGGTGCCTACCGCGATCACCAGATAGCTTGTGCGCGGCGTTTTCGGCTCCCATTTGAGTTTCATGCCGATCTCGTTGGGGAGCTTGTCGCCCTTGCGATGGTTGCAACCGTAACAGGCGCAGGCCGTGTTCGTCCATGTGTCCTTACCCCCGCGTGACTTGGGCAGGATGTGATCCACCGTGAACTCGTGCTTGGAGATTGCTTTGCCCTTCACCATGCCGCCCGGTTGCAGGCCACAGTAGATGCAGGTGTAGTTGTCGCGCACCAGCACCCCTTTGCGGCTCCAGTGTGCTTGCCTGCGCGGGACGTTGATGTACGTCCGCAAGGCGATGACCGAAGGCACAGGGAACTGGTCGCGGATCGTCTTGAGGAACTCCCCCGACTGTTCGATGACCACAGCTTTGCCAGCCAGTATCAGGTTAATGGCGCGGAGAACCGAGATAACGGCCAGCGGTTCCCAACTGCTGCCATTGAGCATTAGAACTCGGCTGTTGCGGGGCGCTACACTCACAGATGTCACCTCTTGATAGAACGCTCAATCGGCTATGAATTCTGCGATTTAGGCCAATGTGTGAAATTTCACACTGTACTGATTATATCGCAAATTCAATAAGCGTAGTTTAATCTATCCGTAGT
>CAIPFY010000184.1 GCA_903864435.1 uncultured Chloroflexota bacterium | reverse complement strand
GCCAAGGTCATCATCAACGAGGCGATCGAACTCGCCAAGCGCTTCGGCACCACGGACTCACATCGTTTTGTCAACGGTGTCCTCGACCGGATCGCCAAGGATTCCGCGCCTATTGTTACCCCGCCAGAAAGCTAACCAAACCACTACGAACCCGCGAGGTAACGTTTGGGGTGACGAGAGGCAAAAGTCGTGGCAGGCTTTGGCTGTGAGCCGCATGGAAAAGCCACGCCCTTTGCCTGGATGGGTATTCCTGCCGCGCTGGTGGCGCTGGTGGCTAACCTCCGGCTGCTGGTGGCACGGCGGCCGGGCACTCCACTGCGGGCGCTCGCTGTCGTCGCCATCACGGCGGCACTGCGTTCGCGCGGGATTAGGCTGCGGCCGGATCTGCGGCGGGCGGTGATTGAAGCGATGGAACTCGGTGCGCTGCTGAACGACCGCTTTGATGGCGACGTCGTTGATCCTGTGGCCTTGCGCGAGCAGGTGACCTGGTTTGCGCGATCACCGCATCGGGAAGTCGTCTGGTGTTATGCGAAACGATTGCGGCGCTACGAACGGTCGCGACCTAACCACGGTGAACCCATCGCGGTGGTCAAGCTCTATCGCGAAACCGTGAACCGCCTATCTCTGGCGTTGCTGTGGGCGTTGGCGAGCGGCACCCAACTGTCCGCCGCGGAACTCGAAACCCGGCAGGCTGAGGATCTGCGGCTGCTCTTCAACCTCGTGATGTTGACTCAAGTGATGGATGACGTGTTGGATGCTGGCCATGACCGGACCTTGAACCTGCCATCCTTCGCAACGGGACCAAGCGCGACTGCGGCATCACTTCATGCGGTGGTATCATCGTATGCGGCTGCTGCGCCGTTGCGGTTTGACGGCAACTTCTGCCTGCGCCTGGCGCTCGGCATCGTTGCGATCTGCACGCGGGGAATGATCGCCATTCGTTCGGCTGGCGGGCTTTTCCAGACCGGATCATGATGCCAGTTTCAGCAGGGCTCAGGGGGTTCACTCTTGGGCGTTTCATCAGGTGCTTTGACTCGCTCGAAAGCATATTCGGATCCAGAAGGCAACTTCAGCGTAACTGAAGTATCCGATACCCATAATTTCCAATCTCTATCCAAGTGTTTTCCTGATGGAGGATCTGCTCGTGGACCGATAACACCGACAACTTTACGGCAAGCGGTCGGAGGGGGTCATCTTACCGTTTGCAACCCCCGCGCGATATTGGACAAAGTAGGTGATTTAAAGAACTTAAAAGGCAAATTTTCGTTTTTCGGCATAAAAGCAACTTCCCCATTTCTACTTACCCTCACAACCTTATCTTGTACCACAAACTCTCCGCTATTTGCGAATGACCAAATCACACATTGTGCACTATTAGCTTTCACAATGGCCATTTGGACGTAATACCCATCCGCCGCGTGTCCGTTGCTTGAAACACTCACCAGATCTCTCGGATTATTTATGAAATCATCCAATGCAGGCGATTTGATGGCACGCACAGGGACGTAAGCGTCGATTGACTCTTCTACTAGATAGACTGCGACTGGTGCTTCGATAGCATCCCGAGGATAACTCTTGCCTGGGATGCATCCTGCAGCACCAAGGATGACACCGATTGCCGCACAGCCGAACAAACGCCAGCGAATGTTATTCAATTTGATATGATGCCAATTCATATATCTAATTTATTTAGCTAAATTGTCAGGAATCTGCATATTGCCACCTCGATTCGTGCAACCGGCATCACACGGCACTTTTACGACTACCACGGAACCTCCTTGGGCTTTGCGGATCTGCCGGATGCGCGTGCTGTGGGGTTGCGAGCCATCGCTTCAAACCGGAAGATAGGTCTTCCGGCTGCGAAGGAAAGGGAAATCATTAAGGGGAAACCTGCGTGCTGACGCGTCCGGCACGGGGTTCCCAGAGTGCCCGGAGGATCTCCTAGGCGCGGGGCTGCTTCGCCAACTCCCCGGCATTTCGTGCCTAAACCAGTTTCATTCGCGGCCTTTCGGTCAGACTCTACCGGAGGTGGCGCGTCACGAATCGATGCAATGCGGTGCAGACCACGCCCACTGCTGCCTTGCGCAGAATCTCATCCAATCGGACTTGCAATGCCGTGTCG
>CAIPFY010000183.1 GCA_903864435.1 uncultured Chloroflexota bacterium | reverse complement strand
TTGAGGTCTCCATCACCGGAACCAGCATCCGCACCAATGATGGCGAACCGATTGGGCGCGTCACGGTCTACCGCGATGTGAGCAAAGAGCGCGAATTGGAAGCGCGACAGGCGCGGTTCGTGGCCGCCGCCGCCCACGAACTCCGCAACCCGCTGACCGCCTTCAAAACCCGCCTCGATCTGGCGCAGCGCAAGCCGCAGGATATGGAACGCCACCTGCAACTTCTGCGTGATACCTCAAACCGCATGGAGCGCCTCGTCACCGACCTGCTCAACCAGAATCGCTTTGAGCGCGGCGTGATCGAAATCCATCCCGCCCCCGTCGAATTACAACCCCTGCTTGGGAAAATACAGGAACTCCTCGCGCCGGAAGCCGAACTCAAGCAAATCACGCTGCAAACCGATCTGCCGCCCGAACCGCTTGTGGTGATGGGGGATGCGGATCGCCTGCATCAAGTGGTGACGAACCTAGCCGTGAACGCTATCGCCTACAGCCCGGAGCGCAGCACTGTCACCCTGCACCTGTGCCATGCCGACGACGGGCAGGCGCTCATCCAAGTGGAGGACACCGGCACGGGCATCGCCCCCGAACACCTGCCGCACCTGTTCGAGCCGTTCTACCGCATCCGCAAAATCGGTCAGGGCATGGGCTTGGGCTTGAGCATCACCCGCGAAATTGTGGAACTGCACGGCGGCACGATCAGCGCCGACAGCGAAATCGGGCGCGGCACCTGCTTCAATGTGCGGCTGCCGGTTGCCCCGCAATAAAAAACCCCCGCGCCAGTGGATGGCGGAGGGCTTCGCAGATGCCTTTTTGATTCGCTGCGCTTGCTCCCCTTCGCCCTGACGCGCAAGCGCAAGGGATGAGGGTTGCCTTATGCCCCCTCGCCTGTTACTACGGAGAGGGGGTTGGGGGTGAGGGTAAAAATTCGCTAGAACGGAATGTCCCCGATGTTATCCGGCGGCGCGCTCCCCCCACGAGAACCGCTGCCGCTGCCACCGCCGCTGTACCCACCATTCCCAGCGCCGCCACTCCCGCCACCGCCGCTGTACCCGCCACTGCCGCCGCCCTGGTAGTCGTCGCCACCTTCGCGGTCAGCGCGGCTGCCCAGCAGTTGGAAATTGTCCGCCGTCAGGTCGAGGCTGGCTGCCGGTTGGTTGTTCTTGTCGGTATACGCACTCGCTTCCACCGTACCAACGACCATAATCTGAGAGCCTTTGTGAACGTACTGGTTCGCCACTTCCGCCAGATTGCGCCAGCAGGTCACGCGGAACCATGTCGTTTTTTCCTGACGCTCGCCCGAATCGCTTTTACCGAAACGGCGCGTCACCGCCACCGAAAAATCTGCCACCGGTACGCCCGTTTGCGTATAGCGAAAGTTCACATCCCGCCCCACGTTCCCCACAATGATCGTTTGACTCCAACCAGCCATATCCTAAACTCCTTTGATAAACCGTTCTGATTGTGCAAGGCTGTGATTAGAACACCTATTCTATCGCATATTCGCCATTTTGACCAGTCTACAGTTTGATTTTCAAAATCCGCAGCGCCTCTTTTACCACCTCATAGAACTATCATGTATCAAATTGTACAACGACATTATCTTTCGTTATACTTATTCCGACAATAAGGGAATTAGGGAATACATGGCAATACTCATCGTGGACGATAGTCCAGAGATATTGAATTTGCTGTCGCTTGCGCTTGGCATGCGCGGATTTGGCATCATCACCGCCCATAACGGTCAGCAGGCGCTCGTTGCACTCGAACAAAGCCAGACGCTACCGGCTTTAATCCTGAGCAATATGTTTATGCCCATCATGGACGGCCTGAGCTTGCTGGCCGCCGTTCGCGGCAGCGCCCTGTACGCGCACATTCCGTTCCTGCTGATGACCGCCGCCCCGCAGCCCGAAATCCGCGACGAAGCCTTTCAGCTCGGCGCGAATGAGTTCATCGCCAAACCCTTCAAGCTGGAAGTCATCATCCGCATCGTACAGCAGTTCGTCACGCCCCCCTAACCCGAACGCCGCGCATCAATCTGCTGCTTGAGCAAATCGGTCACGATCTGCGGGTTGCCTTTGCCCTTCAGCGCCTTCATGCACATGCCCATCAGCGCCCCGAACAGCTTATCCTTGCCGCCCAGATAATCCGTCACCATCGCCGCGTTCTCGTCCAACACCTGCGCCACCACCGCCGCCAGTGCGCCGCTGTCGGAAACTTGCGCCAGCCCCTTTTCAGCGACAATCGCCGCCGCGCCCGCGCCTGTCTCCCACATCTCGGTCAGCACGGTTGCGCCCGTGCCTTTGTTGATCTGCCCGCCGTCCACCAGTTTGACCAGTTCAGCCAGCGCCGCCGCCGACACCCTCGCCGTCCCCACCGCGTCGCGCTCCACGCCATCGCGGTTCATCAAACTGAACAGACTGCCTAGCATCCAGTTCGCGGCGGATTTGGGCGCAGCGCCCGCCGCCAGCGCGTCCTCGAAATACTGTGCCACAGCGCGATCCATACACAGCACCGTCGCGTCGTAATGGCTCAACCCGAAGGCCGTCTCGAAGCGTTCGCGCTTCACATCCGGCAGTTCCGGCAGGCTCAACCGAACCTGCTCCACCCATTCGCGGCTCATTTCCACGATGGGCAAATCCGGCTCCGGGAAGTAGCGGTACTCGTCTGCCGTTTCCTTGTAGCGTTGAATAACCAGCTTTTGCTTGCCCTCGTCCCAGCCCAACGTGGCCTGCTTGACAGTCCCCCCGCCCAGATACAGCTTGATCTGGCGTTCGGTTTCGGCTTTGATCGCCCGAAACACATTGCGGATGCTGTTTAAGTTTTTGACTTCGGTGCGGGTGCGGAAGGCGGTATCGGTGCGGTGCAGCACGCTGATGTTTGGCTCCATCCGCAGCACGCCTTTGGACATATCGCCGTTGTTCACGCCCAGATATTGCAGGATGGCGCGCAGCTTGCGCCCGAAAGCTTCGGCTTCCTCGGCACTGTTGATGTCCGGCTCGGTCACGATCTCCAGCAGCGGCACACCGGCGCGGTTGTAGTCCACCAGACTCTCGCTGCCCACATGCGTCAGCTTGCCGGTGTCCTCTTCCAGATGGGCGCGGCGGATGCGAATGCGCTTGGTGTAGGGGTCGCCCGTCTCCGGCGTGACATCAATATCCACCCAACCGTTGACCGCCAGCGGGCGATCATACTGGCTGATCTGGTAGCCTTTGGGCAGGTCAGGGTAAAAGTAGCTTTTGCGGGCGAACTGGTTCACGGGCGGAATGGTGCAGTTGAGCGCCAACCCCACCATCAACCCGAACTCCATCGCCCGCTGATTAATCACAGGCAACGTACCGGGCAGCCCCAGCGAAACGGCATCCACCGCCGTATTCGGTTCGGCCTCCACGCTGTCCACCACCGGGCAGGCGCTGAACATCTTGCTTTCGGTCATTAACTCGGCGTGAATCTCCAGCCCGACGACGGGTTTCCACTCGCTCATGCGCCCTGTCCTGTTAGGTGTAATCGGTCAAGTTTAGAGGCGAGATTGTACCACAAAAGCGGCTATCGCTCCCTTATCAGGAGTCTTTGGGCATGAACGACTCGCGCCACGTCGCCAGCGCCGCCGCCAGCGCCTCCCGCTGCGACAGGCGTTCCTGCGGCGCGTAAGGCGCGGCCCACAGGCAGCTTGCGGCCTCCGGCGGGGAGGCATCCCCCGTGTAGAACAAATCAAACTTGCGGCGGATGTGGTGATAATACGATTCGGGGTTGAACACCGGCGCACTGAACGGCAGCGTTTTCACGCCCACTCGCACCTCGATGCCCTCGCCTCGCCGCAGCAGCCACACGCCTAAAATCCCTAGCGTTTCGTAGTGGAAATACCCTTTGGGCTTATACCACACGCACACCCCCGACCACATGACGGGCAGCAGGCCGCTGAACGGCTTCGGCCCATACACGCGCAGCGCGGGCGGGCGGCGCTTCTTGACCGCTTCCAGCGCACCCAGCGCGCCGAGGCTGTCCAGCGCCGTCGCCAGTGCGTCTTGCTGCGGGACGGCAGCCTCGCGGGTTTGCCGTTCCTGCAAGCGGCGCAGGATTTCCTCGTAACGGGCGTTAGGATCGTCCGGCATCGGGAGAGGCCATTCCCACTGCTTCGCGGGCAGTGGTACGCAGGCGTTCCGGGTCAAACGGCTTGGTGAGGTAGCGATAGACGAGGTGTTGCAGCTTGCCGATCAGCTTATTGGCGGGGTCATCGAAGGCCGTCAGCACGATCACCGGCATATTGGCATCCGGGAACTGCTTCTTGATGGCTTCCAACACCTGCCAACCGTTCATATCCGGCATGCCGATGTCCAGCAGAATCAGATCGGGGCGGCGCTCTCCGAAAATCCGCAACGCTTGCGTCCCGTTGGGTGCGTGGCGCGTCTCAAAGCCGGAAGTACTCAACGTAATCTGAAGGATAACCGCAATATCCTCGGTATCTTCGATAATCAGCACATAAGGTTTAGCGGCATCCAACATGGCAACTTACCCTTAATAATGAATAACACCACAAAACAAATGGGCGCAGGCGAAAGGCATTCCACCGCACTTTATTCTACTACATCCTGAACACGCCAAAATGGGTGTTTTCGGGCGGCGCGTTCAAACAGGCGCTCAGTGCCAGCCCCAGCACCCGCCGCGTCTCTGGCGGGTCGAGGATGCCGTCATCCCACAAACGGGCGCTGGAATAATACGGGCTGCCCTCACGCTCGTACTGGTCGAGGATGGGCTGCTTGAAGGCCGCCTGCTCCGTCGCGCTCATATCCGGCTTGCCGCCGCGCTTGAGCTGGTCGCGCTTGACCGTCAGCAGCACATTGGCCGCCTGCTCCCCGCCCATCACGCTGATGCGGCTGTTGGGCCACATCCACAGGAAGCGCGGCGCATACGCCCGCCCGCACATGCCGTAATTGCCCGCCCCGAAGCTCCCGCCCACGATCACGGTCAGCTTCGGCACACGGGCGTTCGCCACCGCATGTACCAGTTTCGCGCCGTCTTTGGCGATCCCGCGCTGCTCATATTCCTTGCCCACCATGAAGCCGGTGATGTTTTGCAGGAACAGCAGCGGGATATGACGCGCCGTACACAGTTCGATGAAATGCGCCCCCTTCAGGGCGCTCTCGCTGAACAGCACGCCGTTGTTGGCGATCACCCCCACCGGATAGCCCTCGATGCGGGCGAACCCCGTCAGCAGCGTCGTGCCGTAGTCGGCTTTGAACTCGCGCAGGCGGCTGCCGTCCACAATCCGCGCCACCAGTTCACGGGCGTCCACCGTCTCGCGGAAAGTGGTGGGCAGCACCCCGTACAATTCTTGCGGATTATAACGCGGCGCTTCGGGTTTGGCGATGTCCATTTCCACCCGCTTGCGCCGGTTGAGCGTCCCCGCGATTCCGCGCAGAATCTCCAGCGCGTGCGCGTCGTCCTCGGCGTAATGATCCGCCACGCCGGAGAGTTGCGTATGCACCCGCGCCCCGCCCAACTCCTCGGCGGTCACATCCTCGCCCGTTGCGGCCTTCACCAGCGGCGGCCCACCGAGGAAAATCGTGCCGGTCTTGTTCACGATCACCGTTTCGTCGGACATGGCAGGCACATACGCGCCGCCCGCCGTGCAACTGCCCATCACACAGGCGATCTGCGGGATGCCGGCGGCGCTCATCACCGCCTGATTGTAGAAGATGCGCCCGAAATCGTCGGCATCCGGGAACACTTCGTCCTGCATCGGCAAGAACGCGCCGCCGCTATCCACCAGATACAGGCAGGGCAGGTTATTCTCCAGCGCCACCTGCTGCGCCCGCAAATGCTTCTTCACCGTGATCGGATAATACGTGCCGCCCTTCACCGTCGCATCGTTGGCGATGATGAGGCACTCCACGCCGTTCACCCGCCCGATTCCGGTCACAATCCCGCCGGAGGGCGTGTCGTCGGCATACAGTTCCCATCCGGCGAAGGGCGCGAGTTCCAGAAAGGGCGAACCGGGGTCGAGCAGCGCGTCTATGCGGTCACGGACGAACAGCTTGCCCTGTTCGCGCTGGCGCTGACGGTAGGCTTCCCCGCCGCCGCCGCGCACACGCGACAGGCGTTCGCGCAGTTCCGCCGCCAGCGCACGATGATGCGCGGCGTTGGCCTGAAAGCGTTCGTCCGCCGGATTGATGTGCGACTCGATCAGTTCCATAAGGGCTGCCGGATTCCGGTGCAATGTCCGATGCCGCTGATTGTGACCAACAAGCGCCTTCCGCACAAGTGACAAGGGTGTAACAACCCTCACCCTAAATCCCTCTCCCTCAGGGCGAGGGACTTCCAGAGAAATGCGACACTTCCACCTCTCCCTCCCCTTCGCCCTGAGGGGCTGAGGGGGCGACAGTAAAATTAAATGAGGGAGAAATCACGAGCATTTCCGTTAGCGATTTCCCCTCAATTCCAATCTAGTGTCGCCCCCTCAGCTCCCCTTCGCCCTGAGGGAGAAGGGGTTGGGGGTTGAGGGTTCTTGCCTCTCTCCCTCCCCTTCGCCCTGAGGGAGAAGGGGTTGGGGGTTGAGGGTTCTTGCCTCT
>CAIPFY010000182.1 GCA_903864435.1 uncultured Chloroflexota bacterium | reverse complement strand
TTCCAATCGAACGAATCGGCGGCGGCGGGGATATGTCCTAACTGCGCCATGACGAAACCACCGAGGGTCTGAAAATGTCCATCCTCCTCCCCCGGCAACAGACTCAGGTCAAATAGCGCCTTGAGGTCTTCTATCATCAGTAATCCATCCAGCAACCACGAACCATCCTCACGTTGAGTGGCTTCAGGCGGTTCGATGCCGCCCACAATCTGTTCGACCAGATTATTGAGCGTGATTAGCCCTTCTACACCGCCATATTCGCTCAGAATGAGCGCGATGTGGCGTTGGGACTGTTTGAACAGTTCCAGCGTGTGGGCAGCGGTGGCGCTCTCCGGGATATACAACGCCTCTTTGACATGCGTGTTGAAATTCAGCCGTTCAACGCCTGTGAGGGCGGCGTTCAGTAAATCTTTGGCACGCAGGATGCCCACCACTTGATCGAGCGACCCACGCGCCACCGGGAAGCGTGAATGCTGACTATCCACGATTCTGCGGAGGTTGGCTTCCGGCGGATCATCCAAATTCAACCATTCGATTTCTGTCCGGGGAGTCATCAGGGCGCTCACCCGCATATCATCCAGACTGAATACCCCGGCGACCATTTCGCGCTCATCTTCATCGAACACGCCCGTTTCGACCCCCTGCGCGATCAGGCCGTGAATATCATCTTCGGTCACGAGAGGTTCATCAGTCTGCCATCCGCCTAGCACGCGCAGCAACACATCTGTCGAGAAGCTCAACAGCCGCACCACTGGCGCGGTCAGCCGCGAAAGGCGGTGCATGGGGGCGGCCATCAACCGTGCGACACGTTCTGGGTTTTGCATCCCCAGCCGTTTCGGAACTAATTCGCCTACGACCAATGAGATGTAGGTGGTAAAAACCACCACAACGCTGAAAGCGATGGCCTGACTGACCGGTTGCAGTGCCGGTATCAAGCCGTTGAGCGTGGTAGCCAATTCGTTGGATAGGGTCGCGCCGGCCACCGCGCCGTTCAGCACGCCGACCAGCGTGATTCCGATCTGTACAGTGGAGAGGAAGCGATTCGGCGCAGCAGCCAGCTCTAAGGCTCGTTTTGCGCCTTCATCGCCATCATCGGCTAACGGTTGAAGCCGCACTTTTCGCGCCGAAACAATAGCGATTTCAGCCATAGCTAACGCGCCGTTGACCAGCGTAAGCATGAAAACGATCAGTAGTTCCATTCGATTGATTCACTCCGTAGGGAATACCGTTTTCACCGGGGCGGCACATCCCAGCGCATGTGGATGACATCGCGGCGAATGCTGAAATGGTAGCGGCGCAGAAGGCTGTTGGTGAGGATGCAATCTTCGGGGTGTTCCAGCGTCAGGGGGGCGTTGCCAAACCGCCGCACGCCGCTGTTCAGCAGCACTTCGTCGTACAAGCCTTCATAATCGGGATGCACCAGCAGCGTCAGTTGTGTGCTGACGCTGCCAAACCCGTTTTCCACCCACAGCGCCGCAAGGATGCGGCTTTCGTCCTCCGAACGGATGACCAAGCGTTCGGCGCTGCGAAAACTGAACCAATCGCCAATTTGCTGCCACAGGCTGCGCTGAAAAGCAGACGGATGCAGCGGACGCAGCCAACCGATTCCGCCGCGTTCGTTGGGGCGCACCTGTTCCGCCAGCGCATATTCCGCCTGCCATTCGGTAGCGCGGCGGCGAGCGATGCGAACTTCGCTGCGATCCAGCGGCGGCGGCAGGTCGTAAGTGGCGCTGCGCCGCCAGCTTGTCCAGCCGCGTTCTTCGTGGAATCCCAACCGCTGATACAAACGGCGTGCTGTAGGGTTGTCGGCATCCACCTGTAAGATGGCGGCTCGCCCGCCGCGTTCGGCGATCATATCCATGCTGGCCTGCATCAGTTGGGCGGCGATCCCCTGTCGCTGGTAATCCGGGTGAACGGCTACATTCACGATCACCCATGTGTGGCGTTCGTCGCCTACCCCGTTGGCCGGGTAAATCGAGACGTTCCCGACCAGACGACCATCCTGAATCCACACCCAGCCCTGCCCCATGCCTTGCGACAGGCTGCTCAACCCGTTGATAAGAAACTGGCTGGGCATACGGCTCATAGTCCGCATTTCGCGTACAGCAGCCCTGCCGCTGTTGTCCATGCTGCTTGCAAAGGCAATTTCAATCAGGTCAGCTAATGCTGCCAGATCGGTACGGAGATTAACGGGGCGCGGGCCACTGGTGGTGAAGGCCGCGCTGGGGGTCGCTTGCACGCCTACCACAGACCACTCATCCTAATAACTAAATATTTTTATGCCCTAAGCGTAACGTTAAAACCGGAACTCTGCTAGTCTGCCGGGGGCTTTTTTTATTCTACGGTGAGGGGTGACAGCAGCGGCAACCGGACGCGGTACAACGTTCCTTTGCCTTCTTCGCTTTCGACGGCGATGCGCCCGCCATGCAGCTCGATGATCTCTTTGGCGAGGCTCAACCCTAACACCGTCCCCGTCACCAGCCCCATGCTGGCGGTGGCGAACGGCTGGAAGGCGGCGGTCAGCATTTCTTGCGAGATGCCCACCCCGTTGTCCTGCACTTCCACCACGCCCCCGTCACCGTCCACATCGCGGCGCAGGCGCACTTGCACCGTACCCTGCTGTGGCGTGTGGTTCATGGCGTTGGCGATCAGGTTGGTGATGACCTGCATGATGCGTTTGTGGTCTACGAACACCGGCAGCGGGTCGGCGGTGAAATCAGTTTTCAGCGTGATCGAACGACGCTCGGCGCGGATTTGGTAGTTTTCGACGGCTTCGGCGGTGAGGTCTTGCAGGTTGCCGTTGTCGCGCTGGAGCAACACTACGCCGCGCTCGAAACGCCCCATATCCATCATCTCGTCAATCAACTGCTGCATGTAGTTGGTCACGTCCTCCAGCACGGGCAGATGTTCATCCACTTTGTCCGGCTGGCGGCGAAGCAGGTACAGGCGCGTTTTGAGGTTCGCCAGCGGCGTGCGAAGTTCGTGCGAAGCGTTGGACACGAACTTGGTTTGTTGTTCGCGCAAACGTTTTTCGTGGCTGCTGTCGCGGATGACGATGAGCAGGTGTTCGTTTTGCCCTTCGATGGGTGCGCCGACCACATGCAGTTCCAGCGTTTCGCCGGATTTGGAGCGCAACGTGAACGGCCCCTGCCACAGCCCGCCCTTGCGCACGGCGGCGGAGAGGGTTTCGTACAGGCGGCGCAGATCGTTCTCCGGCGCAGAAGCGCCATTTTCTGCAAATAGGCTGTTCTGAAGGTCGCTGTCGGTATAGCCGGTCAGACGGGTCAGCGCCCGGTTGCTGGATTTGACGCGGTTTCCCTCGACGAAGATCATGCCTTCGTAACTGTTGCTCATCAAGGCTTTCAGGGTGGCGCGGAGGGCGGTGAGTTCACTTTCGCGCCCACGCATCCGTGCCAGCGCCAGCGCCTCGGTTGCGGCGCGTTCAGCCACATAGCGCCGCAGCCGGATCATGAACACCAGCAGCAGCCCCATCAGCGCGAAGGCGGCGATTCCCAGCGCCAGCAACAGGGTGCGGTTGGTTTGTACCGCCGCCAACGCCCATTCTTCGCCTGCGGCTTCCGTGAGCAGAATGTCGTTTTGTTGACCGAGAAGTACCCCCACGATCACCATCACCGCGAACAAGACAACCAGCATGAACACGAACGATGCCAGTGGCGGCACGTTGGGGGATCGTTTGGGGGAGGTAGAAGCGGTGGATTGCGTCATTCACTCTCTCAGCGTCACCATGCGCTTAACGCAGTATATAATTGTTTGACAATAGCGAAAACCACCCTTTAGTCATGTTGGGGTGTGCAATCCGTTTACAACTTTTCGTTCGTCTGGTGCGTATTACAGATGAACACCGCGTTCGTTGAAAAGATCACCCCGGAGGCAGAATGTCACTCGATCAGGTGAACTTACGTGAACTGCGTCGCACGATGCAGGTTGAACTGGAACGCGAAAAGAAGCAGGCGCGTTTCGGCATGTTCTTCGGGCATTTTGTGGTTTCGGTGGTGTTTTCGACGGTGGCTTGGGCGGTGCTGCTCAGCTCGAACGCTCCTTTGACCGAGGACACCTTCGGCATGATGATGCTGGTGACAATTGGTTCGCTGATGGGGTTGTTCTTCCACATCATGAGCTTAAGCATCGGGTCGCGCCGCTGGCAGCAGAAAATGCGCGAACGGGCGATGGCGCGGGCGCTGGATATAGAAATGCAGCGGTTGGGTGTGGACGATGATCTGCCGCTTGTGACCAAACGCAAGCGGTTGCTGTCGCTCACCGACGATGGCGAACTGGTCGAAGAACCGCTGGACGCGGACGACGCGGCGGAACGGGCGGATATGCAGCGCCCCTCATCGGACGCGCTATAATACAGGCAGCAATAGACGGACGTTCTGGGGGCGGCATGGCATTCAACGAAGGGCAGATGGTCGGGCCATATCAGGTGATCGGGCCGCTGGGTACGGGTGGCATGGCGAATGTGTACAAAGCCTATCACCCCAAGCTAGATCGCTATGTGGCGATTAAGGCGCTCCATGCGGCCTTTAGCGCCGAGCCGGACTTTATTTCGCGTTTCGAGCGCGAGGCGCAGATTGTCGCCAATCTGGAACACCCGCACATCGTTCCAGTGTTCGACTATGCCGAACAGAACAACCAACCCTATCTGGTCATGAAGTATGTGGAAGGCGAAACGCTCAAGAAAGTCCTTTCACGCGGGCCGCTGCCCCTGAGCGAAGTCACCCGCATCATGGGCAGCGTGGCGGACGCACTGACCTATGCCCACCGCCGGGGCGTGCTGCACCGCGATGTCAAGCCTTCCAACATCATTCTGGATAGCAGCGGCACCCCTTACCTGACGGATTTCGGGCTGGCGCGAATCGCCCAGATGGGCACGACCACCATGAGTCAGGACATGATTCTCGGTACGCCACAGTATATTTCGCCGGAGCAGGCCAGCGGCAGCCGCGACCTCGACCCGCGCACCGATGTGTATTCGCTAGGCGTGATCCTGTACGAGATGGTGGTGGGGCGCGTGCCGTTCACCGCCGACACGCCTTATGCCGTCGTTCACGATCATATTTACACCGAACTCCCGCGCCCTTCGGAGATGAACCCGAATATCACGCCGGAAGTGGAAAATGTGCTGATGAAGGCGCTTGCCAAGCAACCCTCGGAACGGTACGACAGCCCCAACGCGCTGATGGATGCCTTCCGCATGGCGGTGCAGGACAGTAGCCTACTGGATTTGGGCGCTGATCGGGCGGATACAGGCCGAGCGTTCGTTCGCGCAGCGTGCCGCGCCGATTCCACCTGTCCGCATGGACGAGGGCGGGCGCAAGTACGTCAGCATCCCCAGCCCGAACGCGCAGCAATCGTCCCAGTCGCCCAAAGTGGAATTTCAACTGGAGTTTCAGAGCGCGGGGCGCAAAGTAGAAGAGGGTGTTCGCAAAGGGGCGCAGTGGGTGGAGCGCATCGCCAACCAGATTGAAGTGGCAGTGCGCGAAGCCTCTGCTGGCTCGAACGCCGGACTCACGCCGGAGGAGATCGAAGAAAAACGCATCCGCGAACGGGTCATCAAGCGCCGCGAGGAACGGACGGGCGTCATCATCCACACGGCGGTTTACGTGTTCGTGAACCTGTTGATGTGGGCGATATGGGCGAGTGACGCGCCGCAAATCTTCCAGACGATAAGTGGGACGGCCTTGCCGTCTGAGGTGCAGCAGGTCATAGATTTCCCGTGGCCTTTAATCGTCATGTTCTTCTGGGGAATCGGCCTGTTCTCGCACATCAGCGACTACTACAACAAATACGGCGGCGGCGCGGAGAAGCGCGAACGCGAAATCCAGCGCGAGATTCAGCGTGAACGCGAGCGCAGCATGGCCTACGAAAAGCCCAAGAATGACCGCCGCAGCCGGCTGGAACTCACCGACGACGGCGAAATCACCGAAGTGTACGACGACGAACTCTCGCAGGCCAACAAGCGCAAACGGCGTTGAGCGCAAACGCCCCTTGCCAGCCCAACTCCATCTCGCAGGTGAGGCGCGGCTGTGCTAGGCTTGAGTCGAATCGCCATTGAATAGAGACTGTTTGTTGCTGAAGGTGCAATGACCCCTGATCCTGTTGTTCGCAATCGGCTGCGGCCTGCGCTCACCCGCTTTGATCGCCATGTGGCGCTGGTCATTGGCGCTCTGCTGCTGGCGCTAGTATTCACGATTCTGCTCGGTGATCGGGTAGGGGTGACGCTCGAACGGGTGTCGCCGATGGGCATGGCACGCAGCACGGGCAATATCACCCTGCAATTCAGCGAGGCCATGCAGCGCGACAGCGTGCCGGAGCGCCTTCAAGTGGTCGAAGTTCCGGCAGACCGCGCCGGACAAGCCCTCACGCCGGATGACATCCTCGCCACCCTTGAAGGTGCGGTCACATGGAACGGTTCTACGCTGGCCTTTCGCCCGTCAGCGGCGCTGCGCCCCGGCGCGACCTATCAAGTGTCGTTGCAACCGGGGTCACTGAGCGAGAGTGGTCGCGCCGTCCTCGCGGAATATCGCTTCAGCTTCACCGTGCGCCATCCGCGTGTGGCCTATCTCGCGCCTGCCAGCGGCACGCCGTTCAACATCTGGTTGGTAGACCCGTTCGAGGCGGGATCGGCGCGGCAGATCACTTTCAGCCCATCCGGCGTGTACGATTTCGGCGTGAGTCCTGATGGGTCGCAACTGGCCTTTTCGGAGCGCAATTCCAGCACCGGCACGATGGACATCAAACTACTTGACCTCGAAACCGGCGCGGTGGAACAACTGACCAACTGCGAGGATGCCGAGTGCAAAAGTCCGGTGTGGCGACCGGACGGACAGGTGATCGCTTACGAGCGCGTGGACTATAACAGCGATATGGCGCAGCAAGTGGGGGTTAGCCCCACGCGCATCTGGCTGATTGACCTTGCCAGCCGCCCGACCACCACCCGCCCGATGTTCGCCGACTCGCAAACGTTGGGCTATGGGCTGCGCTGGTCGAAGGATGGGCAGCGCGTATCGGTGTTTGACTATCACAGTCAGGGCATTTTGATTTACGATTTCCGCGACGACTCGACGGTAATTCTGCCGAGTAAATACGGCAATCCGGGCGAGATGTCGCCGGACGGGCTGCGGGTGGTGTATCCTGAAATTATGCTCGAAGCGAATCAGGCGCGTTCCTATTTGCAGCTGGTGGATTTGAGCAAACAGGAAATGCGCCGCCTGACGCAACCCGAAGACCCGGTAGATGATGATATTGCGGCATGGAGTCCAGACGGAACCCGCCTGCTGATTGGCCGCCGCTACACCGATGACCGCTACACACGCGGCAAGCAGTTGTACATCCTGAACCCGGATGACAGCAGCGTAGAACCGCTACTGGTGGACGATCGCTACCAAAACGGCTTTTTCTCGTGGGACCCCACTGGCGCACAGGTGTTGGTGCAGCGGTTCCCGGATGCGCTGGCGATGAACGATCCGGTCAACCCCGGCTTGCCCGAAATCTGGACGATAGACGTGCAGACGAAAGCGGCTATTCGCGTGGCTGAAGATGCTTTTAACGGGCGCTGGGTGCCTTAGCCGCCTGTTTGCGCCCCTGAAATAGCTTGCACGCGGCCTGATAGATAGGGTCGCTAGAAGGAATACAATCCGCATGACCGAAGCAAATCCCACTCCCGTGCCACCCCCGAATCGGCCATCACCCATTCTCATCCTGTTTCTCGTCTTTCCGATCCTCGGCATTATCGCCGCCCTCGGATTCGCGCTCAGTGAACAGGGCGCAACGTCCGGGGCGCTGCCCACGCCGCTGCCCGTCACGCTGGATGTGAATGCCGGTTCGCTAATCGGTCAACCTGCGCCCAATTTTGAGCTAACCGGCTTGGACGGCACAGCTTTTCGCCTGTCCAGCACACGCGGCAGGGTGGTGTTCCTGAACTTCTGGGCTACATGGTGCGAACCGTGCAAGCGCGAATTGCCCGCCTTCCAGCAGTTCACCGCTGAACAGGGCGATAGCGGTGCGCTGATTCTGGCTGTGAATGTGGCTGAACCGAAAGATGTGATCGAGAAATACTTCGCCGACAACGGCCTCGGCGGGTTGAATGTGCTGCTGGATACCGATCTGGAAACCTATACCGCCTATGATGTTCAGGTCATGCCGACGACTTTTGTGATTGACCCCGGCGGCGTGGTGCGTTACAAACATCTGGGTGAGTTGAAGATGAAAGACCTGAACGCCTATTTGAACGAGATGAAAGCCACTGGCTGACCGGAATAAGGGAGGGCGAGTGAACTTCGGGCGTGCGCTGACCTATGCTTTTCAAGACAAAGAATGGGCGCAGAAACTGCTCATGGTGGCGGTGGCGTCTTTTGTGGGCGTCATCCTCTCGCCCGTGTTGATCGGCCTTGCCGCGTGGGCGCTGGTGTTGGGCTACCATGCCGATGTGATTCGCGGCTTGCGTGCTTCTCAACCGCGCCCGCTGCCGCGCTGGGACAGGCTGGGCGAACGGATGGCGGCGGGTGGCAGTATCCTGACGGCGGTGATCGTCTACAACCTGCCAAACCTGCTGCCGCTGTGCTGCTTGCTCGGCACGGGTCTGCTGTTCAACAACCGCTTTCTGGGCGATACGTTCAACCTCGTCCTGCTGTGCTGCCTCACCCCGCTGTTGATCGCCTATAACGTGGTGACGTGGCCGATGATCGCGCTCGGCACGGCGCGTTATGCCGAGGAACGCAATATCGGCGTGTACTTCCAGTTCACCGACCTCCTCGTGACCCTGTGGGGACGGCTGGATATCACGGTACAGTGGATGCTGGCGACGTTTTTCACCAGCGTGGTGCTAGGGTTGATTTTCGCCATTCCCTGCGTGGGGTGGGCGGCGGCTCCCGCGCTATGGGTTCCCGTGCAAGCCTATTTCACCGCCCGCCTTGCGATGCTGGTAGATGAGGGCGGACGTGCAGCCCGGTCAGCGCGTTAAGATGCCCGGCCTCGAAATTGCCGTCCTCTCCCCATCGGAAGCCCGCGCTGCGCTGGATGGCGGCGCGGACAGCGTGGAATTTTTGCGCAACCTTGCGGCGGGCGGTTTGACTCCGCCGCTGGACGATCTGCCTGCGGTGCGGGCCGTCTCCCCTGATCTGATGCTACATATCATGATTCGCCCTCATGCGCGAAATTTCGTGTATTCGCCTGCCGAGATGGTCATGGTGCTGGGGGCGGTGGCGGCGGCGAAAGCGGCGGGCGCAGATGGCGTGGTGTTCGGCGCACACACCGCCGAAGGGGATTTGCACATCGGGCAGATTGCGCAGGTGGCGGCAGCCGCCGCGCCGCTGACCGTCACGGTGCATCGGGCGCTGGATTCGTGCCGCGATCCTGAAGGGGCGCTGCGGGCGCTGGTGGGCGTGGTGGGGCGCATTCACACGGCGGGGACTGCGCCGGATGCGTGGGCGGGGCGCGAAAGCGTCCGCCGCTGGCGCGAAACCTACCGTGCCGAGTTCCGGTTTGTGAGTTCAGGCGGGTTGACGCTGGAACGGTTGCCAGCGTTCGTGGCGAGTGTCGGTGTGGATGAATACCATTTCGGCGCGGCAGCCCGCACCAACGGCCTTGTAGATGGGGCGCGGGTGCGGTTGCTGCGGCAGGCGCTGGCTTAGACGGTGGCGCTGTGCAGCCGCCGATTGTTGGAAAGCTCCGCATAGTGCAGCGAAAATTCCAGCAGGCTGTAGATGGCCTCCAGATGGTCGAGCAACTCGCGGGCGATATTGTGCGCGTAGGTGTTGCCCAGTTCGGGCAGCGCGACACTGTTGGCAAGGGTATCGTTCAGCAGGTGAGTTGACCAGCGTTCGATATTGCTCAAATAGCGGTGCAGTTCGTTGACCGTGAGCAGGATATACGCTTCATGGGTGTGTGCCGTAATCTTCAGGGTGGCGCATTCGCCGTTGATGATGTCGCTGGCATCCGCCATGCACGCCCGCATGTGCTTGAACAGGTCACGCACGCGCACAACCGAGGTCGGGCCGCCCGCTGGCGGGGCGCTTAACCGCAGGATAGAACCGTTCATCGAACGGTGCAGGATACCCGTATACAGGCTGACCCGTGTATGGAGATCATTGATTTGCGCTCGCAGCGGCCCGTAGAACACCGCGCCAACGAACTTGTCGGCTTCCAGTGTTTCCCAGTAAGCGCGAGTGCGGTCATGCAGTAATGGCATGTCAATCATCCTTGCAAGGTCAATAAACGAAACAGGTAGCGTTTTTATAGACCCTTAACCTAAAAATAACCCAAACCCACCTTGCATTATATTACAAATAGCATGAATTTCGCGTGAATTTTTTGAAACATCGCGTGAATCGGCTTTCCGAACCCCTAAAAGATCAGGAAAGCCGATGGATTGGTGAGCGGTGAAGCGGTTACGGTTAGCAGGCAGAAGTTAAGCGCCGTTGCGTTCGGGGCGTTTGGCGACGGCAAATTCGGCGCGGGTGCGCGGGGCTTCGTGGCCGGCGACGATCCAGTTCACACGCTCGTCGGCTGCGAAACGTTCGCTCAGGGTCGCGTCATAAGTGTCGCCCGGTTTGCGGCTGTGCGGCGGCGGCGGGTAGTGCGAGTCACCGGTGAACAACACCCGCGCTTCCGGCACGCGAACGGTGATCGAATCCGGGCTGTGTGCGCCGCCCACATGCTCTAGCTCAAACGAGATACCGTCCAGATACAGGCGCAGCGTGTGGTTAAAAACGATTTCCGGTTGCACGATGCGAAAACTGCGCCAGTCTTCCACCGCCCGCGCCATCGCCCGCAGAATAGGCTCGCGGCTGGGCGAACGCTGGATTTCTTCCTGAATGTAGCTGTTGCTCCAGGGCTTGACGGCCATCTCGCTCAAGTGTTTGCGGCACAGTTCATGCGCCACCGCCGTCGCGCCGAACACCATCGCCCCGAACACATGATCCCAGTGGTAGTGGGTGTAAATGACGTGCGACACGGGCGGCGCGTCAATATCATCCAGCGCGATCATCACGCGGCGGGCGTGGCGCGGGCTGTTGCCGCCGTCAATCAGGACGGTGTGCTTGCCGGCGATCACGATGCCCACGTTCGGTTGAATTTTCACCGGATCGGGATCGTACGGAAAAACCCAGACTTGCGGAGTGAGTTGAATCAGCGTATCAGTCATTGATGAATCCCATTTTCCTTCGGGAAGTCATCATAATCGAGTGCTTTGTGTCAGTGAAGGTGAAATCCGGGCGGATAACGGCGGTTTGGCAGGAAAACAGCCCGAATGCCCCTCATCCTCACCATGCGTTTTGCTTGACCCCATCGCAGCCCATTCATTTGACAGACCTTGCCGGATGCGATACAACTAATAACACAACGAAAGCAAACGAAACTCAGTGCAAGCGTTGTGGGTTGAGAATAGTTGGGTGGCTGCGCGTTCTTCTTGTGAAGTAGTTTGTTGCAAGGATTTTTGAATGACTGATAAACGGGTAATTGCCGTAGACCTCGGCGCGTCCAGCGGGCGCGTGATGCAGGTTCATTTTGACGGCAAAACACTCCATCTCGATGAACTACACCGCTTTGCGAACAACCCCGTGTTTGCGAACGGTTCGCTGTACTGGGATGCGCTGGGCCTGTGGCATGAAATCCAAACTGGTCTGAAGGCCGTCCCCCCCGGCGCGGCTTCGGTGGGCGTGGATGCGTGGGGCGTGGACTTCGCCATGCTCGACCGGGACGGGCGCTTGGTCGCCAACCCGCTACATTACCGCGACCCTAGCTGGGAAGGCATGATGGAATGGGTGTACGAACGCATTCCCAAGCGCGAACTGTATGAGCGCACGGGCTTGCAACTCATCCCCGTGAACACCATCTGGCGGTTGGCGGCAATGGTCAAGCACAACAGCCCGCTGTTCGATATTGCCAAGACCTACCTGCCCATCCCCGACCTGTTCCATTACTGGATGTGCGGCGCGAAGTTGAGCGAATTCACCCACGCCAGCACCCATCAGGTGTGGAACCCGCGCCTGAACGGTTGGGACTTTGAACTGATGCGGCGGCTAGGCATGCCGAACACCGAAATGTTTGGCGAAATCGTGCAACCCGGTACCACCTATGGCCTGTACGAGGGCATGAAGGTCATCGCCCCTGCCAGCCACGACACCGCCAGCGCCGTCGTCGCGGTGCCGACCACCACCAAGAATTACGCCTACCTGAGCAGCGGCACATGGAGCTTGCTCGGTCTGGAACTGGATCGTCCGGTGATTACGGACGCCACTTTCGCCGCCAATGCCACCAACGAGGGCGGCATCAACGGCACGTTCCGCTTCCTGCGCAATATCGCCGGCATGTGGCTGGTGCAGCAGAGCCGTGCGACATGGGCGGACGCGGGGCGCGATTACGAATACGCGGAACTGGCGGCGCTGGCGCAAGAAGCCAAGCCGTTTGTGTCCTTCATTGACCCCGACGATGACCGCTTCTACCCACCGGGCGACATCCCCGGACGGGTGCGCGACTACTGCCGCGAAACCGGTCAGCATGTGCCAGAGAGCGTGGGCGAAGTGATGCGCGTGATCTACGAAAGCCTCGCGCTCAAATATCGCAACGTGCTGAACAAACTGGTCGAGGCCAGCGGTCAGCCCGCCGATACGCTGCACATCATCGGCGGCGGCAGCAAGAACGCGCTGCTGTGCCAGATGTCCGCCAATGCCACCGGGCGCGTGGTGGTGGCGGGGCCAGCGGAAGCAACGGCGTTGGGGAATGCCATCGTGCAGTTGGTGGCGTTGGGCGAGTTTAAGGATGTGGCAGAAGCGCGGTCTATTCTCAGCCGTTCCAGCGGCATGACGACTTACGAACCGCAAAGCCCTGCCGATTGGGACGCGGTGTATCCGCGCTTCGAGAAGCTGGTCAAGATTTAATGCCGGGCTGCCGATGCGCCTGTGCTTGATGGAAAGCAAACTGCACTATGACGGCAATTCTGGAACTTGAGAATATCAGTAAACAGTTTCCCGGCGTGAAGGCGCTCAACGATGTGCGCTTCGAGTCACGAGCCGGTGAAGTGCATGCGCTCCTCGGTGAGAACGGGGCGGGCAAGTCCACGCTCATCAAGGTGATCTCCGGTGTGCATAAGCCCGACACCGGCACGATGAAGATTGAAGGGATGCCGGTTCATTTCGATAACCCCCGGCAGGCGCAGCTTCAGGGGATTGCCACGATTTATCAGGAACTCAGCCTGTACCCTGAACTGACCGTTGCCGAGAACATCTTCATGGGTCACGGGATGCGCCGCCGGATGGGGCCGTTCAGCGTGCTGGACTGGAAAGCCATGAACGAAAAGTCGCTGGAACTGTTGACCTCGCTCAACATCCACGACCTTGACCCGCACCGCAAGGTGGGTGCGCTCACGGTGGGCAACCGGCAGCGCGTGGAGATTGCGAAGGCGCTCTCGCTCAACGCCCGCGTGCTGATTATGGACGAACCGACCGCCGCCCTCACCGAGGCCGATGTGGTGCGCTTGTTCGAGATTGTGCGCCTGCTCAAGCAGCGCGGCGTGAGCATCATCTACATCAGCCACCGTTTGCAGGAAGTGTTTGATCTGGCGGATCGCGTGACGGTGCTGCGCGACGGGCATTATGTGGATACCAAACCCGTCTCGGAAACCTCTGAAGATGACCTGATCCGCATGATGGTGGGGCGCACGATTAACGACCTGTTCCCCAAACTGCCGAGTGAAGTGACACATGAAGTGCTGGAAGTCCGCGATTTGTGTTGCAAGCCGCTGACCAAGAATGTCACCATGACGGTGCGGGCGGGCGAAATCGTGGGGCTGGCCGGGTTGGTGGGCAGCGGACGCAGCGAACTGGCGCAGGTGGTGTTCGGCATCACCCCCGCCGAGAGTGGTCAGGTGTTGATCGAAGGCAAGCCGGTGCAGATCAAAAGTCCAGCGCAGGCGATGGAACTGGGCGTGGCCTACGTGCCGGAAGATCGCGGGACGCAGGGCTTGGTGCGGCAGATGAAAATCCGCGAAAATGTCTCGATGGCGGTGTTGAGTACCCTGATGAAGGGCATTTTCGTAGATAACAACGCCGAAAATGATCTGGCGGATAAGACGATCAAGCAGTTGAGCATTCGCGCTTACAGCCGTGAGCAGGTGGTGAACAAGCTCTCTGGCGGCAATCAGCAGAAGGTGGTGGTGGGCAAATGGCTCGCCAGCAAACCCAAGTTGCTGATTATGGACGAACCGACACGCGGCGTAGACGTGGGCGCGAAAGCCGAAATTCACCGCCTGATTAGCGAACTCGCGCAGCAGGGGCTGGGCATTCTGATGATCTCCAGCGAATTGCCGGAAATTCTGGGCATGAGTGACCGTATTCTGGTCATGCGTGAGGGTGAGATTATGGCGGAATACAGCCGTGCGGAGGCTACGCAAGAAAATATCGCCGCCGCTATGATGAGCGATGCGGTGCGAAACATGAACAACCAGCGCAAGTTGTCGGAAAGCAGCAAGGTATGACCGCTTCTACCCATTCCAACTCCGGTGCCGCTTCCAAAAAGGACGGCGGCTTCCTTAGCTCTCTGCGCGGCTTTTTCGGCTCGCAGGAAGGGATTCTGCTGATTGTCATCATCGTGTTGATGGTAGCAGTCGGCACCAGCAATCCGCGTTTCCTATCGCAGACCAACTTGAAAGATGTGTTCGCCGCTAATGCCTATATCGCGGTGGCGGCGCTCGGCGTTTCGATGGTCATTATCTCTGGCAACATTGATATTTCCAGCGGGGCACTGGTCGGTGTGCTGATTACCCTCTCCGGCAATCTGGCGGTCGGGCTGGCGGATGCGGGTTGGCCTTTAATGCTGGTCAACATCATCGCGTGGGTCGCGCCACTCATCGGCGGGATGGTCATCGGCGCGGTGAACGGCTTCTTCGTCGCCTACTTACGCATTCCCGCCATTGTGGTCACGCTGGGGATGTTCAGCATCCTCAAAGGCGGTTTGATCCTTGTGGCGGGTGGCAACACCATTTACAACCTGCCGGAAGGCTACACCATCGCTCAACAGGACTGGTTGGGCATCCCGTCTACCATCTACTTCATGGTGATCCTGACCATCGTGGTGTTCCTGTGGCTGCGCTACAGCGCAACCGGACGCTCGATCTACGCGGTGGGCGGTAACGCCGAAGCAGCGCGTTTGTCCGGCATCAACACGCGGCGCGTCATCATGATTACCTTCATCCTGAACGGGCTGATGGTCGGAATTTGCAGCTTGATGCTGGCGACGCAGTTTAACCAGATTCAGGCCACCGCGCCCCCCGGACTGGAAATGTTCGTCATCACGGCGGCGGTGGTGGGCGGTGTGAGTATTCTGGGCGGTACCGGTACGGTGCTAGGTTCTACTCTGGCCGCCATTCTGGTGAAGACCATCGGTTCCGCCATGGTGTTCATCAACGTGTCGCCCTACTGGTTAAAAGCGGTACAAGGCACACTCATTCTGGTCACGGTGCTGGTGGACGTGTTACGCCGCCGCCGCCAGTCCCGACAGTAACGCATTTAAAGAAGGGCATTATGACTGTATCTTCTAACGAGGCGCCCGCACAATCCGGTTTTTCGCTGCGCGCCCTCCTGATCCGTCAGGAATTCATCCTGTTCGTCATCACGATTGTCGGGGTGCTGCTGTTAGCCACCCAGAGCGATAAGTTCTTGACGGTGGATAACATTCTCAATCAAGGGCGCTTAGTGACCGAGGTGGCGCTGGTGGCGCTGCCCATGACCCTGATTATCATTACTGGCGGTATTGACCTGTCAGTGGGTTCGATCATGGGGGTGTGCGCCATTGTCCTCGGCTACAGTTGGAAGAACCTCGGTTTCCCGCTGGAACTGGCGATTGCGTTCACGCTGGTGGTCGGTCTGGTGGCTGGCCTTCTGAACGGCCTGTTCATCGTGCGGCTGGGGCTGCCGCCGCTGATTATGACGCTGGCAACTTTCGCGCTGTATCGCGGGTTGGCGGAAGGCATCAGTCAGGCACGTTCGGTGCGTGGCTACCCCGACTGGTTCTTTGAAATGGGTCAGAAGAACTTCATGAGCTACGAAAAAGGCGTGCCCAACCAGCTTATCATTGTCGTGATTGCGGCTGTGATTGTGGGCATTATTCTGGCGCGCACCCCCTTCGGGCGCGGCCTATACGCCATCGGCAATAACGAGATGGGCGCACGGTTTTCCGGCATTCCCGTATTTCTGTACAAACTCGTCATCTATAGCTTTTCGGGGTTCATGGCGGGGATGGCCGCGTGGATTTATGTCTCTCGCGTCAGCACCACCCGTTCGGATATGGGAACCGGTTTGGAACTGGATGCCATCGCCGCTGTGGTGATCGGTGGAACCAGCATTTTTGGCGGCAGCGGCACGATCATCGGCACGGTGATCGGTTTAATCCTCATCCAACTCCTAAAGAACGGGTTGGCGCTGAGTGGTGTGAAAGGCGATTCGACGACGATCGTGGTGGGGTTGGTACTCATTCTGGCTATCGTCCTCAACAACTTCATCCAGAACCCGCCTGAGTGGTTCAAACGTCGTTTTGCAAGTTCGTAATCGGGGGTATAATAAGTGAGGGAGGTGATGCACTATCCTGTAGTCTGTTCGGTTTTGTCTGTGATACACGTTTCACGATCAATTTGAGGAGCATATCTAGAAACATGGCTAAGAAAATTTTCGCACTCGTACTGGTCGTTATGCTGCTCGGCGTAGTCGGCATGGTCAGCGCACAGGAAACTCGTTGGGACGGCGCCGATGATCTGCCCGTCAACCCGCTGGAATGCGCCAATGGCGAAGCTGCCCCGGCTGATGCCGCTGCGACCGAAGCCCCCGAAGCCCCCGCTTATGATGGCGGCATGGCTGTCAACGCCCCTGATCTGACTGGCGCGGAAATCACCGTTGTGGATATTCCGAAGCTGGTCGGCATCGGCTACTTCAATGCCACCGCTCAGGGCACGCAGGAAGCTGCCGCCGAACTGGGCAACGTCACGGTCATCAATGACGGCCCGACCGAAGCGAACATTGACGATCAGATCACCTTCATTGACAACTACATCACGCAGGGCGTGAACGGCGTTCTGTTCGCCGCCAATGACCCGGTTGCGATTGCCCCGGTTCTCCAGAAGGCTCTGGAAGCTGGTATCCATGTCGTGGGTTACGATGCCAATGCGCAGCCGGACGCCCGTGAATGGTTCGTCAATCAGGCCGAATTCAATGGCATCGCCAAGGCGCTCATTGATAGCCTCGTGACCGAAAAGGGCGACAGCGCCGCTTTCGGTATCGTCACCAGCACCTTCACCACCCCGAACCAGTCGCGCTGGATTTCGGAAATGTGGGCCTATGCCGGCAAGTGCTACCCCAACCTGAAGTGGCTCGAAACTGTCGAAGCTCAGGAAGACTCGAAGCTGTCCTTCGATCAGGCCAACACCCTGCTGAACAAGTACGGTGAGGAAATTCAGGGTCTGTTCGGTATGACCAGCGTGGCGACCCCGAACTCGGCGGACGCTGTTACGCAGGCGGGACTGTGCGGTAAGGTTGCGGTCATCGGTCTGGCGACCCCGAACCCGATGAAGCCCTTCGTTGAATCGGACTGCGTGAAGTCGGTCGTGCTGTGGAACCCGGTTGATCTGGGCTACGCCGCCGTCTACGTCATGCGTGCCGTTGTGGATGGTACCTTCAAGCCCGGCGACACCGAAGTGTCGGCTGGCCGTCTGGGTATGCTCCAGGTCGTCAATGGCAGCGAAGTGCTGCTTGGCCCGGCCTTCGTGTTCAACAAGGAAAACATCGGCGGCTTCGACTTCTAGTCGTTGTCTCCACTCGTCCGCCAGCATCTGACGGATGAAAACGGCGGGGGGCTTCTGGCTCCCCGCCTTCCCAAAAAGTACCCTCAACTATTTTTATTCACAGGACTGCTTTAACCCCGATGCCCGTTATCGCCTTACTCCTGCGCTGTGCGGATGAGAGGGATGCGCGGCTGTGTATCGAAAGCGAACTGGAGACACTCATGGACGATACCCTCAAACCGCTTCTGGATATGACCCGCGAACTGGGGCGACCGGAAAACGACTATGTGATTATTGGCGAGGGCAACACTTCGCGCCGCGTGAATGACGACTCGTTCTGGATTAAGGCCAGCGGACAGGGGATGCGCGACATCAGCCCGGAAGGGTTCGTGGCGGTGCGCTTTGCCCCGATTCTGGAGATGCTGGAACGTTCCCCCGGCGATCTGGCGGCGCAGAAGGCGGCGATGAATGCCGCCAAAGTGGACTCCAGTTCTAAAGCCACGCCTTCGGTAGAAGTGACGTTTCACGCGATGGTGCTGAACGAGTGCGGCGTGGACTACATCGGTCACACGCACCCTGCCGCCGTCAACCAGATTTTGTGCAGCGCCCGCGCCCGCGATTTTGCCGAAAACCGCATGTTCCCGGACGAAGTGGTGCTGTGCGGGCCGCAGTCGGTGTTCGTGCCGTATGTAGACCCCGGTCTGCCGCTGGCGCTGGCGATCCGCGAACGGGTGTGGCGCTATATGGATGAACAGGGCGAAGCGCCGAAGGTCATCCTGATGCAGAATCACGGCTTTATCGCGCTCGGCAAGACACCGACGGAAGTGCTGAACATCACGGCGATGGGTGTGAAGGCGGCGCGGATTTTCATCGGTGCCAGCAGCATCGGCGGCCCGGTGTTCATGAGCCGCGAAGATGTGAAGCACATCTACAAGCGGCCTGACGAAATCTTCCGCCGCAACATGTTCACCGCCAGCAGCTAAGGCGGCTGCGGCTTCTTTACCTTGAACAAACGCACCCCGCTGCATAGGCGGGGTGTTGTTTTTCCTACCACAACTGCCGCGTCTCGCGGGAGCGTAGCACCACGTACCCGCCCAACACGCCGCCGATCAGCGTGTAGATGAGGATGGCGGCGGGTGCGCCGATCCCCTGCGCCACCACCCCCAGAATCAGCGCCCCGAACGGCGAGAGGCCGAACCACGACAGCGTGTACAGGCTGAGGACGCGCCCCCGGAACTCGTCCGGCACTTCGCTCTGAATCAGCGTGTTGACCGTGGTGAACTGCATGATGAGCGCGAAGCCGTTAATCGCCATGAACACGGTCGCCATCGTCAAATCGCTCGTGAGCGCCACAACGACACCACTGAGCAGCGTGAACGCGCCCATCACCGTGACCACCCACCCGCGCCCGAAGCGCCGCCCGAAAACCGGAATCAGCATGGCGGCGAGTACCGCCCCCGCGCCGGTGGCGGTACTGAGCGCGGCGAAGCCCTCTTTGGGCGAGTGCAGCACGGTATCGGCATAGGCAGGCAGTAGCGTGTTGATATTGCCCGTGAACAGGCTGGCGACCACCGTCATTAGCAGCAGCGTGCGCAGCGTGGCGTGATGACGGGCAAAAGCCACCCCTTCGCGCAGGCGAGCCATCGGCGCGAACTGCGCGTGCTTGACCACCAGCGTTTGCACATGGATGACGACCAGCATGAGAATGGCCGCCAGAAAGCTGAGGCCGTTGACGAAAAAGCACCACGTCGGGCCGATTTGCGTGAGTACCAGACCGGCAGCCGCTGGCCCCACCACCCGCGAAGCGTTGTTGATGATCGCGTTGAGCGCGATGCCGCTAGGCAGGTTTTCCGCCCCCACCATGTCCTTGATGATAATCTGGCGGGCGGGCGCATCCACCGCGTTCGTCACGCCCAGCAGGAACGCCAGCAGGACGATATGCCACACCTGCACCGTATTGGTCGCCGTCAGCGCCGCCAGCACGAACGCCAGAATCATCTGACCGGTTTGCGCGTAAATGAGGATGCTGCGGCGCGGCCAGCGTTCCACCACCACCCCCGCCACCGGCGACAGCAGCAGCGCGGGCAATCCGGCGGCGCAGGCCACGATGCCTAGCGCCAGTTCGGACTGGGTGAGGTGATAGACCAGCCACCCTTGTGCTACCGACTGCATCCATGTGCCGGACAGCGAAATCACCTGCCCGATGAAGTACAGCCGGAAATTCTTGAAACGCAACGCGGATAAGGCACTGTGCGAGAGCGCCGACGGCGGTTGTGTGGTGGGTGTGGCGCTCATGGATGCGAACCTGTCACCACAACCGCCGCATTTCTGGCGAACGCAGCGCGACGATGCCGCCTAGCACGCCGCCGATGATGCTGTAGATGAGGATGGCGATGGGTGCGCCGATCAACTGCGCCACCAGCCCTAGCGCCAGCGCCCCGAAGGGCGACACGCCGAACCACGATAGCGTGTACAGGCTGATGACTCGCCCCCGAAATTCGTCCGGCACTTCGCTCTGGATCAGCGTGTTGACTGTGGTGAACTGCATGATGATGGCGAAGCCGTAGATGCCCATAAAAATCGTGGCAATGGTCGCGTCGCTGGTCTGGCTGACGACGATGCAGGCCAGTGTGGTGAAGATGCCCATCACCGTCACCACGCGCCCGCGCCCGAAGCGTCGTCCGGCGATGGGGATGAGCATGGCGGCGATGACCGCGCCGATTCCGGTGGCGGTGCTGAGTGCCGCGAAACCTTCTTTGGGCGAATGTAGCACCGTATCGGCAAAGGCCGGCAGCAGCGTGGAAATGTTCACCGTGAACAGGCTGGCATTGATCGCCAGCAGCAGCAGCGGGCGAATGGTGGCATGATGGCGGGCGAAAGCCAGCCCTTCGCGCAATCGGGCGAGTGGCGCGAACTGGTCGTTTTTGGCGACTAGCGTTTGCACTTTGATGATAATGAGCATGAAAATCACAGCCAGAAAGCTCAGGCCGTTGACGAAGAAGCACCACGCCGGCCCCAGCTGCGTGAGAGCGATTCCGGCGGCAGCAGGCCCCACCACCCGCGAGGCGTTGAACATGATGGCGTTCAGTGCGATCCCGCTAGGCAGGTTCTCGGTGCCGACCATATCTTTGATGATCGTTTGGCGGGCGGGGGCGTCAATCGCGTTGATGATGCCCAGCAGGAAGGCCAGCACGATAATGTGCCAGACCTGCACCATGTTGGTAGCCGTCAGGAAGGCCAGCACGAAGGCCAGAATCATCTGGTAGATTTGCGAGAAGATCAGGATGTTGCGGCGCGGTATCCGTTCGACCATCACCCCCGCCACCGGCGACAAGATCAGCGCCGGTACACCCGCCGCGCAAGCCACGATGCCTAGCGCCAGTTCGGACTGCGTGAGGTGGAACACCAGCCAGCCCTGCGCCACCGACTGCATCCATGTGCCGGACAGCGACACCACCTGCCCGATGAAATACAGGCGGAAGTTGGTGTAGCGCAGCGCGGACAAGGTGCTGTGCTGGAGCGCGGAAGGGGGTTTGGCGGCGGCGGTGGTGGTCATAAGGCGTACTGCATTCGTATTGTTACTTCGGATTTTGAACACTGTGGCGGCACAAAACAACCGTTCCGCGACCCGTAGCAGCAGAGCGAGTTTCGGTCTGTCACGTTGTCCGTTATGCACAAATGTGTATGGTGATTGTAGGAATAGAGGATAAGTCCAAACAAGTACACGCTGGCCTAAAGTGGACTTAACGCCCGGAATCACACGGGGCGGGTGAGATACCCGCCCCGTGTGCTGTGCCTGCGGGTGGCTCTAGCAGCCCGCCAGCGTGTAGTTCCATTCGCGGGAGTTGTTGTTCGGGTTGGTTTCGGGAACAGCTCCGTTGGGATTGAGGGACACAACCAGACGGTGATTTTCACCCACATTGATCGAAACGGTGAGGAAAATCCCACCAATGTTCTGTGTTTGTCCGGGGTTCAACACCGGGAACACGCCGTTGGTAGTCGTTTCGCCCGCCGCCGCGATGTCGCGGATGCTGATCGTCCCGCCGGCGGTGGTCGCCGTTGTCCCCAGATTCGCCACATCAATCTTGAACTCGACGGTGCGATTGCACTTCAGCGGCACATCGGGCGAGATGACCACGTTGCCCAGCACGAGGTCAGCCTGCGAAACCGCTGTCGGCGGCACAGGCGTGGCGGGGATCGCTGTCGGCACAACCGGCGTGAGCGTGGGAATAGGTGGCCCTGCATCAACCGGAATGGCGTTCACATCCCCCGATACGGTCAGCAATTGACCGAACACCCAGCCCTCGCCGTTGTAGTAACGCACCTTGTACCAGTCGCCTGCCGGGGTTTTCGCCACAATATCGGCGGTCTGTCCGGCGGCAAAACTGCCGATGGGCGGGTTAAACAGGGTGCTGGGGCCGCTGCGGACGTTCACGCCCTGATTGAGCGTGGCGGTGGGCTTGCTCGGCGTGGCGCTGGCTGGAACCGCAGTCGGTTCTGCTGGCGGCGCAGTGGGCTGTTCTTGAACGGGGGTAGCCTGTGCCGGTTGACCGTCGTTGTTGCTGCCGCCATTATTGGGCGTGGGCTGCGCAGGCTGACCGCCGCCCTGCATGGCTGCGGTAGCCGAAGGTAGCGGTTGGTTGGATACCACCGACACCGTTACGGTAGCGGGGACGCTGCTGCTGCCATCGGCGCGGAAAGCGATCACGCTGATGGTGTGCTGTCCTGCTCCGGCAGATTGCCACGCTTGCGACAGGCTGAAACTGCTGGCACCCGCCGCGTTGGGCGATTTCAACGTCTGGATGTTGGTGCCATCCACAAGGATTTCTACACGGTCAATATCCGTTCCCGCGTTAGAAACGAGCGCCTGAATATTGACTGCCACATTCTCAAGGAAGGTGGCGTTGGGCGGCGGCGCAGCGATCTGCACCACAGGCACGCCCGTGACGGTGTTTTGCCCACCGTCGCCCGTTCCACTGGCAAGGTTACAGGCGGTTAAGGCCAGCGTCAGTATGATGATGATCGCCAGCAAAAGGGCGCGTTGACCCACAGTACGTCGTATGAACATAAGCAGACTATCTCCTGATCGAACCCGGCACGCTGCTTTAAGCGCACAATGCTATCGCATCGCCCCGTTTTGTGCGAACCGTCACATCAATAATACCCTCATCCCCGGCAATTCCGCTGCGCGTCAGGGACGAAAGTAGGCAAATCAGATGCTTCCCGTCGCCAAACAGTACACCACGTGATGGACAGAAGACCGAGGGGTGAGATTCTTCGTTTTCCCCCGTTCGTGTTCCCCCATTTCTGGGGGATCGAGACACCCCGTTTAGGCCGATAATACAATTTGCCGAACCTTACACCGACGGGTGTATGATAAAGGTATTCGTTTCGCTCCATATTAGGGGGTTCCCGTCCATACTGGATGGGGGAGGAAAGAATGGAACTGCTGATCCCGATTCTGGTTGTGATCGTGGTGGTGTTTGGCATCATCGCCGTCACCGGACTGGTCATCATCAATGAGCGACAGGTGGGCGTGGTCATCAAGCGCACGTCCCGCAAATCCCTGTCGCCCGACCGCTTGATCGCGCTCAACGGTGAGGCCGGTTATCAGGCCGATACGCTCGCGCCCGGTTTTCACTTTGGCTATGTGCCCTGGTTCTACAGCGTCAAGAGAGTGCCTATCACCGTCATCCCCCCCGGCGAGATCGGGCTGGTGGTGGCGGCAGATGGTTCATCCATTCCGCCGGAGCGCATTTTGGGGCGCGTGGTGGATTGTGATGATTTTCAGGATGCGCGTAAGTTCCTGACCAACAAAGGCGAAAAAGGCCGTCAGCTAGGCATTCTCACCGGCGGCGCATACCGCATCAACACCGCGCTGTTCACCATCATCACGGCTGCCAGTGCCAGCCAGCACGGCATGAGCAAGGACGATCTGGAAATCTATAAGGTCGAACCCGATCAGGTGGGCATCGTGACCACGCTGGACGGCGCACCGATTGATGAGGGCGAAATCGCCGGCCTGTACATCCCCGGCCACGACAACTTCCAGAACGCGCAGGCCTTTTTGCAATCGGGCGGGCGGCGTGGTTTGCAAGAACAGGTGCTGCTGTCCGGTTCGTGGAACCTGAATCCCTGGTTCGCACAGGTGGAACAGGTGCCGATGACCGAAATCCCCATCGGCTATGTGGGCGTGGTCATCTCGTATGTGGGCAAGGCGCATATTGATGTCAGCGGCATCGAGTTCAAGCACGGCGATCTGGTGAACATCGGGCATAAGGGCGTGTGGGTGTCGCCACTGTATCCCGGCAAGCACCCCATCAACACGCACATCATGAAGGTTGAACTGGTGCCGACCACCAACATCGTTCTGAACTGGTCGCCCCGTACCGAGGCACACAGCTACGACTCCACGCTGTCGTCCATCACGGTCAACTCGAAGGACGGTTTCACGTTCGAGTTGGATGTGGCGCAGGTCATCCATGTGGGCGCGTTGGAAGCCCCGAAGGTGATCTCGCGCATCGGGTCGGTGCAAAACATGGTGGATCATGTGTTGCAGCCCATCGTCAGCAACTACTTCCGTAACGCGGCGCAGTCCTACACGGTGCTGGACTTCCTGAACGCCCGTAGTGACCGGCAAGCGGAAGCCACCGTACATGTGGGCAAGGCCATCCGCGCCTATGATGTGGAGGCGATTGACACGCTGATCGGCAAGATCGTCCCGCCGCCGGCGCTGATGCAAACGCTGACCGACCGTAAGCTGGCGGAAGAACAGAACAAGACCTATCAGGTGCAGCAGGAAGCACAAACGCAGCGTCAGCAATTGGTACGCGCCACCGAACTAGCCGACATTCAGCAAAACATGGTGAAGTCGGAACAGGGCGTGAGCATTGCTGAACTGCAAGCGCGTTCTCAGATCAAGCAGGCCGAAGGTGAGGCCGAATCGATCCGCTTGAAGGCGCAGGGCGAGGCCGAAGCCGTCCGCGCCATCGGTGAAGCGAAGGCCGCTGCGTATCGCGCCGGGGCCGAAGCGATGGGTCAGCAGGGGTTCACCGCTGTTCAGCTCATGCAGATCGTGGGCGATCAGAACGTGCGGATCATCCCGGAAATCGCGGTCAACGGCGGGGGCAGCGGACAGGGCGGCGGCAGTCTGGTGGAAGCATTGCTGGGCATGATGCTCCGCAGCGAAATCCAGAAGATGAACACACCGACCAACCCGGACGAACCGACCAGCGAAGGCTAACGGGAACGTACTGCCTAGCCTGAACAACCGGAAGCGTTTTTCGTAGGGACGCGGCGCAAACTGTGTCCCTATGGTTTTGGGGCAAAAGGCGGGGCAAGCGGACAACACGAGTGTCACCCGACGCAGGTACGCCACCGCCTCTTGCTCCCCTTTCTCTATTGCTATGGGGAAAGGGGCTGGGGGATAGGGGTTTTCCGATGACGCGCTTCATGCGTCTTATCCCGAAAGATAGGGCATTGTGGGCAATCCTGAACACATCGAAAAAGTCCGGCAGGAGATTATGCGTTTCCGCGAACTGCTGGATGTGATGGCACTCAAGTTGCGTGACGGCGAACGCGCTTATGAGGGCCTGTTCGCGGTACTGCCGCCGGAAACCGCACAACTGCGCGAGAAAGACCGGCAGACCAAGCTGGCGGAACACCTGTTTGGCAACCTTCAGCCGTTGAGCCGCGCCGTCGTGAAGGCGCAGTTTGATGCGCGTGAGATGGAACGCGCCTTCGAGGAGCTACACGGCATCATCCTGACGAGCGATGCGGATGAGGCGAGCGAGACAGACGAGACAGATTGAAGCGGACGAAGCGGACGCTAATCGCGCAGGTCGAGGAACGGCAGCGCCGGACGGTTTATCCCGTCGGGGCGCGGCGCTTCGTCCACCAGCCAGCCGAACGTGCCGCGCAGCAGATACACAGTGAGCAGCAGGGCGAGGCCGATGATGCCCCCCAACCACAGGAACAGTTGTGCCGCGCCGGGGGTGCAGGCCAGCAGCGCCAGACAGAACACCGCCATCCGGTCAAACAGCGCCAGCGGCCCCACCGTCCAGCGGCGCGTATCCAGAAAACCGCGCACATAGCCATCGCGCAGGCTTTCGCGGCGGCTGAGTCCGTAGCGGGTTTGCGCGTGGCGAGCGCGGCGCAGGGTGATGACCAGCGCGAAGGGCAACCGCAGCAGCGTGCGCCACAGGTAGAAATAGCCCGTCAGGAAGGCGGCGCTGACCACCAGCGGCACAATTTCGCTGCCATCCAGCGGCAAAGCGCGTCCTAGCCCCGCCGCCATGAACGCGAAGGTCAACCCCACTGCCGCCGCTGTGCGCGGATCAATCCAGATCATGTGTACCGCCTCGTTACTCGATTTATGCTACACTGTTCACAGACTGTCGGGCGTTCTGGAGTAGGCCACGATGACTGCTGCCAAACTCGCACCCATCTATGATGACCTTTTAGACTTCCTTGTGCAAAAGGCTACGCCACAGGAGATTCTCGCGTTTCATGCTTCGGATCCCGCACAACAACGTGCGGAGGAATTGGCTGAACGCAACAGTGCGGGGACGCTCACGCCGGACGAGACAGCCGAGCTACAACAAATGTTGCTGGCTGATCGGCTAGTTTCGCTTCTCAAAGCGCGGGCATTGGCTATTCTTCACCGCACATGACGCTAATCTCTGCTTCAATCCGCGAATTTGTTAGATTACGGGCGCAATATTGTTGTGAATATTGCCATAAGCCAGAAGGCTACAGCTTATATCGTCATCAGATTGACCATATTATCGCGCTGAAACATGAAGGCTCATCCGAGCCTGATAACCTAGCTTACGCCTGTTTTCAATGTAATACGACAAAAGGAAGTGATGTCGCATCTTATGACGGCGGCATATTGACTCCGTTGTTCAATCCCCGCATCCAAGATTGGAATGAGCATTTTGAATTTGACGATGCTCTGCTGATTGGCAAAACAGCCATCGGGCGGGTCACTATCCGCGTATTGCAAATGAACCACCCTGAGCAGGTTGAAACGCGGTATAGACTTATGCAAGCGGGGGTGTGGTCGTTGTAAGCTGCATCTCGCGCCCGTAGACCGCGCCGAAGTGCGCGATTAACCGTTCCCGCACCTGCGCCATATCCTGCGGCGCACCCAGCAGCGTCGCCAAACTCGTCACGCCCTTGTCGCGGATACCACACGGGATAATCCCGCCAAAATAGTCCAGATCGGTATTCACATTCAGCGCGAAACCGTGCTTGGTGACAGCCTTCACGTTCACGCGCACGCCGATGGCGCACACCTTCGCTGCGCCGGACGGCGTTTGTACCCACACGCCCGTCAATCCCGCGATAGGCTGCCCCTGTAGGCCGTCATCCGCCAGCAAGCGGATAATGACCGTCTCCAGCCGCCGCACGTAGCCCACCACATCCGCCCGCAGCCCTTCGGACTCACGCGGTAGCGCCATGATCGGGTAGCCGACGATCTGCCCCGGCCCGTGATAGGTGATGTCGCCGCCGCGATCCACGCGGTAGACCCGGATGCCCCGCGCCTCCAATTCTGGCGGAGTGAGCAGCAAGTGTTCATCGTGCGCCGAGGTGCCGAGGGTGTAGGTGTGGGGATGTTCCAGCAGCAGCAGTTGGTCGGGGATGGCTCCGCGTCCGCGTGCCTCCGCCAGCGCGTTCTGTTCCGCCAGCGCGGTTTCGTACTCTACGCGCCCCGGCAGGCGCACCTGACAGATGGGCAGCGGTGGGTGATCGGGTAAGGTCATAGGATTTTCGGGCGCATTGGCCCGCGCAGATATTTTTCCAGAAAGGTGAAAATGTGGCGCAGCGCGGCGCGTCCCTGCGTTTGCTCGGCTTCGGTGGCCTGCTCCCCGAAGAAATCCCGCCCCACACCGGGCAGCATCACGAACTCATGCGGCAGTTTGTGGGCGCTGGCACGCAGTTCGGCTTGCAGCTTGGTCAGCACGGGCTTGAGCGTGAACGGCTCATGTTCGCCGTAGAGTGCCAGAATCGGGGTGGGCGCATGGGCGAAACGTCCGAGGTACTTCTGCGGGAAGCCGTAGACCGAAATGGCCGCCTCCAGATTGGTGCGGGTAATGGCGGCTTCATAGGCCAAACTGCCGCCCATGCCGATGCCGAGCGCCGCTACATCGCGGTTGGTGTTATGGTGGCTTTCCAGCGCCGCCAGCGCCGCATCCACACGCGAATAGCCACCGTCGCCTAATACTTTCACCCGTTCGAGCGCCTGCGCGGGCGATTCGGCCACCTGCCCATCGAACAGATCGGGCGCGACCACATAGTAGCCCGCCTGCGCAAACAGGTTCGCCAGCCGTCGTATCAGCGGGGTGAGTCCCCACCAATCGTGAATGAGCGCGATAGCTGGAAAGAGATGGCCGCTGGTGGGATACGCCCAGTACGCGGGAAACTGCCGACCATTGTCCATCACAATATCAATGTGACCGCTGGTAGTGCCGTATTCGACGCGATCCGGGTCATAAATGGGCATAATGCTGCATCCTCGCACACCGATGCAGTTGATTATAGCGGGTTATGGCGGGGGGGCAGGTCAGCCGCGTACCCGTTCTAAGATTTCCAGAATCTCGCTTCCGTAAGTTGCCCGCCGCCACGGGCCTAAGCCGGTGATGGTCGTCATTTCTTCCAGACTGCCGGGGGTTTTGAAGGCAATATCCCACAGCGCATCTTTGGACAAAATCACATCGGATTCCACGCCGCGTTGTTCGGCGCGCATCCGCCGCCAATCCTTGAGGGCACTGAAGCGTTCCACCACCTGCGGGTCAAGATCAGGCGGACGGGCGGGTTGGCGCGGGTTGGGCGCATGTTTGCCCTGTTCGATGGCCGCCATAATGTCGCGTCCATAGCGCCGTACCTGCTGCGGGGTCATCCCCTTAATGCGTTCCAGATCGCGGACAGCGGCAGGAGCCATTTCAGCGAAAGCCAGCAAGCTCTTGTCGGAGAACACTTTGAAGGGCGGCACATCCCGTTCTTCCGCAAGGCGTTCGCGCAGCAAATACACTTCGCGCAGAATCGCCATCTGCCGCCGATTCAAATCCGCCGGAATACCGATGCGCCAGAAACCATCGGGATCGAAGCTGCGTTCGGTGGGCTGGACGTCAGCATACTCGGCGAAAATTTCCGCCGATTCCGGCATACGGTCAGCGGCTTGCAGTTCGGCCTCCAGAAAGTTTCGCAGCGCGGGTAGGTAGTGGGTATCCTGCTGGGCATAGAGCAGGCCATCTTCCGGCAAGGGGCGCTGCCCCCAATCGTCGCGCTGGTGGCTTTTGTCCACCTGTGGCACCCCGCAGTAGTCGGCTAACAGGTTGTGCAGGCCGACCAACTTGCGCCCCAGTATGCGGGCGGCCACCATCGTATCGAACAGGTTGTGGACGACGAAGCCGTAGTCGCGCTTCAGGCACAGCAGGTCATATTCCGCCGCATGAAACACTTTCTCGATAGACGGGTTGCTCAACAGCGGCCCCAGCGGACTCAAATCCGCCACCCGCAGCGGGTCTACGATGTAATCCGCTGTGCGGGTGGAGATTTGCACGAGACACACCCGTTCGCGGTAGGCGTACAGGCTGTTAGACTCGGTATCAATGGCAATCAACGGTTCATTGGCAAGGTTGCTCACCAACCGCTGAAAATCAGTGTCGTGGTCAATATAAACTGCTGGAGAAAAGGGCCATTTCATCAAATCCACTTTCGCCGTCGAAAGTACACGAGCATAAGTGTAGCGATGGTTGTCATTAGAGCAATTACAACTATAAATGCGTCAGGATGCTCATTCAAGGGCAACCGGATATTCATGCCGTAAATACCGGATACCAGCGTCAGCGGCAACATGATGACCGAAAACACAGTAAGCACGCGCATCACATCGTTGATGCGGTGGCTCACCAGCGTATCGGCCGTTTCCGAAAGACCGCCGATCACCTCATAATCCTCATCTATGATATCCTGCGCCGCCTGAACATGGTCTACGGTATCACCAAAATAGTCTTCCATGTCTTCGCGGATGACCGGATGATCTATCCGTTCCAGCGCCGACACAATCGGGACGAGATGGCGAATGATGCGGCGGAGCGCGATGATGTCGCGCCGCACCAGCGCGATATCCTGAATGATTTGGCGCGTATCGGCGGTAAAAACCGTGTCCTCTAGGGTGTGAATATTGCTATCTACTTTGCGAAGAATGGGGAAAAGGTAGTCCACCAGTTGGTCGAGCAAGGCGTAAAAAGCATCGTTCGCACCTTTGCCGAGGACTCGATCGCGCTGGTCTGCGTACAGTTCAAAACGAGCAAACAGCCGCACCAGCGGGCGCAAACCGCCATCATGCACCGTCACCAGAAAATTACGCCCAATGATGAACTCAATTTCATTGGGGCGCGATACACGGTTGCGTTCATCCCATACCGGAAAGTGTAGTACCACGAACAGATAGTTGTCTTCACGGTCAATCTTGGGGCGTTCGGTTTTACTGAGCAGGTCATCCAGATGTAAAGGATGAATTTCAGGATGTAAGGCCGATAAATGAGCAATATCTTCCCGGTCAGGGCGAACAATATTGATCCACGAAAAGCGTTTGCACTGAATAACAAAAGATGTCAATTTGTGCCTCGTTTCTGCGCCATAAGATGATTATCATAGAGTAGGGTGCGGCGTGGGAAAAATCACCGGGCAAATCCGATAGTTTTTTTGACACTCTATATCGCTTGTGATATATTTTACACACGGTGAAGCCCCGCACCGCCGTACCTTCGTTTGTAATACGCAGCCCGTACACAAATGCGAAATCACACTGTGGTTTCTTTTCGGTGTCTGCGATAAACTCTTGACCCGTCTTGTGTTTGTCAGGGAGACACTGCATGGCGACAGCAAGCGTGACCAAAGCGAAACCGGATGGACTTGCCAAAGCAGGCCAGTCTATTCAAGTTAGCGCACCAAGCCGACGTGAGTTCTTGTACTACATCTGGGGCGCATCCATTGCGCTCATCCTCGGTCAGGCTTCAGCCGGCTTGATCTGGTTTGCACTGCCGCGCTTCAAAGAAGGCGAGTTCGGCGGTACGTTCAGTTTCGCTGGCGATGCCATCCCACCAGCGGGTGAGCCTCCGGTGAACATTCCTTCGGGTCGTTTCTGGCTCAGCAACATCACTGACGAAGGGTTTGTGGCGTTGTACGGCGTGTGTACCCATCTGGGTTGCCTGCCGAAGTGGGTGGAAACCAACAGCCGTTTTGAATGCCCGTGTCACGGCTCCAAATACGAGCTGAATGGTAAGTGGATCGAAGGCCCGGCCCCGCGCAGTTTGGATCGTTTCAAGACCAAGCTGACGTTTGACGATGGCAGCACCGCCGAAACCAACGAAAACGGCGACCCGATTCCGTTGAACGGCAAGAAAATTTTGAATGTGGCGATCAATACCGGTGCGCGGCTGAAGCGCAACGGGCAAGTTTAAGGCGAGCCTGTAACGTTCCGAAGTCGGACACGTGTTTGTAACGAGGAGACTGTATGTCCGTACTCCCCTTTCCATCCTTTTTGGACGATGTTAAAGAAAAGGGCCTAAAGAAGGCCGTCTTTGAACTCGTCGACGAGTCGGTGGAGCGTCTGACCGCAGGTATGAATGTGCAGGATATTCGTGAAGCCCTGCGCGGTGAGCCTGCCAGTCGTAAGCCGAACCCCCGCTTGCAACCTCATGCCGATGGCTTCTGGTTGCACATGCGTCCCGGCTATTTCCATTCGGATATGACGGGCTTATACCCCACCTTCCGTCTGGGTTGGCTGTCCACGTATCTCGTTTTCTTTGAAACGATCACCGGTATCCTGCTGATGGTGTGGTACACGCCGTCGCCGGAAGTGGCCTACAGCGACATGCTCAACATTCTGGGCAATGTGCCGATGGGACAACTGGTGCGTGACCTGCATCGTCTGGGCGCCGAAGCGATGGTTTTGATCGTCGCCTTACATATGGTGCGAACGTTCTTTACAGGTTCATACAAGAAACCCCGACAATTCACATGGTTTACAGGGCTTATCCTGCTGGCCATCACCGGCTTCCTGAGCTTCAGCGGCTACCTGCTCCCGTGGGATCAGTTAGCACTGTGGGCGGTCACGATCGGTGCCAGCATGATCGAAGCCACCCCGCCGCAAATCGTCGGCGATAACCTGAACTTGCTGATACGCGGTGGCCCAGAAATCGCAGCCAACGGTTTGTTGCGGTTCTACCTGCTGCATGTGCTGCTGCTGCCCGCGCTGCTGTTCGTCTTTACCGGCGTTCACTACTACAAGGTCATCGTTCACGGGCACAGCTTGCCCCCGCGCAAGGAAAACATCGGCGAAGACACCGCCAAGCGCGTCCCGCTGGACAAGCGCGTGTACTTCATCCCCGATGTGCTGACCAGTGAAATCATGTGGCTGGGCGTGACCACGCTCATCCTCGTCGTCCTGTGCATCTGGTTCTACGATGCGCCGCTGGAACACCATGCCGACCCGCAGGTGACGCCGCTAGGTACGACGGCTCCTTGGTACTTCCTGTGGATTCAGGGTGCGCTCAAGCTGGGTGATAAGGTGTTCTGGGGCATCATTTTCCCCGGCCTGATCCTCGGTTTGCTGGCGGTGTGGCCTTATCTGGATGTGACGGTCAGCCGTCGCTATGCCGATCGGCGTTTCGCCATCACCTTCTTCCTCTCCATCATTTCCTTCGTGACCATCCTCAGTTATATGGGGTTGGCGGAGTTCGGCGTAAGAACGTCGCCGGATGTGGAAATCTTCCACGAAATGACCTTCCCGCCTGCACATAATCATGTGGGCAAGCTGCTGCCTGTGCCTTACGAACAACTGGTGGCAGGCGTGTATAGCACCCGCCAGACATCCGCCAGCCCGGAAGATGCTGAAGCCGCTATCGGCGCGTTCAATGCCGAAATTGAACAGCAGATGGTTCCCGATCCATTGGTTGCTGGCAGCACGATCACCCTCGAAGAACGGGTGAAGCGCGATCTGGAAGTCCAGCACCTACCGCTGCCTAGCGGCCTGACCTTCCGCACCGTGCCGTCGGATGCGCCTGAACTGCTCCAGCAGCTTCAATACTTCGGTGATCGTCTGTTGGCAGCCAACAACGAGCTTTACAACGCATGGGGCGCGATCATCATTAGCCAGAATCAGGACAACCTGAAGCGCATTGATCTGGTGATCTCATGGGATGAAGTAAAGGTCGAGAACGGTGAACCCGTTGTGGGTGCCGATGGCAAGCCCGTGCTGGTGCTGGATGTCAACGGTAATCCGATGCGCCGCGTAAGCACCGCCCATGTCTTCGTTCACAAAGACGCTGCGTACTTTTCGCACTAGGGATTGAACCATGTTTGAACGTATGCTCGTTGGCAGAATTGAAAATCGAGTCACCGTCGGCGTCTTGGCTTTTGTCGGGATGATGGTGTTGTTGGGCTGGGCGGCCATCAATGAAGGTGGTCGTATGCAAGCCTTCACTAAGATGGAAGAAGCCCGTTCGATTGAACAGGGAGCCGCGCTGTTTTCCATCAACTGCTCTCGCTGTCATGGCACAGATGGGCGCGGGTTGGCGGGTTTCGGCCCCGGTCTGAACTCTCCCCAGTTCTTCGGATATGATTTCTTCCCGGAAATCACCAAGCAAATCAATGATCTGAGCGCCGAGAAGGTGGGACTGAACGCCGAGAAATCGCTTTCGGCAACCACTCCAGAGCGCAAGACCGCCATTGATGCGCGGTTGGTGGAAATTGACACGCAAATCGCTGAACTGGCTACCCAACGTAACGGGCAGATCACAGCAGCAGTAGATAACGGCTACGATCCGCAGCGCCCGATCCGCCTGAACAACCTCGGTTGGGTGGGGACGCAGGAAGCCCTGATCGTAACCACGCTCATTCATGGCCGCCCGACCAGCATCAACTACTGGCCGAACGGCGCGATGCCCGCGTGGTCGCAAACGGCAGGTGGCCCCCTGCGTATGGATCAAATCCAAGACCTCGCACGCTACGTTCAAAACTGGAACAAGGGCGATGCGTGGACGCTGGACGATCTGTTCGCGGTCAAGCAGTTCGCTAAGGAACCGGTGGATGGCGCGCCGCTGATGGCGCTCATCGAACAGCTTCAGGCTTCTGGCGGCGTCATCCCCGAACCGGTTGGCACGGATATCACCGCTGTGATTGAGCAGGTTGCCAGTGTGACCGGCGACCCGGTACGCGGCGATCAGCTGTACCACAACCAAGTACAATCGCAGTTGGGGCAGGCGTTGGCTTGCAACGGTTGCCATCAGCAGGATGTAAACGGCACTGGCCCGATGACTAAGGGGACGTTCTTCCGCGTTCAGAACGAACGGGTAAACGACCCGCTGTTGAAGGACTACACGCCCGAACACTACCTTCTTGAGAGCATCCTGATGCCCGGCAACTACCTTGTTCCCGGCTTCCAGAACGCCATGCTGCCCAACTTCGGCGAACGAATCACGCTGCAAGACCTTGCTGACCTGATCGCGTATATCAAGACGATGGATACCCCTTAACGGGTACACTATCTCGCGGTCTGTTGTTTCAAAGCCCCCGGCACATGACCGGGGGCTTTTTGCTAGGCATACCTCACCCCGAAAGGCTGTCCGCTTATGTTCCCAAACACCCACCCCTTCCGCCTCATGCTTCTGCTGGTCGGCCTGTGCAGCCTGCTGCTGGCAGGCGCGGCGGTTGCCCAGAACGACACCCCCGCCCCACTGACTCTGCTATGTGATCCGGTCGCACTGCGCGACCAGCAGGCGCAGTATGCGGCGCTACTGACGGACTTTGATGCTGCCAGCCAGTCTGACCCCGCCGCCGCGCTCAAAACCCTGTTTGAAGTGGGTGCGGCCTATCAAACGTTGGCGCTGGACTGCGGCTATATCCCGCCGGACGCGGCGATACGCACCGTCGGGACAGAGGTCGAGCGCATTCTGAACACGCTGGACACGCTGTATGGCGACCCGCTGAACGGACAAGTGCTGTACAGCGGCGCACTGGCCTGTTCGGGTTGCCACATGGTCAGCGGCGGGGTGGTCGCGCCACATACCGAAGGCACGTTCACGCGCACCGAAGAAACCCGCCTGAGCGATCCGTTGTTAAAAGACTACACGCCCGAACAGTACATCGTGGAAAGCATCGTCAACCCGGCGCAGTATGTCGCGCCGAACTATCAACCGGTCATGCCCACTGACTTCGGCGAACGGCTGACCGCGCAAGACCTTGCCGACCTGCTGGCGTTTTTGCTCAGTCAGGATGGCCCTTCGCCGGAGTGACGGCGGGGGCATATTTCCTGCCAGATTTCATTCGCTGCTATAATCGAAAAGGTGTCTACACGCTCAAGGATTGATGTGCATGGATGTCGGAATCGAATTTAGCCACTATAAAGTGATCGAACATATCGGGCGCGGTGGCATGGCGGATGTCTGGTCGGCACGGGATAAGCGCCTGAACCGTACCGTCGCCATCAAGACAATCGTGCGCGACCTGACGGTGGATACCGAGCCGATCAAGCTGTTCGAGCGCGAGGCGCAAACCATCGCGCAGCTTGAGCATCCCCACATCCTGCCCATCTACGATTTTGGCGACTACGAAGGCCAGCTATACATCGTCATGCGCTTCGTCACCGGCGGATCGCTGGAAGATTCGCTCTCGGCTGGCCCGATGCCCACCGAAGAAGTGCTGCGCCACGCCAAAGCCATCGCCGGTGCGCTGGACTACGCCCATACCAATCACGTCATCCACCTTGATCTGAAGCCGTCGAATATCCTGATGGACAGCAACCAGTCGTCGTATCTGGCGGACTTCGGGCTGGCGACGGTACTCGGCCCGGAAGGACGCGCCGCCAACCCCGGCTATGGCACGCTGCTGTATATGGCTCCCGAACAGATCACGGCGGGCGAACTGGATCACCGCGCCGACATCTATAGTTTCGCCATCCTCGTCTACCAGATGCTCACGGGCGAACTGCCTTTCGATGCCACGACCTCGTTGGCGCTCAAACAGCTTCAGTGGCAGGAAGACCTGCCCGACATCGAAAAACTGGGGGGCAATCTGGGCGAGGCGCTCACGCCGGTGTTGCGGCACGGCACGGCGCTCAATCCGCAGGATCGCCCGAACACGCTGATGGAGCTGGTGCAGGAACTGGAAACGGTGCTAGGACAGATTCGCCGTCCGGTCAATCTGATGACGGATATGGACGATAGTGACATTATCGTTGGCGGGATCACGATTGACCTAGCCGGATTGGATACCGTCGCCGATTCGAGCACAATGGAACTGCGCGAGGCACAGGATATTTACAGCAAAGCGCGGCGGGCGTGGGCGCATGGGCAGGGGCGCTTCCTGCTCGGCGTGACGCACTACATGATGATGAGCGATGCCTACATGCAGGCCGAACATAATCATCTGGATGTGGACGAGGCCGGTTTGCAAATGCTCCTGCGCGGTGCGCTGGAATATGACCACGAAGCCGATTTCTGGTGGAACAAGCTCGATCACGAAAACCGCCGTTGGGTGGCGCTGCATGCCATCCGCAGCGGCAACGCGCCCGCCCGCGTCCGCGCCCTGTACCGTCTGGAAACCATCCCCGACAGCGACCCGCCGCGCATTCCCACGCTGGTCGCGCAGTCCTTAGCCGTCGAAACCAACGAGGAAGCCAAGCGGGCGGCGCTGGACGTGCTGGCCGTTCGCGCCAAGCACGATTTCCCCAGCGGCGTGTACCGCAAAGTCCCCGGCGCGGGGCTGACCGGACGGCTGCTGACGGTGCGCACCCGCGAGAGCGTCCTGACTCAAGTGGCGTTGGACTGGCGCAAAACGGTCTACAACGAAGAGATTGACGAACTGATCGCACAGATTGCGCTCGATCAGTCGCAGCCGGCTATTGCGGAACAGGCGGCGCGAACCGTCGGGCGCATCCGTTCGCTCACCGCGCTCAAGAAGATCGCCGAAGCGCAACGAACGCGGACGCCGGGGGCGCTGCGGGCGCTGGCGCTGGTACGTGACGAAGCGCCGTCACTGCCGAACGTGGTCAGCCCGCAGGGGCGGCTGTATGCGTGGCTGGCGAACACATGGCGGCGGCTGTCGGACGACCCGTTGCGCACGGTGAACCGCTTCGCGCTGGCGCTGATCGGCGCGACGCTGGCGATGGGCTTGCAGGTGTTCATCACCTTCCGTAGCGAGGCTATTTTCAACGCCGAACGCTGGGGCAAGACCATCTCGATTGGCCTGACCTTCGGCATGTTCATGGCAATTTTGACGGTGCTGGTGGCTGAAATGCCGGCGCGGGTACGCGGCTTCTGGCCGTGGTGGGCGCGGTTGATCGTCAGCGCGGTGGTTGGCCTGCTGTGGGGGACGCTGACGTGGGGCGCGTTCACATGGTTCTTCCTGAACTACCCGCCCGATTGGGATGTGATGGCGTTTGTCGGGGTCTGCACCGCGCTCGGCCTCATCCTGTCGTCGCTGGTCGGGCTGCGCGGTTGGGTTTCGGTGCTGGTGACAACCGCACTCACCTATCTGCCGATTTACGCCATGTACCAGTATTCAATCACGGGTGAATTGTTCCTGCCCATCGCGCTCACGCCCGTACCCATCCTGTACTACGATTATTTCACCTTCCCCGACCAGATTTTCACGCTCGGTATTCCCGTCGTGCTGCTGATCGCCATCGGCGCGTTCGCGCAGGGAGTGTGGGGGGATGTGCGTGTGCTGTGGCGGCGGTTGCGCCCGCTGGTCAAAGCCAAAAGACATGGATGAGTTTCGCAAGCTGTTACGCAGTTTGCTCGGTGAGGGTGGCGCGCACCCGTTGAATGCCCCACCGCACACCTTCGCGCCGCCTGTCGGGGGCGAGGTTGCGCTGCCCGCGCCCATCACCCGCCGTGTGCTGATGATTACGCACAACCCGCGCTTGCGCTCGCAGGGCGGGCGCACCCTGAAAGAACATTTTCACTGGAACGACCCGAACGCGCTGGCGCAGGGCTACATCGAGGATGTTCTCGAATGCAGCTACGGCTATGCGCGGTACGAGATTGTTGAACGGTTGGTGATCGAGGACTACCCGATCAAGCGCGACGGCTTCCGCTACACCGAGGACACCTATCTCAAGGCGTGGCGGGAACGCCGCTTCCATGACCCTGACGGCGTGGATTACATGGCGCTGGTGCGCGAGTTTGACCTGCTGGCGCAAATCCGCAGCGGGCGCATTGACGAGGTGTGGCTGTTCGGGCATCCCTACGGCGGCTACTGGGAGTCGATCATGGGCGGCCCCGGCGCGTTCTGGTGCAACGCGCCCCCGCTGACCGGGACGGAAGCCGCCGGACGGCGCTTCGTCATCATGGGATTCAATTTCGAGCGCGGCGTGGGCGAAATGCTGGAAGACCTCGGACACCGCGCCGAGTCGATTTTGCACAAAGTATTTGAAGGCACACGCGGGGAGGCCAACCTGTTCGAGCGTTTCACCCGCTACCATAAGACGCACCCCGGACAGGCCGAGTGTGGCAATGTGCATTTTGCGCCCAACAGCTTGCGCGATTACGAATGGGGCAACCTGACCCCCGTCCCCAGCCGCGCCGATGTGTGGTATCGCTTCCCCGACCTGCACGGCGACCCGCGTCTGATGGACAGCCGCGAATGGGGCGGCGGCGATATTCGCCAGCATCATCGCTGGTGGATGCAGCACTTCCCGCATGTGGTGGGCGAGACACACGGCCTTTCGTGGAACTGGTGGGACTACATCATTGACCCCAACCGCGTGAAGGGGTAATCGCCAGCACGTCCCCTAAGCGGCGGGCGGAATCGGCCAGCCATGCGTCGGCCTGCTCTAGCGCCTCCTGCAACGCGCACGGACGCGGCGTGATGGGCAGCACCGCCGCGAACCCCGCCTCCCGCAGCGCCTCCGCTGGTGCATCCAGTCCGCCGACCAGCGCCACCGTTGGAACACCTGCGTTACGCGCCCGCTGCGCCGCGCCCAACGGCCCTTTGCCGCCGAGCGTTTGCGAGTCCAGCTTGCCCTCGCCTGTGATGACCAGCCCCGCGCCGGTCAGCGCCGCATCGAACCCGTTGTGATCGAGCAGCAAATCCACGCCGGACTCGATGCGTCCGCCCAACGCGCTCATCAACCCCGCCGCCAGCGCACCCGCCGCGCCGCCGCCTTCGGTGTGCAGCACGTCGCGTCCGCTGACCGCCGCCAACCGCGCCAGAAAATGCCGCAGTCCCGCTTCCAGTAGACGGATTTCATGCGGCCCCGCGCCTTTTTGTGGCCCGAAGACCGCCGCCGCGCCGTCCGCACCGACCGCCGGATTACGCACATCGCTGGCGAGAATCAATTCCACCTGCGCCCAACGCGGATCGAGGTTGCTCAAATCCACCGACTGCACCGCGCCGAGTGTCCCGCCGCAGGCTTCGACGGGCTGCCCGTAGGCATCCAGCAACTGCGCCCCTAACGCCGCCAGCGCACCCGCGCCGCCGTCCACTGTCGCGCTGCCGCCCATGCCCACGATGATGCGCCGCGCCCCGCTGTTCAGCGCGGCCTGCATCAACAGCCCCGTCCCCGCTGTGGATGTGACCAGCGGGTTCAGTTCGCCAAAGCGCAGTTTTTCGAGGCCGGACGCCAGCGCCATCTCGACAATGGCGGTTTGCGCGTCCGGCAGCAGGCCGATTTCCGCCAGCAGCGGCCTACCAAGCGCGTCAGTGGTTTTCACGGTTATGCGCTGCCCACCCGCCGCGAGGAAGGCATCCAGCGTGCCGTTGCCACCGTCAGCGATGGGCAGCAGCAGCAGTTCCGCCGCCAGTGCCGATTCGCGCAGGCCACGCGCAATCGCTTCGGCGGCCTGTCGCGCCGTCAGGCTGTGTTTGAACGCGCCGGGGGCGATGACGATCTTCATCTACAACGCGCCCCAGTTCAAATCGCTGATCGTGCCTTCCTGATGGAAGCTGATCTGCCGTCCGTTGTCGCCGGTGCGCTGGATGATGTAGATTTGCGCGATGTCCGGCGTGCCGCGTCCGGCATTGATGAAGGTGATCCAATCGCCGCTGGCGTCAAAAACCGCGCCGGGGGCGAAGCGCGTATCTTGCACAAGGCTGCGCGAGGTGTTCAGGCGCATATCCTGCACGCCGAAGCCGTTCGCGCTCACCAGCAGCAGGTAGCGCCCGTCGTGGGTGAAGTGCAGGTCATCCGCCACAATCTGCGTGCCGCGCTGTTCGGTCAGCGGCAGTTCTGCGAGGCGGCTGGTATCCACCTGCGATAGCAGGCCGCCGGTCTTGCCAGTGTTGTTATCGCGGAAGCTCTTGAGGAAGAACAGGTTGGTACTGGACGGGTC
>CAIPFY010000181.1 GCA_903864435.1 uncultured Chloroflexota bacterium | reverse complement strand
GTCCATCTTAGGCATCATCACGTCCAGCAAAATCAAATCCGGGCTTTCCGATTCTGCCAGTTCCAACGCTTTTAGACTGCTCGTCACACCGATGGCTGAAAAACCATAGGTTTCTAGCCAATCTCGCACCAAATCCACCGTATCGGGAATATCATCCACGATTAGAATGCGGCCTTTTGTCGCTACGCCATTTGCCATGCGTTGCCATCCCCAGTTATCAGCATCGAAACAGATCACCGCTAATGTCCATTATAGGAGATGCAGCCAGCCTCCGCCATAAGAATCAAAATAGGTCAGGCACATGGCCTGACCTATTGAACACGCATGGGACAACCAAAGGGTTAGAGCGAGAACACTTGCGAAACCACCACCCACGCGAACCACACGGCCACCGTCAGGTTGACAGCGGTCATAATCTGCAACTGGAACGATCCGCTGAAGTCCACCGACACCGTTCCGCGCATGTCGCGCCCCTTATTCGGGCTGAGTAAGCGGCTAACCGGCACACTGACGATGAGTACCGCGCCTAACCACAGCGGGAACACACTCTGCACGATTGCGATCAGCAGGCAAGCCACCGCCAGCAGGATACAGCCATACATCACAATTTTTGTCGGCGCTTCGCCCAGAACAATCGCCGTATTGTGCAACCCTGCGGCCTTGTCCATAGCATAATCGCGCAGCTGGTTGTACAGCTGACCGTAAACCGATACTAACGTGACCGCAACTGCGACCAACCAGACCTTGCCCGGTTGTGTATCGTAGGTGAAATAACCGGCCACCAGCAGCAATCCGCTGAGCATGAGCGAATGCGAAACCACATCCGTGAGCGCCCACGCCTTCAACCGGACAAGCCGCCACGAATACAGGTGAGACAGCACCAGCGTGATCGCACCGACGGACAGCGCCGAACCGCCTGCCAGCGCAAACGCCCCCAGCGTGAGCAGCGCCACAACCAGACACGCCAGATACCCGGTGCGAACGCTGATCTCGCCACAGGTGATCGGATTGCGCGAGGCACGATCCGCCTCCCGCGCATCATCCGGCGCATCTTCAATATCATTAATCATGAACGCATAAGCGACAACGAGGAAATTCCCGACAATCACCGCGCCCAAGCGCCAGTCCAGATTGAGGCTGTCGTGGTTCACAACGGCCAGCAGCGCCCCCAGTACCGTTAGCGGGACAACAAAGGGCAGATGTTCCTTCCACCGGGTCAAACGCACCAAACCGCGCAGTTGGGTCTTTAACGAGGGTTCCAAATCCCAGTCCTCCGTGAAAAACAGACACTCTATGCACAAGAACACGCCGGAGCGCCAAAGGTTGCCTTCATCAAAATGCAAAGCGTAGAACAAGCGCCTATTGGCAATTTCGGATGACCGCGCTAACATGCGCCGAATGAAAATCCCGCGCTTCACCCTTCCGATTTTGCTGTTGACGCTGACGGCCTGTGCGCTCAGTCAGGCGAGTGCGCCACAAGCCGCGCCCACGCCGACCACCGTCCGCGTGATTCAGTCTACGCCGGTTCCCACGCTCAACCGGGAACGACAGCCGATCGCCAGCCCGCCGCCTGCTGCCACGCCGACCGCCGATACCTGCCAGCAGACACCAGACGCGCCCACCACGCAGCACATCATAACCGCCGATCTCGACTACACGAATCGGTCGCTCATCGTACAACAACGTATCCATTATATCAACCGAACACCCGAATCCCTGACCGCGCTCGAAGTTCACATCCGCCCCAACAGCACCACCGAAGTGTTCATCCTCGACACGGTGAGCCTGTCCCCATCCGGCGCAGCGAACTATGAACTGACCGGTCAACGGCTGACGATCGCACTACCTGAACCACTGCAACCGGGCTGTTCACAACAGATTGAACTGGGGTTCAAAGTCCATGTCCCGCCGATTGATCTCAGCAGCGACAACGCCTATCAGGGCTATCTCGGATACAGCCCGCGTCAGATGAACCTCGGTCAATGGCTGCCGGTAATGGCCGTCCATCAGGATGCCGGATGGGTGAACAACCGGGAAATACCAATCGGCGAACAGGAAGTGCTGGAAACCGCTGATTGGGATGTCACCCTCACGGTGACTCACGCGCCCGACAACCTGCGAATCGCCGCGCCCGGTGCTATCCTCGACAACAATCCGGGACACTGGCACTCCACCTTAACACAGGCGAGAGACTTCAGTCTGAGTCTGGGCGAAGGCTTCCAGATGGCTTCCCAGCACACCGCCAGCGGCGTCAAAATTGAAGTCTACAGCTACGACGACGCGATTCTACAAACCGATGCAGGGCCAATCAACAGCGCCGCCTTCGCGCTGGATTCGGCTGTCAAAAGCGTGGATATGTACACCGACCTGTTCGGTGCTTATCCCTATGAACGCCTCGTCATCGTACAGGGGGACTTCCCGGACGGGATGGAATTCAGCGGAATCGTGTTCGTCGGCGGGGAATATTTCCGCAGTTTTGGCGGCCCCACATCCTACCTGATGCTCATTACCGTCCACGAAATCTCCCATCAATGGTGGTATGCGCGGGTGGGCAGCGATCAAGCCCGCTATCCATGGCTGGATGAGGCGCTGGCGACCTACAGCGAATATGTGTTCATCGAGGAATTCTACCCCGGCCTGAAGGAGTGGTGGTGGGAGTTCCGCGTGGAGCGTTTCGCGCCGGAAGGCTTCGTGGATGAAACCGTCTACGATTTTAATTCGCGCCGCGCTTACATCAACGCCGTTTACCTGCGCGGCGTGCAGATGCTTCATGATCTGCGCGACAATCTAGGAACCGAGGTTTTCTTCGGCTGGCTGCGACGCTATGCCGATGCTGGCGCAGGCCAACTGATGACGCCGGATGATCTGTGGGGATTGCTCACGCCCGCGCAGTTCCAGCAAACGGCTATCACGCGGCAAAGCTATCTCAAAACGCCACAGATCACCCTGAGCGCCACTCAAACCAGTTCATAACCCCTGAAAGCGGGTTTCGCTGTAAATCCGGTCAAAATCCGCCCGCGCAAAACTGCCGCCGCCCACCGATAGCGCATTCGCGGCACCGGCTGCGGCAGCACGGCACAGCGCATCCGCCACAGGACGGCCTTCGGAGAGCGCCAGCAGCAGTCCGGCGAAGAACGAATCACCGCTGCCAACCGCGCTCAACACGTTCAAGCGCGGCGGTTTCGCCCAACCACGCGCTTCTGGATGCGATATCACCGCGCCTTCCGCGCCGAGCGTCAGCACCGCCGCCGCCAGCCCGCGCTCCCGCAGTTCATCCGCTGCCGCCAGCGCCTCCGGCACCGATTCGATGTTGCGCCCCAGAATCGCGCCGGCTTCCTCGCCGTTCACCTTCAAGCCAATGCCGGGAATTTCCAGCGCGGCTTTCAGAGATGCGCCGCTGCTGTCCACCCAAACGGGGCGCGTGCCAGCCAGATCGCGCACCAGCCGCGCATAAGCCTCCACCGGCGATCCGGGCGGCAAACTGCCACTAAAGCCCGCAACCGCACAGTCGGCGGCGGCGGCCTGTACATCCCCCGCGAAAGCCGCCCAATCGGCGGCTGTGACCTGCGGCCCCTGCTCATTGACCACCGTAGCCGTCCCCGCCACCGGATCAACCATGATCGAACAGATGCGCGTTTCGCTTTCAATCCATGTCCAACGCGCATCCAGCCCTTCGGCTTCGGCTAAATCCGCCAACCAGCGCCCGGTGCGTCCGCCCACAAAACTCGCGCAGGTTGCCGCGCCACCCAACGTATGAGTCGCACGCGCCACATTAAACCCTTTGCCGCCCGCCGCCGTCATCGAAGAATGAGTACGGTTCACCGCCCCAACCGTCAAATTCGGAATCGTCAACGAACGATCAACGGCAGGATTGGCGCAGATAATCAACAACATGAGAATCATTCACTCCTACTGCAAAGCCTGTTTCCAAATTGCGGGCTTCTCGCTCCCGTAGTGTATCGCTTTTGCGCCCACAAATGCAGCCAGTTCTTGAATGGAATCGGCCACCGCACGGGCAGTCTCGCGGTCAGCAGGTGCATCCGGTTCAGCGTACACCGCATTGACCGTGAGCGTGTTTTGCTTGCGATCAACCAGCGGGTCAATCCGCCCGATCAGCCGATCCCCATGCAGAATCGGCAGCACGTAGTATCCATACTGGCGTTTGACTTTCGGCACATAAATCTCGATGCGAAAGTTAAAATCAAACAGCCGTTCGGTGCGGTTGCGGTCGCAAATCAAATTGTCAAATGGGGATAGGAGTGTGGTACGGGGCTGCCAGTCGCCCGCCTCCAAACGCTCCAGCAGCGGCAAATCGGCGCGGTGGATATACCATGTATCCGACCATTCCGTTCCGCCATCCTGAATCTGGATGCGCTCAATCAGTCCGTCGGCCTCCAGCGTCTTTAACACCGCGCCTAGTTCAGGATAACGCGACCGCGTGTAGTGCGCCTGAATATGTTTAGCCGTTCCCACGCCCAGCGCACGCAAGGATTTCTGCGCGGCGCGGGCGGTCAGTTCGTGGGGCGGCAGGGGTTCACGCGGCGTCCACTCCGGCAGGCAGCGTTCCGCCAAATCCCAGTAGCGATGGTTGTTCTTGCGGTTCGCCACCATAATCACGCCCGTATCCCACAAATGACCGAGCATCTGGCTCACATTGCGGTTGGATGTCCAGCCGGATGAATACCACGAATCCACCGACGAATCTTCAAAATAGCTGGAAGGCAGCGCCCCTTTCGCGCTGATCTCCTCCAGAATATGCTGCCGCAGCCCTGCATTCTGTTCAACCCACAGGCGCACCCGTTCGCCCCATGCCGACGCGCTCTCACGCCACACGTTCATCTGGAAGGCATGAACCGGATAGTCTTCGGTCAGCACAATCGAAGCGGCATGCGCCCAGAACTCGAACAGGCTGCGCTCCTGCCACAACAGCCGGTCAAGGTCGGCGCGATCATACGCCCCCAAACGACTGCGCAGCACCAGCGTATGACTGCGAGACACAGCGCTAATCGGGTCAAGCTGCAAACAGCCTAAATCGCGTATCACATCCAGCATGGCGGCAGCCCCGGCCTGCGGATACGCACCTGCCAGCCGTTGGCGGCTCACCACGAGGCGGCGGGCAATCGTTGGAGTTATCAAACGCATCATCATTCACCGGAGATAAATTGCGGAGACAGAATAGTAGAACACATTTTCTTAAACGTCAAATACCACACCTAGCCCATGTGCATTTCAAATTATTGAATTTACCCCCTCTCTTAGTTGTACTCAGCGTGATGGAGAGGGGGCAGGGGGTGAGGTTCTTAAACCGAAACCCCCGGCAAATGCGGGGGCTTCGGGTTACGTCTGCTGGATTGAGCGCGGCTAACCGCAGTTGTCAATACACCCACCACCCGGCAGTGTGGGCGGCGGAATCGGGGTCGGCGGCTTGGTGGCCGTCGGCGTATTCGTCGCCGGTTTAGGCGTGTTCGACGGCCCAATCGTCGGCGTCTTGGTCGGCGGAGAGGGCGTGTTTGTCTTGGAAGGTGTCAGCGTCGGCGCAGGCGTATTGGTCGGCCCTCTTGTGGCTGTCGGCGCAGGCGTCGGGTTATTCGCCATCGTGATGTCGCCTTCACCGCCATACCATGTCCCGCCACCGGTTCCGCCGGTCGTCTGCGTACCACAGCTAATGCGGAATATCGTTCCATTGAAATTCGCGCCACCTGCTGCATAACCAATATCCGTCAGGTAGCCGCCCACCCCGCCGAAATCCACATAGATCGAAACCACAGTGGGGTTGCCGGGGCGTGCCGGGTCAATGGTGTAGTTCTGCACCCATGTTCCTTCAGAACGACCGATAGTAGAAGGCGTCGCATCTTGGGTCAAACTACTCGCCTGCCAGATGGTCACGCTGTTGGGCTGTCCGAACGGCGCCACAGCGGACACCCGATCCAACGTCAGCACCCCGGCAGCCAGTTGCGACCAGTTGATAGTGAAGTTGGTGATAGGCGCCACCGCCTGACGGGTGCTTGTGATTTCAAAGCGTGCGATACCGAAACTCTGATAGCCAGCGAAGCGAATGCTGATCTGGTTCGATGCGCAGGATGGCGTCGCAGTCGGCGTCGGGCTGGGCGTGCGAGCATTGACCGTCGGGCGCGGCGTCGGCGTCGGCAGATACAGAGTCACCTGACAGGGTGTGGACGGCTGAAGCGGGTTGTAGAAGTAGAAGGTCGTCCCGCCGTAGTCGTTGATGCTTGTATACTCTTGAATCTGCGCGGGGCCGCTGCTGAACGTAGATGCCCACAGCGCCGTTTCCTGCGAAGCCACAGTACGATCCGATTCAGAGGTGCCGATAAAGAAGTTCATCGGCGTGGATAGACCGGCACTCGTATCTGTCGTGTTAGTGGCAGAGTTGATATCCGACAGGGCGCGGCCACGCCAGTGTGCCACACCATTCAACGACATCTCGAACAGCGACATCTGCGGATAGTCCAGAATGGTCGGCCATTTCACGACGACCCGCATCAGGAAGGTCGAGTCAGCGTTCCCATTATGCAGATCCGCCATAATCTGACCGCCATTGACCGTAAAGCCGTTCGCGGTAATCAGATCGCAGCTAAACGGCGGCAGCGGAGTCCATGACGCCGTGGGGGTAAAGGTTGCGGTCGCCGTCGAAGTACCCGTTGCGCTGGCCGTCACCGTCGGTGAACTGGTCGCTGTGGGTGTATTGGTCTGGATCAACTGGTCAATGGCCGAACCGCCCGCCAACGCGCTGCGCGGGTCTGCCGCACGGAAGGATTCGACGATGGCGCTGCGGCGTGCCTGAATGCGAATGTAATTGGTCGGCAGCGGCAGCGGCGTAATCAACGGGTGGTTGAACGTCACTGTGACATACACCGTATCGGCTGGCCCACCCGGATCAGACCAGGGCTTGCCGCCTTATGGGTGGCCTGTGTATCACTCGCCGCCTGCACTTCATTCAACAAACAACCGGGCACAGGCAGCGGCGGCGTGGAACCACCGTCCAACGCCAGATTGTTCGGCGTCACCAGCGTGGTGTCGCCCTGATAGGTGATAAAGCGCGTATCCTGCTGCTGCCCAGAAATGCTGTAGTACGTCGAATTGCTGCTGTTAGTAAGCCGACGGGAACTACAGATGGACACATCAAAATACGACCGCTGATTGATATTCGGGTCAGGAACCTGCCACACGCGGAACCACGGCCAGTTGCCGCTGACAACCTGCGCCTTATCACCGCTGAGGTTGAATTGGAACGGCTGAATTGACAGACCCGCCGAACCGCGCTGCGCTTCCAGCATGATTGACAGGATACGCGCCATATCGCGCCGCATTTCCTGATGATCGGCATTGAACGGATCGCAGTTCGCCCCGTCGTTCCATGTGGCAAACAGGCTTTCCAAGCCGCCGTTGTAAACCTCGATCGCCCCCATATCCAGACCGGGGGGATCGTACAATGTTTTGGTGCCACGTTGGTCAGGGTCTTGCACCGAATCGCCATTATTGGCGAAGTCGTAGCCGGGTTGATTCCCATCGTTCACACACGGGATTAATCCGGTGGAATCGGCAGGTGTGGCTGAGTTCAGGTTCAAGTTCATGGTAAACGTGTTTTCATCATACATGCCGGTGCTGGCATAACGCGCCGCCGCACGAGCCGCATTCTGAAGCGTCACCCACGCCTGAAACACGCGACCAAACTCGATCACCCCGAACATCAGGATTAACAGGACTGGCAAAGTCAGGGCAAATTCAGCCAGTGTTTGGCCTTTTCGCCCTCGTGCCGACAATTCGGCAGGTTGATGAATGCTCATCGGCACCCCTCTCTCTCCCTAGCGGGTCAGACGTGTAAACATGCGCGAGGCGATTTCGTTGAACACGCTGTCCAACTTAGCAGCATCTGGCGCATTAAAATAGTTGCCGCAGTTCTGTTTAGGTGGCAAAGGATTAATGAGCAGCGTCTCGATTTGCGAGGCCGGAATAGCTTCGGCATCTGCATACCCGCCCAGCACAACCCCTTCGCACGGGCCACGTGAACCATACGAGTCGCCTGCCGCCAGATTCTTATCCACCGAAGGCGTGCCTTTATAATCCTGCTGATAATCCGTATCGAGGCGGTTGTTGTCGCCCACATCGGCGATGTAACGCAGCAATTCCTCGCCTAAGCAGTCGTTGATATTGGCGGTGCAGCTGCCATCGCCCTGCTGGAAATCCAGACCGAAACCGATAGTGAAAATCGTCGGCAGTTGCAGCGCGTTACGACCGGGGTCTGCCACACTCAGCGCCGGGAACGGGTCGCTCAGGCCGATGAAATCCGCCCAGTCGCGGGCAAAATCATCCACATCATACTGGTTCTGGCATTCTTCAGAGTCATTCAGATCAATATAGACGGCACCCGCGCTGTCCTGATTGTCATACGGGTTAAAGCAGAAATGGCGGCTGACTGGAAACTCATCCATACAACGCGGCGGACGCGATTCCCATGTGCCGCCGCCGCCCACCAATTCGCCCATGCCGGTCGCCGTCGGCAGACCATACGGGCAAAGCCCATACGAGCCGTAATCGCCAGAAACCGGGGGGGCGTTCGTGCTGGAATACGGATTGGCGCGCGAGAGAGTGCCATTCGCACCGCCGCGCCGCACCGGATCGCTGCCTGCCGCCGCGCCATCACCCAGCATCACCATCACCCACACCGCGCCATTCACGCGCACGGTATCCGGGTCAAGCAGCGCGTTATTGGCCTGCCGCAGCGCCGAACCCACGTTCGAGCCACGACACCCCCCCGCCACTTCATAGGCGAAACGAGGCTTATTACCCTGCTTGGAGGCCTGCGGGAAAGTCATCAAGGCTTCCCACGAAGGGTCATTCAGGTTAGGGTGCATCAGGGTGGTGGTCACACCCTGCGCGGCCAGCGGGTTCGGGTAACGTGAAGCCACGCGCAGCCCCAACCGCGCCGCCGTCTGATCGCCAAATGGAATGTAGTTGGGTTCTGCGCCGTTCGCGGTTTCATTGGCGGGTGAGCTGTAGATGCTCAACGGCCACGGCAACATCGCGGTTGTCCAGAAGCAGTTATCCTTGATCGGATAATCGGTTAGGTTCTGGATGGCGCGTCCATCAAACCCGCCGGGGGTGGTGTACTGGCTGGTTGCGAAATTGTATTCCGTGCTGCCGGCATTCTGGTTATAGCGGTAGCTGTAGACCTTGCCGCTGTTAGTGGGGTCGCTGGCATTGAAAGGCGCACCGCCCACCACAAACCCATCCCACTGACCATTGTTATTGGTATCGGCGTAGAAGTTCGGCTCCGCACGCACACCCACGATCTGTCGCAACGCCTTCAGCGCCACGTCCTGACGGGTAATCATGTGGACTTCCGAGCCAGCCGAACCATCCGGGTCAACAAGAAACGCATCACGGTCAAACGTCACGAACGCCACACGGTCGCCGCGATTGAAATCAATACGGTCGAGGAAAGCCTCAGCAGAGTTACGCACCTGTCGGAATGGCTGGCAAATGAGATCGTCAAAGTTCTGGTCGCCATTCGGATCGTTGCAGCAGCCGAAGTAGTTATAAGCAGGGACAAAGCCATCGTAGTAGGGTTGCCATGTGCCGGTCGAACCGCTAGGCGCAATCGTCGGCGCTGTCCCCAGAATAGCCGTCTGTTCCTGATACACATCATCAGTCACGACATAATCGCCCGTCCCGTTCGACATCGGGATGGCCTGCCCTGCCGGATAGAAGCGGACGCGGCATTCTGTGCGGGGATTGCGCGAGTCTGAAAAGGTGGACACGGTGGCATTATTGCCGGCATCCACAATGTAGGGGCGCACCACCACCTTCGCATCAAAAGAAGCGGGGTTGATCGTGCCGTTCGTGCGGCCTTCGCCCACGATTTGCGGGTTGGTCTTGCTCAAGAAGGTTGTCCATGCCCGCGAGTAGTAATACAAGTCGCCCGTTGGGTCGGCGGCATTGTAATATTGCGGCGAAATCGCGCCCGTGCCGGTATCCATACGCGGGATCGAATAGCGCATCCCCCAGTTGATCGTGTTGACGGTATCCACTTCCAGCGTGGTGCTACCCGGCACAGGCGACGGCACTTTTTCCCAGTCATTGTAAGTAGTCTGATTGAGCATCGATTCGGAAGCGTCGAAGATCATCACCACATCAATCACGGCGGTTTCCGAAATCGCGGAGGCTTCCAGACGAACATTCCCCCAGCCGATCAGCCGCAGGAACACCGTTGGCGAATCCACCTGCGCCGTAACCTTCACCAGTTTACGCGGTTGCAAGCGGTAATCGCACTCCAGCTCGTTATACAACACCACGTCGGAACGGGTTTGATAGGCCGGATTATCCAGAGTCGCGGCATCCAATGCCGGCATCGTGGCGCAATCGTTCACCAGCACATTCGTCGGACTCAGCCCGTAGAACTCGATGAACTGACGCGCAGCAAGGTTCACAGTAGCAACATTACGTGCATAGGCATAGCCCGCCGCACGCGCTTCAATCTGCTCCTGTGTTCCACCCTGTGTAGCCGCGCTTGCCAGTTCCGTCGAATTGGCAACCGTGCGGCGAATCTGTCCGGCAGCCGACACCGCCGCCGCATCCACTGCACGGCGCAGCGTGCTATAGCGCACGAACAACAGCGAAACATCCGTCACAATGCCCACAAACGCAAGCAAGACGATGAACGCGATAGCCATGATGACAATGGTCTGGCCGGGTGCGCCCCGCCGAACCAGACGATTCATTGTGCTAGTGAAGAGACGCTGCTTCATCGTGTCTCCTTATTCCTATTCGTAACGAATTCGCGGCTCAATGGCCGGAACCGGGAACGCGGCCCACACACTAATGACCGTGTTGGGGCCGAGTATCGTGAACACAGGATTAAATACCGGGTTCTTCAACAGCAGTTCATGCCGCCAGAACATTTCGACCAGCACCATTCCCTGACTGGGCAACCGTCCGCGCTGCTGATTGTTGGTGGTGGTCAGGCTGAAACTCGGCAGATTCATCAGGGCTTGGACTTCATCAGTAGACCATTCCGAACCCACACAGCGCCCGTTTGTCTCGGTGATGGTGTGCTGCCCTGTCCACGAGAACCCGCGCTGGCGTTCCCATGAGGTCGCATTACCAGCCGTTGACGTATCCGCACCTTCCAACTCCAGATAGTTGCGGTTCGCTTCTACATCCGCAAAACCGGTAGCCACCCACCAATCGCGGCCCCCATCCTGAATATAATCGAAGGGGTCACGTTCCCAAACGCGGTAACTACCGTCCGTGTTCACCGTGCATTCGTTGGCGTTGGTCGGGTACCGCCCCACTACCAGCACCTGCGCAGACGTTGAAGGTAGCCCCGTCATCAGCGATGGCGAAAGATAGGTGCGCCCCTGCTGCGCCCCGTACTGGAAGGTTTTGCTCCAGATGGTATGGCTGGGGTCTACAAGTTGGAACGATAAACCGGAAATTACAATGTCGTCCACATTCGGGGTTGTGGCATCCAACTGGGGATCACCGGGGCCGCGCAGTGTAAGCGGCGCCATAGATTGCAGCATCACGCACGTCAGCAGGTTGTAAAAGCCCTGAATCTCGGCAAACTGACGCACTTCTTCGCAGGAACGGAAACGCCGCGCAAGGAAGTCTTGATCGGGAGACAACGCGAAAGCATCGGGCGACGGGCTGGCCTGATTATTCCATTCCAGCGGACTCGTATCGCCCGTCTGCACAGTACCAAACCGTGCGCCGACGCGGGTCGTTTCCAGCAAAATCAGGTAGTTGTTGGCAAACCAGCCAATCTCCGCCAACCCCATCAACAAGACGATTAAAATTGGCGTAACGAGTGCCAGCTCCACAACGCTTTGACCGCGTGCAGGTGTCCCGTACACGGCGGGAGTGCCATCGAGGATTTGTAAGATCTGCTGTCCTAGCTTACGCATCGCACGTCCCTCATGGTCAATGTTTGACGCCGTTTAATCCATCAACGGCAATTTCATGATACCACAACGTTTAGGCGCGGCATCTTCGGGTTGTGATAAGAAAATGATAGGGTTTTGTCAGCAAAATAGCCTGCGAAGAAGGCCGTTTGCGGTTGCATGAACGGCAGATTCAAACGATGCGCGATGTTCTACAGGGGGTAATGGCATCACAAACGGCCTGTCCTTGTGTGAGAAACAGGCCGTTCAGCTTAACAACTGGCAACAGCGCGGTGCGAGTCTTCCACCAGCACCCGCGCCCGCACCGAATAGCCCCGCCCGTGACGGGATTGAATAATCGCCGGTCGGTCAGGGTCTAATTCCAGTTTGCGCCGCAGGTTCCGAATATGGTTCCGAACCAGCGCTCCATCCCCTGCCCCCATCGGATACTGCCACACATCCGACAGCAAATCCTGTGTGGAATGGAGATAATGCGGACGCCCGCACAGGTACATCATCAGATCAAATTCCACATGAGTCAGCGGGACGCTGCGTTCATTCACACAAATGGTCATCGTATCGGGCTGCAACCGCAGAATGGGTAGCGGGTCGCGGTTGACGCCCGAATAGCGCCGCAAATGCGCCCGGATGCGTGCCACCAACTCGCGGGGGGCGAACGGCTTGCGAATGTAATCATCGCCGCCGGCTTCGAGCGCCTCCGACGCCGCATGATAACCGGGGTGTCCCGTCATGAACAAAATGGGGATCGCCATAAAACGATGGTCGTCACGAAGTTGGCGGCACAGCGCCAGCCCATCCATTTCAGGCAGGGAAGTGCTGAGCAAAAACAAATCCGGCGACTCCATCGCGAGCCATGCCAGCGCCGCTTTTGACGAAGGAACATTAACGACTTCGTAACCTTCGCGTTGCAGAAAATGTATAATGACTTCTACAATTTCTGTATCGTCATCTACAATCAGCAGTCTATACATAGAAAGCACCAATCCTACGAACTGATACAACACAAGTGCTTCTAGTATAGACTGAACCTACGCGGGTGTTACAGGAAACAACCTGAATATTTCATGAATTTAAGGGGGTTTTAGGACCGGGAACGCGAGGACTGCGCTCCCGGACAGAACAGTCCATCACAATTAGTTCGAAATCATATAGCCCACGCCATGAATCGTGCGAATGTAGCGGCGATCCGTGTCCTTTTCCAGCTTGGCGCGCAGGTTTCGTACATGCGCCCGTACCAGATCAGGATCACCCGTATCCGGCGGATAGTCCCAGACAGCCTGCAAAAGGTGCGCGGGGGAAAGCGCCCGATTCGGGTTTTCCATCAGGTAGCGCAGCAGCCGATGTTCGGTGGATGTCAGTTGAATCTGGCGACCTTGTATCCACACCTGATAGGTATCGGAATCGAGGCGCAGGTCATCTAATTCAAGCACCGAACCCGACGGCGTTTCACGATTGCTGCGCCGCAAGAGCGCATAAATGCGGGCGCGCAGTTCCGCCAGTTCAAACGGCTTCACCACATAATCATCCGCGCCTGCATCCAGTCCATCCACCACATCATCAGTCGAGCCTTTGGCAGTCAGGAACAAAATGGGCAGCGCCGCAAAACGTGAATCCTGCCGCAAGTTGCGGCACAGGGTAATACCGTCTACACCCGGCATGATGATGTCCAGAATCATCGCATCTGGATGGCGCAAATCCAGCATTTCAAGCGCCTCGGCTGCCGATTTTGCCAGCCCGACATCGAACGATTCACGCGCCAACACGCGCCCCAGCGTATCGAGTACTTCCGGGTCATCATCCACTGCTAGAATATATGTCATACGTCAGTCCTTCCTCGCTTGACCGGAAGTTGAACAATAAATTCAGTACCTACCTGCGGGTCGCTCTTAACGTTAATGCTGCCGCTCACCCGTTCAGCGGTCTGTCGGCAAATGTGCAACCCCAAGCCAGTTCCTTCGCCTACGGGTTTTGTTGTAAAAAATGGTTTAAAGATTTCCTCAATGATCCCGTTAGGTATTCCGGGGCCATTGTCCCATATTCGTACCATCAACGGGCCTTCCTCTGCACATTTCACGGCAATCCCAATGCGGGCATCCGGCCTACCAGCAAGCGCATCATGCGCATTCATCAGCAGGTTGAGCCAAATATCATCCAGTTGCCCCGGCACAGCCCAGACAGGGGGCAAAGGCTCGGTTGGCGGATTCCAGATCAGGCGAATATGATCGCGTTCGATGTGTGATTTTACCAGCGATAGTACCCCATCAATAGTATCAACCACATCAATACGCGCCGGGGGAGACTCGGGATCGCTAGGCCGCGAAATCGCCAGCAAACGCCGCGCCACACCAGAAGCACGTTTTCCGGCGCGGTGGATAGATTGCAACGATTTATACATCGGAGATGTCGCTTCCACATCGAGCAACAGCATCTCCGAATCCACCATAATCGTTGTCAGCGGATTATTAATCTGGTGCGCCACCGCCGCCGCCAGTTCGCCCATCGCCGAAAGCCGCGCCGTTTGCACCAGTCGTTCTTGCGCCTGTTTCAAATCCGCCAGACTGCGCTCCAGATGGTAAAATAGACGCGCATTTTCCAGCGCCGTAGCCGCCTGACTGACAATCGCACGTCCCAGATCAATATCCCGTGCGGTGAAGACACGCCCGCGCCGGGCATCCCCGAACAGCACCAGCCCCTGCGGTTGACCGCGCTGCATCATGGGCAGCCCCAGTACCGTTTGGCTGTTCGTCCTCTCCAACAGAGCGCGAATGCTGGGGGTGATTAACTGCGTGTCCATGTGGCGGGTGATGGGTCTGCCAGACCGCATGGCCTCCACCAGATCAGCCGCTTGCCTCAAATCAAGAACCGGTTGGGGGGCATCCATCCAAACCGCTTTCCCCGCAGCAAGCTGCACATTAAGCAACTGCTGATCCGGTGACAGCAGCGCCACCTCGCACCAATCCGCCCCGGTCAGCCGATTCATTTCCTCCAGCACCCGCAGCGGCGGCGATGAGCGCGTCCCGCTGGTGTCGGGCATGGAAACCAGCAGTTCCAGCGTCATCTGCTGAATACGGGCATACGTCTCAGTCGTGGGGGCGTGGCGCGGTTCATCCACAAAACACAGTAGAACAGCCCCTACCGGTTGATCTCCGCCACGAATAGGCAGTACCGTGATCGCCATCAAACCAGCCCGGTTGAGCGCCACCGCTTCCTTCGCATCCAGTTCGTCGTCATCGCGCCACATCCGAACCGGGCGACCACTCAACACAGCGCGATTAATCAGAGGGCGTGCCTTCAGCTCGATCACTGGCCCCTGCCCCGCCGGCCATAACGTGCGAATGCTGCGAGCCAGCAACCGCAACCGTTCCCCGTACTGATCCCAGTCGTATATTTCGACCAGATTGACATCGCCCACCCGGACTAACTGGTCGCAAATCGCGGTAGGCGTGGTTCCCAGAGTCAGCGACGTGTTTAAGACCTGACTGGCTTCCACTAGCGTCTGCAATTCGCGGGTACGTTCCACTGTCTCCTCGTGCGAACGCGCATTTTCCAGCGCGATAGCCGCAAACGAGGCCAAGTTCTGAAGCAGCTCCTTATGCCGCGCACTGAACACCTCGTCCGACTGCTTGTTGTTCACCCCCAACACGCCCATACACTGACCTTTATACAGGATGGGAACGTACAGCAGTGCATTCACAAGGTACTCGGTTTTGACCTTTTGCGGCCCCTGACCACCGAGCAATAACGGCTGTCCGCTGGCATACACCCGTCCGGCCAGCGTATCTTCGGTCTTCACCCGGAAGTTGCGGGCGATTTCGATATCAATGCCCACCCGCGCCCGCAAAAACAACTGCCCGCCTTCTTCATCCGGCAGCAGGATCATCCCTTCTTCCGCGTGGGTCAACCGCCGCGCTGCTTCCACAATCCGGTTCAGCACTTCACTGGTATCCAGCACTTCCGCCAGTGAACGGCTCAAATTGAGCAACGCCCCGATTTCCTCCGCTGGCGTCGGGTCGGACTCCTCGGATGCGCTGCCCTCAGCCGGTTGCAAACTGCGCGTACTCAACCGCAGGACAGTCGCTAGAGTCTGCGCAATCTCAGCTTCTGCCAGCGTCGTCACATGAACATTGCTGAGCAAATTCTTGGGGGACGGATCATACTCGGACTTGAGCATGATGATGGGAATATCGGGCTTTTGCTGTGCCAGCGCCAGCGGCGTCGCTTCACCCGTCTCGCGGGATTGCATTCCAGCAGGCACAAAAACAACGTCGAATTCCGTATTCTGTGCCGCGTACAAAGCATCCTGATGGCTATATGCCGTTTGCAAGGCCACCGAACCGCCCCCAACCGCCTGCCGAACGCGCATAACCACATCAAAATCATTGGCAACGATCAAGGCACGGCGGGAGGAGGAAACAGTTTCGGTCATCACATTACTCAGGTTTACGCAACCGCTTCAAGCGGCGCTCCAGATCATCTTCAACTGCTGCACGATCCGGTGCAGGCGGTTCGGGGACGGCTGAAGCCGGGGTCGGCGCGGCCGCCTGTGCCGCTTGTTCGCGGATGTCCCGCAGCGACTCCGACAGCACCTTAGTGCGGGAGACGATCATCGAATGGTCGTCGGCGGGTTCCTGTGCTGGCGCAGGCGCAGGCGCTTTCTCTGCCTGAGCGCGGCGGGCATCTGCGACTGCCGCATCCAGCATGTTCACCCGCAAAATCAATTCCTGCGTCACGGTGCGGTGTTCGCGCAAATCAGCTTCCGCCAGCCCCAGACTGCGCTGCGAACGCTGCATCTGCTCGACGGCATAACGGGCAGAAGCGTCATCCCCGGCGGCTACCGCTTGATCGGCCTGTGTGTCCCAGCGGTCAATCTCGGCCTGTAAATCCTGTGTGCGCTTCACCAGTTCGTCCTCAAACCGCAGCGCATCCTCGATACGCGCTCGCAGGTGGCCGATTTCGCGTTCGACATCCGGCCCTAGCTTCAACGTACTAGGACGTTCGCGTGACGACGCGCCCGCCTCCAGCACATCATTGAGTTTGGCTTTCATCAAGACGTTGAGTTTTTTGAATAGGTCGTTCATAAATCTTATTCTATGATTCTAACTGCTTAATAAGCAAGTGGCTACTTCATTCCTCGTCACTTCGTCCCCCTTAGCCTGACCCCGGCGCGGCAGGCGTACACACACGATCCCACACCAGTTTGTAAACCGTCATGTTCGGATAACCGATTGATTGGGCGGTTGCACCGCCCGTCGAATAGATCGGGCACAACCGCTTGTCGGTGATGTCATCTCCCGGCACCTGATCGGGCAGCGCCATCAAATACTGAACGCCGCGCTGCTGCAAATAGGCCCACAGCCGTTCGCCATCATCAATAAAGGGCACCACTTCGGGCGAAATCAATCCGGCGACATCCACCAGCGGGCGCGGCGTGAAGAACCCGATCGCGCCGATGTCATGCGTTGCCAGCAGTTGGTCACGGGGGATGTTCTGGTCAATCCAGTGCGCGGAGGCCACCATTTCCTCATTAATCGCGCTCACATCTTTGCGAAACTCATTCGGGCCAACCCACAACCCGAACACGAAAAACCCCAGTGCCGCCGAAATCATCAACGTGCGCGTCAGCACCCGTGTCGCAAACTGCCGCCGTCCCCGTTCGACCAGCCACACCGTCCCTAGAATACCGCAAATGATAATCGAGGGCAGTGCCGGAATCACATACCGCGCATGTTGAATGGGCGAAGGCAGACGCGCCGCATACAGCACAATCTGCACCGCCGTGAAGGTCAGCGGCAGCAGCGCCCATGCCACATAACGATCCACACGCAAACGGGGGATGATCGTCCACAGGTAATAAAAGACACCCGGAACCAGCAAAAATTGCGCCCCTGCCAGCAGCGGCCACAGCATCATCCATATCCGTTCCAGCAGCGTCATCCCCTCGATGCGAAAGGCCAGTTGCGCCTGTTTCGCCGCCGCTGTATCCGGCAGCAGGCCGCCGGTCAGTTGCCAGTTGAGCATCAGGTACGGCATGAGTACCATGCTGAAAGTCGCCAGCGCGATCATTGACCAGAACAGGAAATCCGTCCACGAACGCTGCGGGCGCAACACGAGGATAAACAGGGCGATCAGCGCCGTCAGCACCGCACCTTCAGGCCGCGCCAACACCGCTAAACCGGCACATGCCCCGAACGAAACCGCCCGCTGAAGAAGCGCCTGCCGCGAGTGGTCTACCTTCAGCGGCGCTTTACCCAGTTGGAAGCCGCTTTCGCGCAGCGCCAGAAACAGCAAGAGCGAGGTGAACATGGTAAACATCATCGTTTCCATGCCGGAAGCTGCCGCCCAGATCAGGTGCCACGCCAGCACCATCGCCGCGCCCGTCAGCGCCGCCAGCGCAGGCCGTCCGGGTACCAACCGCGCCATGATGCGCACCGCTAGCACCCCGTTCACCCACAGCGCCACAATGCCTAGTAGTTGAGTCCATAGCGCATACGGAAAATTGACCACATAGCCGAACGACAGCAGCACCGTGAACAATGGCGAGGTGGAAGCCGCGCTAGGAACATCCGGCAAAAACGCCCATTGGCCGGTTTGCGCCAGATTACGCCCGTAAACCTGATGAATCCAACTATCATCCAGCGCAAATCCGGGGGGCGCAGTACGCGCATAAATCCACACCAGCGCCGCCGCCAGCACCAGCAGCCCGATTTCCAACTTGCGCGGAATCTTATCGAATTTCATACAACCTCACATCAGTTCGCTCAAGCGGAACCGGAACTAAAAACGCAGGCGGATCGGTCAGAATCGGCCACAGCGCAGGAGATGCCGCGCTCGAAGCGCGACCATCTGCGGTCACATTCTCTAGCAAAAGGTAGCGCACACCGTAACGCTGCGCAATGTCCGCAATCACAGCGGGGGCTTCATTGGGCAGCACCACGCCACCCATCCCCGTGTAATAGTACAACGCCGCTGGATCATTCAGCATCACACGGGCATCCGGCGGCAATTTGGACTGAAGCAGCGAGTATATAGCAGGTGGCGGATGTGCCGTCACCCGGTTGGGCAGCGCCGTTGTTAGACTCAGAAACACCGCCACCGCCAGCAGCGCCGCCGAAAAAACCACCGTCGCCGACCGCTTATTCCAGCGGCGGCGGCGCACCGCCCACGCCAGCGCGTCATCCAGCCCCACCACGCCCAACGCCGCCCACCAAGGAACCAGCGCCGCCGCCGAGTGCAGCAGGCCGCCGCGATAGCCGGGGAACGGAAACACGAACGTCATCGCAAGGTGCAGGCCGAGCGCGTACAGGATAAAGGGGCGCAGGAACGGATTCTGCCGCCGCCGCCACAGGCCGAACAGCATCAGCGGCGTCATCACGATCAGCCCTTCCACCGCCACAAACGTCCCCAGATTGTTGCTGAATGCTTCCCAGCGCGAAGCCAAAAACGTATTCAAGCCCTCTGCAAATAAGCCTGCCGGAGACGAATCCGGCGGATAGTTGAACAGGTCGTCATATTCGGTAAACCAGATCGCCTGCGTACCGCCCAACGGCATCGGCGTGCCAATCACCGTCTGGTTGCGCACGAACCACGGCAGCATAGTCGCGCCGTAAAACAGCGTGAGCAGCGCCGCCACCCCGATGCGGTTGCGCCACTGACCGCCCACCGGCCACAGCAGCGCCGCGCCGCCCACGATCAGCACCAGAAGCCCATCGGCGCGAGCAAGATGCGCCAGACCCGCACACACCCCCGCCGCCAGCACCACCCGTATCCGCCACTGTCCGTCGGTGAGCATACCGAGCAGCAGCAGTCCCAACGCACCCGGCAGCGCGTAGGTCACAAATGTATCCGTGCTGCCCCAGAAGCGCGTGTAAAACCCGCTGGCAAGCGTGAGCAGGCCGGCCATCCATGCCGTTCGCCAACCGCCGCCCAGTTTCGCACCCAACCCGAAGCCCACCCCTGCCGTCCCCGCCAGCATCAGCGCCAGAGGCAGCTGTGCCGCCGCGTAACTCCCCGGCGCGTTCAACACTGCCATGCCGAGCGCACTCACCAGCGAGGTCAGCGGCATCCAGTACAAATGCGAAGGGGCGGGCAGCGAATCCGGTGCGCCGATGTACGTCCACAGGTACGGATCGGTCAGCCCTTGTCCGCTGACCAACCGTTGTGCAGCATTGAAATGATAAAACGCATCCGTGAACGAAGGCGCCGCCACAATGCCATAGACAATGACAAAAGCGGCGGCAACCGCCACCGCCGCAAACAGTCCTATCTGGCGCGTTCGACCAGTATTCAACCGGGTATCCAAGCTATTGATCCCAGACATCCACTTTCTGAACCGCACCCGTGCCGGGGCGCTTGAGCAAATACAGAGAAAACTCGGAAGCCGTCTCGAAGCTGATAAGCTCCCAGCCATCCCGACCGAGCGCGTTCAGCGGCACATAAATCGGCTGATCTTTCCATTCCGGTTTAGCTTCACCGTTCACCTTGTACTGAATCCCGTAAGAACGCTTCACTTCCAGCGCCATGTACTGCCACGGTTCAAAAGTGGTGGTATCCAGCACGGCTACCGCAGCGGGAGCCAGTGTCTCCAACTTCTTCAGCCAGTTTTGCGCGGTAGGATCATCTTTGATTTTCAACAACAGCAGTCGAGCTTTCTCAAACTGCCTTTCCGCGATGAGTTCTCGCGCAAGTTCAAGTTCTTGGCGCATTTGCGACATCAATCTTCTCCTAAAGCCCTTACAATGTGAATGACCACATCTGTGATTATAGGCCGTTTATGGAATTAAATCGCCCGTCCATCCCGATCACGCGGTTGCCGGAGGATACGATACAGCCCCACGACCACCCCCGCCAGCAGTCCCGTCCGTGCCAGCACCAGCATCACATACGGAACAACCAGTGCGCCCGTCATCATCCCGCCGCTGTCGCCAGTACGCAGCCACAGGAACGGATACTCGGTGAACGTTACCCCGCTGAGAACCAGCAGGATCAAGATGCCATTCCGGTTCGGGAAGCACAACAACACGAACGGAATGATTTGCATGAGCCACTGGGGACTCCAGCCCTGTGCCTGCAAAAAGAAAATGAGCAGCGTGGCCGCCACAAACGCCACCAACCCCTTGTCATCATAACGGCGCGTGCGGGCAAACAACCACAGGCCGAGCGCCGCCGCCGCCCCCAACCGTAACCAGCCCGGTATGACCGCCGGATTGCCTAGCAGCACCGCCGCTTTTGCCGGATCGAGGCGATCTTCCAGCGGGCCGAAGTTGCCTGTGCGATAGTTCCCGTCTAGCAGCGCCCACACCGACTGGTACGAAGCCTTACTCCACTGCGCGGTGAGCGAGGGCAGAGTCATCGCCGCGTTTTGCAACAAAAACGGCGCGAACACGCCGCCGAAGATCAGCAGGCTAATGACCGTCGTCCCCGCCGCCTGCCGCGCCGAACGGTAGCGCCACGCCGCACCTAGCGCCAGCGCAGGTGTGAATTTGAGCAGCGCCCCGATCCCGAACACCGCGCCCGCCCGCCCATCGCGCTCATTCAGCAGCCACCACACGCCCAACAGCAGACTAAACGTCACCAGTCCTTCAAACGTCCAGTATGTGAACACCAGCGGCACCGCCAGCAGCGCGTAAACCCACGCCAGCGCCATTCCCGTATCGGCACGATACAAGCGCGTCCCGATCTTGCGGACAAGGATCAGGCTGCCCGTATCCGCCGCGATCAGAATCGCGCCGAGCAACAACGCGAACGCCGCATAGTTCCCACCGCGCCCCGCCAACTGATACAGAGTCACCGAGGTATACGACCACAGCGGCGGGAACTCACTCCACCAGTCGCGCAGGGGCAGCCCTACCGTATCCGAAAGGGACGCAATCTGGTAGTACGTCTGAAAATCCCCGCCCGCGCTCACCCCGCGTTCCACATTCCCGATGGTCAGCGGTTGGTAGGCCAGCAGCAGCAGCACACGAAACCCGACAAACAACAGGAGCAGGAGGCGAAAATCCCCCAGTAGCGCACCTAACGAAAGAGTCGGCGCATCCGCAGTCCGTTTAGCCATTGGCGTTCGCCTCGCGCACAAATATCGCCGCCAGATCATCTTCGTAACGGACGCGCCATCCGGGTTCTGTGCGGAGCGCCTGCGCGAGTCCACTATTCACCTCGATAAACGCCCAACGCACATCGTAGCGTTCAAATACCGCCCGCCAACCCGCTCCGCCGCTGGCTGCTGGAATATAGTCCCCCGTCAGGAAAGCGTCCCCGTACAGGTCGGTGCGACCATCCACAAATACCTTCACCTGCGGCAGCGCCCACAGCAAATATCCGCCCCAGTTGTAACTGTTGAACAACGCGCCTTCCGGCAGCGCGGTTTTCACCTGCTCGACGGCTGTCACAGGCAAGAACTGGCGCTGTGCCTCATCAACCGTTTTGGCATCCAGCACCAGCAGCACCTTAGCGGCAGCGCCCAACAGCACCAACCCCACCAGCAGCGCGTTCAGCCGCATCATGCGCGGCGTCACCCGCCGCACCGGACGAATCACCCAACCGCGTGCGGTCAGCAGGTCATCCAGATGGTGCGTGAGTACCGGCGTCGCCACCAGCGCGAAGGTTGCCACGTTGCGCCCTGCCAGCAGCCCCATAAAAGCCGTTCCCGCCGTCAGCAAGAAATCCGTCCAGTCCAAGCGCCGCCGACTGGCGCCCACCGCGCCGAGCAGTCCGAGCAGAAGGAAGATGAACGGCCAGTTCTGGCGCTCATGAAAATTCGGCGTGTTCCACTCTTGAATAAAGTTCTGAAGCGCCCCGATGCCCACCGTCTGAAAAGGCACAGTCAGCATGTGCAGGCCATACGGATTCACCACAATCGCGCCCACCGAGACGGCTGTAACCAGCGCCAGTTTACGCACACCCGCCCACGACACGGCCTGTTCGCGTTTGGGGTTCAACAGATTGCCCAACGCTTCACCCACGAGTGACCCTAGCAAAATGATGAAGCCAATGGCGAAACCGGCGTGAAGATTCCCCCACACCGCCATCAGCACCGGAATACCCCACAGCACATCGCGCTTTTCGCGTTTATGAATGTGCAGGATATACAGCAGGAGCGCCGTGAAAAAGAACGAGAACATCTGTGGACGCGGCGACCAGAATACCGCCGCCGTCGCTGCGCCCAGTACCAGCGCGAACGCCCGCAAATAAGCATTCCCGGACGAAACGCGATACACGAACACCATACCACCGGTTGCCAGCGCCGCCGTGAATACCGCCAACCCGAAGCTACCCGCCGCCTGCCAGATGGCATATAACACCACCTGCGATCCCCAGCTATGGTTAATCCACGCCTCGCCGGCACGGGTATAGGAAAACGGGTCGGCGTGAATCATGCCCTGAGTCAGCGTGTACTCACCGCTGCGGATATGCCACCACACATCCGTATCCACCGGTATACGCGCCGCCATCGCAAATAATAACGCGAACAAAATGAGGACTGCCGTTCGTTCAATCGTCAGTTGTCGCATAAGTCCTTCTCAGTTCGCGGGGGCGCTGTCCGCCGCCCGCAGTAGATACAACAGGACAGGATCGCCTACCGGATACACCACACCCGGCAAAAACTGCCGTTCAATCGTCAGATGCAAAAACTGCGCATAGGCGATGTTCAGCAGCATCAAATCATCTGCCGCCAGCACCCCGCGCTGAAGCGCCGTTTCTGCCACAGTCTGCGCGGCCTGCACGCCGTCCGCGTCACCCGCCGCCCGTGCCAACCATGCCTGTCCCAGCGCCGCCCATGCCACATCCTCCGGCGCGGCGGCCTGCCGTTCAGCCGTGAGAATGGTGGATTCTGCGGTCGGCACATCCTCCTGCGCCAGCATCACCAGCCCGGTCAACACCTGACCGGAAGCACTTTGCGGCAGCGGCAAATCGGGCAGCAGCGCAACAGTATCCGCTGAATGACCACTCACCAGCCGCAGCGCAATCTGTGCGGGTACTGTCCATTCTAACAACGCGGGGGTGTTTTGCCGCTGCGCTGCCAGATCATCCAGCCCCGGATACAGACTGGCTTCAGGGTATATCGCCAGTATCGAGTCCAGCGCCGCGCCCGCCGCATCTGTATCCCCTACCGCAGCGGCATACCGCGCCACATTCAAAGCGTATTGCCACACGTCAGGATCAAGCTGCGCAGCCTGCCGCATCGAGTCCAGCGCGGCTTGCCTGTCGCCCCCCTGCGCCAGCAGCGCGGCGCGGTTCGCCCATGCCAGCGCGTAACCCGGCTCCTGCTGCAAAAACGCCTCATAAGCCACCAGCGCCTTTTCACGCGCACCGGCCTCTCCGTTCGCTGCCGCCATCCCCCACAGGAAACCCTGCTCCATGCGGTACAGGCTTAAGGCGGGGTCGGCGGCAATCACCGGGTCGAGCGCCAGCGCCGCGCCGCTGAAGTCCCCGCTTTGTGCCTGTTCCAACCCGCGCACATACGCTTTATAAATGCCGCTGCTCCACCATCCGGTCAGCAGCAGTCCACCCCACAACGCCGCCATCCCCAACGGATGCCCGACCTGCCGCCAGCGCCCCTGCATCGGAAGCGGTTCCGGCGGCACAGCGACCAGCGCCAGCGCCAGCACCCCGCACAGGGCGATTGCCGGCATCATCGCAGGCAAGTCGGTCAGGTGATGCACCGCGAAAGCCACCACCGCACCCACCGCACCTGCCAGTGCCACCCGTTCGCGCCCCTGCGCCACCTGCCAGTGTCGGCGCGCCGCCTTCATCACCGCCCACGCGCTAACCGCCAGCGCCAGCAGCCCCACCATGCCCAGTTCAGCGGCGATTTGCAGCACTGCGCTGTGCGCGTGACTGTGCGGTTTATCAGGACTCGCGCCCGGTAAGCGCACCAGTTCGCGCCCGAACGTGAACAAGCCGTGTCCGGTCAGCGGTTCCTGCACGAATAGTTCCAGCGCCGCCCCGTACAGTTCAGTGCGAAACACAGGTGAACGTCCCGGCGCGGATAGGGATTTGAACAACACAACTCCCACGCCCACCAGCGCCAGCAGCAGCAACACGCTCCCGCAGACCACCGCCCATCGCACGCGCCGCGTTTGCCCGTTCCACCACGCGCCCCATCCGGCGCGGGTCAATAAGCCGTGATTCGCCAGCCACAGGCCGCCCATCACACCCGCGCCCGCCATCACACCCAACCATGCCCCGCGAGAGGCACTCAACACCAGCAGAACCAGTGCCAGCAGTAGATACCCTCCCAGCACAGGCCGTCCGCTGCGGGCCGTGAGCGAACGCGCCGCCAGCAAAGGAATTAGCACGGTGAGAAACGCGCCGAGGAAATTCGGATTTCCGAACACGCTCACCGGACGCGGCAGCGCCGAGCCTGTTTGCAGCGCGGGCAGCAGTTGGATATAGCCGAACAGCAAAATGACCACGCCCACAATCAACAGCGCATCCACCAGCGTTTCGCGCCGCACAAGGCGGTTGCCGATCACGTCCGCCAGCGCATACCACACGCCGATATACACGCCCATATACCACAGCGCAATCGCGCTACGCCGCGCCGCGTCCCCGTTCGCCAGCAACGACAGCCCGAACGCTGCCGCCCACAACAGCAGCGCCCCATCCAGAGTCGTTCGCTGCCATGTCCGCCGTCCATGCGTCAGCCACCAGCCAACCGCTGTGACCGCCATCATCCCCAGCGTAAGCGTGTGGAATTCCGGCGCAAGAATGCCGTTGAATGTCGCCCCCACCGCCAGCAAGTAGCTGAACAGCAGCGTCATGAGCGCACGGGTGATAAAATCAGATCGTCGCAGCACGTTCACCGCCTTGAAAAGCGAATGCACCGAAAGAATACCTTGAATGCCATCGAAACGCATCCTGTTCCGGCCTTACCTGCTCACCACCCTCATCGCGCTGGTGCTGGCTGTGATCGTTGTTCTGCGGGCGGGTGATGCTCATGCGCTGGTGACGATTGGCACGCGCTTCAGCGAAGGACTCTCCGAAGCCGCAGGCGGCACAGAAGGCTATGACGGACAGTTTAACTACTATATCGCCCGTGACCTCTCCGGCGCAGCGCCCTTCCTCGATGTTCCCGCCTACCGGATGCAGCGCATTCTGTTTCCGGCGCTAGGTGCGCTGCTGAGTTTCGGTCAAGAAAGCGGGATCGTATGGGCATTTTTGCTCATCAACCTGATCGCCATCGCGGGCGGGGTGGCGCTGCTGGAAAATCTACTCATCGGACACAAGGCCAACCGCTGGCTGTCACTGGGTTTTGGTCTGTCGTTGGGCATCATCGGGTCGGCGCGGTTGTCGCTCTCCGAACCGCTGGCCTATGCGCTGGTACTCGCGGCGCTGTGGCAATCCACACGCGAACGCTGGCTACCGGGGGCGCTGCTGCTGGCGCTGGCGGCACTTGCCAAAGAAACGACACTGTTCTTCGCGGCGGGGTGGGTGCTGTATGTCCTTGCGATTGAACGCCGTCCCCTCCGCGCTGTGCGGATAGGCAGCATCAGCCTGTTACCCTTCGTGCTGTGGCAGTTCGTCCTCCGCGCCCATTTCGGCACGTTCGGCATCGGTTCCGGCGGCGAACAGGCCACCCCGTTTGAGATCATCCCCTTCGCGGGGATCGTGCGCATCTTCACCGAATCGCCCGTAGCATCATGGGCGGGGCTGGCGCTCATCTACGGCGCGATACTCATCCCGTTCGTGCTGCTGCCTACGCTCTGGGCGCTGCGACAAGTCTGGCAGGATGGGCGCAAACGAACCTTCACCTTCTGGTCGGCGCTGCTGCTGGCGAACGCCCTCATCCTGCCGTTCGTCCCCTTCTCCACCTACCGCGAACCGATAGGCATTCTGCGTTTCATCCTCGGCCTGCAAATCGCGCTCATCCTGTATGCCGCCGCTGGACGCCATCCCCGCGCCCTGCGTTACAGCACCTTCTGGGCGCTCACCGGCCTATTCGCGCTCACGCTGATGGGGAGCTAAACGCGGCGGGTTGCGGTCAGCCGCTTGCACAGGGTCAGCGAGTCCCCGTTCTGGCTGACCGTCACAAACCCCAAACGCTCATACAAGCGTCTGGCTGGATTTTCCTTGACCACGCTCAAACTGACCTGCTGGAAATGGGGACGAACGGCATCCAACAAGGCTTCGAGCAGCAACGTTCCCAAACCTTGTCCGCGAAACGGGGGGAGCAGCGCAATCGTCAATTCGGGGGTGTGCGCATCCACAAAGCCGTAACCCTGCATCAAGCGCACCCACGCCGCGCCACAGGGAGTCGCGTCCTGTTCAGCCAGCAGCCCTATATCGCCCACCTGCCGCCCGAAGCCCCGCACGTAAGGCGCAATATCCGGCTGATCTACCACATCAGGCGACAGCGGCGGCATCCCCGGCGGAATGTAGATGGCGTGATACAGCATGTCGCGCAGGAACGGTTCGTCCGCAGGCTGGCACGCCCGCACGATTACCACCAACGCCCCGGCCTACAGCGGCGCGGGCAAAGGCTTGCCGATCTGCTGCTGCAACTCGGCTAAAGCACGGTGCGCGGCTTCACGCACGTCCGGTTGCCGATCATACAACGCCGCATAGAGCGCCTTCGCCGTCGAAGCCAGCCCCATCTGACCGAGGTTCGCCGCTGCATAAACGCGAATATCGTCCGAACCTTCTTGCAGCGCCTTCAGCAGCATTTGCACCGCGCCTTCGCCCGGTGGGACGTTTTCGCCACGCTGCGCCGCCCAATCCTTCAGCCACGCGATAGCCTCCGGCGCGGGCAAACCACGCGCCGCCAGCGTACCACCAAACTGCAATTCCTCGAACGCCTGTTGTGCCGCCGAACGCACATACCACTGCTGATCTTCGAGGAAGGCGCGATAAATGGCGACCACCGCCCATGGGGATTTCACCCGCCGCAAGCCGTACACCGCCGCACGGCGCAGCATCATTTCCTCATCTTGGATCGCGTCATACAGCACCGGATAGCCTTCGTCGGGGATAGCGGCGAAGGTTTCCGCCGCCGCCTGCCGCACTTCTTCCGTCCCGGTGGCAAATGCCTGCGCTAAGGCTTCCAGCGCCTCATCCGTGCCAACCGCACCCAACGCCAGCGCCGCCGCCAGCGGGTTGTTCAAATCTTCGTCGCCCAACAAAGTGACGATCTCCTGCACAGCGGTGGTTTCGCCCAACGCCCCCAGACCGAGGCAGGCCAACCGGCGCAAATGCGATGTACTACTTTTCATCGCCTGCCGGAAAACCTGCGCAGCATTCTTATCCCGCGTGGCGACCAGCGCCGCCGCCGTCCGTTCGCGCAACAACGAATACTGGGCGGGCGCAATCAACATCGTGCCCAACTGTTTCAGGTAGGGGCGCCGCCATGCCGCATCCGCCGGTGTGAAAGGCAACCAGTAGGCCATCTCCAGCAAAAGGTTGTGCAGGACATCGGGCGGCGCGTTCTGGCGCACGCGCACCGCGTCATCAATCGGGCGCTGCAACGCCGTGAACCCCAGTGCGGTATTCCACCGGGGGAGCAGCGCCTTATCTGCCACCTGCTCCGGCGGCGCGTTCTTCAAAGTCAGGCTCGCCAGATACGCAGCCAGATTCGGATGCCGGAACAGATGCCGCCCACTCGCGCCGCGTACCAGCAGGCCGCTGCGCACCAGTGTATTCAGGAACTTAGCCTGCGCGCTGGTATCTTCTTTGGCAGCCGCTTCACCCTTTTTCTTCGCCTTTTCTGGCGGCGGTTCAGCAACTGGTTCATCCGTACCCATCACCACCGGATCGCGCAAGATTTCTTGCAGCCGTTGCAGCGTGACGTAGCCTTCGTCCAACTGGATTACAGCGGTTTGCGCCAACTGTGCCAGCAGCCCTTCAAACGGTAAATCCGGGGGCAAGAACTTCGCCAGCAGCGACAGCATCCACCCTTCGTAGCCCGCCGTCTGGGTATCCGCCGCGTAAGTCGCCCGAATCTTGAGCGTGACATCAAACGGCGAGGAAACGCGGTTATTGGTCTGTGCCACCTGTATCAGATCAGTTTCCGGCGGCTGCACGGCTTTGCGCCCGCCAGTGCGCGGCCACGCTGCCGCCCATTTCTGCGCGGCAGTATCCCCGTCGTGGTCACTCCAAGGGCGCAGAATCAGCGAGGTCAAGCCTAAACGGTTCGTCAGCAGTCCGTAACCCACCGCAGGCGCGGACACAATGAACATATTCTCTGGATAATCGCGCATCAACGCCTGAAGCCACGCGGCCAGACGGGGACGCTCACTTTCCGGCAGATCATCGTAACCATCTACCAGCAGCAGCACTTGTCCCTTGCTCAAACGGGTATACAGATTGCGCGGCACCGAACTGGCCGCCACACGCCCGATTTGCCGTTGTACAGCCCGTACCAGCGGTTCAGCGGCATCGGCTTCCCCGCCGAACTCCGCATCACGGGGGTCAATATCCGCCAGATGCACGTAAACCGGCATGAGCCGATTGAGAAGCGGAATCCCTGCGCCGGATTCGCTGTCCGAGTCGAAGGCTTTCCCGCTGTGTTCCTCTGCGAATTTCTCGCGGGCGCGTTCTTCCATCATCACCCGTTCCTGAATGCGCACCGCACGCTGTTTTTCACTCAGCGCGGCTTCTTCGGCATCCAATTTTTCCTGTACAGCATCGCGCACCCGGTCGAACTTCGCCACACCGAGCGCCCGCAGCAGGATGGCGAACAAAGCGGTCGTGCGCCCGCTGCCCGGCCTGCCAATAATCGCCAGCCGCTTTTCACCCTTGCTCAAATCATCAATCGCCAGCGTTTCCAGATGATAAGGCGCTTGCAAATAAGGATGATCTGGCAGAATCGGGATGATATGAAACACCTGATGCACCACTTCGTCATCCGGCGGGGCAATCAATTCCGAAGCCGGCAAAAAGCGGGGTTCGACCAGTATTTCGGTCAGCGGAATGGTTGTTCCGAGCAAATGACCGGATTGCGCGTAACGAATAATCTCGTTGATATAACGGCGATCGCTGCTGAGGGTGGCATAGCTCTGCGCGCTGCTCGCCTGCTGCGAAGCGGCCTGCGCCCAGCCCCGGATGCGGTTGCGGGCGCGGTATACTCCGTAGGCCGATGCCCATCCCGTGAGCAAGCCGATGCCAAAATTCTGCACATCGAAGCCCATAGCCCCTCCGATACTCTAGCCGCTGCGATAGGCGAGGATGCGCCCACAGCTCAAACAGGTGGTCAGCTTTTGCCCTGCCCGCGTGTCCTTGATAATCGCCAAATCCTGTTCCACGCGGCAAAACGAACAGCTCTGGTTCACCAGCAGCGCAACCGGCTGGTTGTGCTTGCGTGGTTTCAACGACTGGTACATCTTCAAGCTATCGGGACTCACATCCACCAGCGCCTGCTGTCGCCGCTTCAGCACATCCGGCTGCCCCTGCTTGAGCTTGGCCTGTTCGTCCAGCAGGTGAACATGTTCGGCTTCCCACGCTGCCAGCGCCGCCTTCAATGCTGCCTGTCGCGCTGCAAGGGTCGCCTCGCCCGCTTCCACCTCGACCATGAATTCCAGAAGGGAGTCCTCAAGTTCCATGTTACGCTTCTTAAGCGACTGGATTTCGTTCTGCAAATCCTGTAGTTCTTTAGGATTGCGAACGCGCCCCCCGTACAGGGTTTCATCCGCCTGCCGCATTTTGGTCGTGTTGGATTGAATTTCAAATTCAAGGTTACGGGAACGGGTTTGCAGCGGCTTCAGGTGTGTTTGCGCCGCCTGCACCTCGCCCTCGGCAGCCGTCACCGTGCCGCGTTCGCCCAACGCCGTATCAATCTCAATCAGGCGCTTCTGGGTTTGTACAAGGATCAAATCAATTTCTTGAAGGCGGTAAAGAGCCTCTGCTTGTGTGATACTCAATGGCGTATATCCCGAGTCGGTGTAGAATGAGCAAAAGGATTGCGTTGACTATCCGTTGAGTATACATCGCTGCGGAATCCTGCGCCAAACAGTCATGACCAACGAGGCGGTCTGAATGCAAGGTTCAAATGACAACGTACACATCAGCCCGGTAGAATGGCGATGGGTCGTGCTGATGGCAGGATTGTTCGTAGGATTGGCCTTCGTGCCGTTCCTATGGGTCGCTTTTAGCGGGTCTGCACACGCTGGTTGGCAATTTATGGGGGCGCTCACCAATTACCGTGACGGCGCCACCTATCTCGCCAAGATGCAGCAAGGTGCAGAAGGCTCGTGGCAGATCCTTTTCTGGCACACGCCGGAAGCGCACAGTCCGGCCTTCCTCGCCGCCATCTATCCCGCACTCGGCAATCTATCGCGCATTCTGGGGCTGCCGGTTGTGGCGGTGTACCATGTGGCGCGGGTGATCGCTTCCCTGTTGATGTACAGTTCGCTGTACTACCTCGCCGCCACCGTTTACCCGTATCGCATTCGCGCCCGCCGCATCTTTTTCCTGCTCGCCGCCATGACTTCGGGCTTAGGCTGGTTGTTCGCCCCCTTCACAGGTCTCTCCACCTATCCTGATTTAGCCATTCCAGAAATGTTCCCGTTTTACAGTAGCCTTGTGAATGTGCATTTTCCGCTGGCGCTCACCTGCATCACGCTGATCGCCACCCTGTTCGTCACCACCTTTCGCCCCGGCATGACCCGAAATCCGCAGGTGGACAACGGCGGCTTGCTGGTAGTACTCCTCAGCTTTCTCCTGTCCATTCTGTACCCTCACGCCCTTATTCCCCTGTGCGGCGCGGTCGCGTTATACACGCTATTCCATACCGTTCAGGCGCGCAAACTTGCCCTGCGCGAACTATTCTGGCTGATGGCGCTGGCGCTGCCCGCCGCACCTCTGGCGGTGTACTACGCGGCAGTCGTAAACTACAATCCTGCCGTTGCCGGATGGAACAACCAGAACGTGACGCTCTCGCCCGCGCTGCCGGAACTGCTGATCGGACTCGGCCTGACGCTGCTCATCGGCCTACCAGCCATCTATCGCGCTGTGCGCCGATTTGAGCAGGATGGCGATCAGTTCATGCTGCTGTGGTTGGCGCTGATCGTGATTGCCCTCTTTCTGCCCACCAGCGTTCAGCGTCGGTTCGGCGTGGGCATCATGATCCCGATAGCCTATTTCGCAGTACGCGCCCTTAGTGACTTCTGGTATCCCCGAATCGCGCTGCGCTGGCACAAACTGCTAATGGCGCTGTTCACGCCCCTGATGATCCTCAGCTCGGTCTTTGTTCTCCTCAGCAGCACAACCATCACCGAAGGGCCGTTCCTCCAGCAAGATTACGCCTCGGCCTTTCAATGGCTGCGTGCATACTCGCACTCGCCCGATGTGATTCTGGCCTCCGAAGAAGTCAGCCTGTGGATTCCTAGCTGGGTCGGGGCGCGAGTGGTGTACGGGCATCCGTTTGAAACGCTGGATGCGAACACCAAGCACCAGCAGGTGATAGATTGGTATTCAGGGGCAGATAACCGCAACTGCCGCGCCCTGTTGGACGAATATCAGATACGCTATGTGATTGATGGCCCGCAGGAAGCCCAGATCGGTCAGAACACCTGCCTGCAAAAGCTAACGCCGGCAGCCGTCTTTGGCAGCGTGACGATCTATGCGCCTTGATCTTCGCGGGGCGGTGGGGATCGTCATCCTGACCGTCCTCCTGCTTGCGGGCTTCCGCCCGGATGGGTTGCCCTTTTCCAATGCCGAAGCACAATACTCGGACGCGGCACTTTCGCACTGGCCTGCCGCGTGGTATCTGCGCGAATCCGTTCTGGAAAACAGTCAGTTCCCCGTGTGGCGTGAAACCATCATGGCGGGACAACCGTTCGCCGCAAACCCGCTGAACAAGACCGCCTACCCGCTGCAATGGCTGGCGCTGCTGCTACCCCCCACCGTTCATCTGAACACGTTGATCGTGCTACACCTCGTCCTCGCGGCATTCGGAATGTGGCGATGGGCGCTGGCGCTGGGGCTGCGACCGGAAACGGCTGCACTGGCAGCCCTCGGCTATGGATTGTCGCCGCGCCTGCTCGGACATACAGGCGGGGGGCATCTAGACATCCTCGCAGCAATGGCATGGTTTCCATTCCTGATGCTGGCCGTCCGCCGCTGCTTCCGCCAGCCCATCACGGTAGCAGGCGGGGTAATGCTGGCGCTGACTGCCGCGCTCCTGCTCACCGCTGATGTACGGGTTGCGCTGTTCGCCTACGTAACGGCGGCTATTTACGGGCTGCTGGAAGCCCTCCAAAGCGGACACTGGCGGCGCGGTTGGCTGCTCATCCCCGCCGCGATAGGAACGCTCTTGCTCGGCGCTGCGCTGCTGGTGCCGCTGGTCGCATGGAGTCCGTACCTGTCGCGCACCAGCCTGACCGCCACCGACCCTAGCGCGGCGTTCCTCGAACCGCTGGCGCTGCTCAGTATGGTGTTACCGGGACACGGCGGCAAAGAAACCGTGTTATATGCCGGTCTGCCTGTGCTGGCGTTGGCGCTGCTCGGCATCTTCACCTATCGTCCCCGCCTGCGCTGGCTGTGGGGGGGGCTGTTCGTCCTCATGTTCGTGTTTGCGCTCGGATCGAACGCCTTCCTGTGGCCGCTGCTCACCCGCCTTGTTCCGCCGCTGCTCTGGTTCCGCGTGCCAGCCCGAATCTGGCTGGTCAGCGCCCTGCTACTGCCGCTGCTGGCCGCGCAGGGACTCGAACGCCTGATAAGCCGCGCCGCTGCCGCCCATGCCGGACAAATCGGTTCCATCCGCCAGCAATTCGTGGTTATCCTGTCGTGTGGCATGATCGCCCTGCTAGGGTTGTTCGCGCTGATCGCGCTACCGCTGGCAACCTCCATCAGCCTGAGCGCCTTCATCGGCGGGTTGCTGCTCGGCGCGGCGCTGCTGGCTGTCTTGCGGGGCGCGTTGACCGATCGCGCAGCCGCACGGGTGCTGCTGGCGCTGGTCGCACTCGACCTGCTGTGGACGGGGATGCACATGGTTCAATGGCGCGCCCCCGCCGACTGGCTGGATGCACAGCGCCCGCTGGCGGAACGGCTGGTCGCGCTGCCGGTGGATCGCGTCTATTCACCCACCTTCAGCCTAGACCAGCAGGTTGCCGAAGTCTATCATCTCCGGTTGTTCGGCGGGGTAGACCCGTTCCAGTTGACCGGCATTGTCCGTGCCGTCGAAACCGGCAGCGGCGTCCCATCACAGAGATATGAGCCGGTACTGCCCTCGCTGGCGGGGCTGGCAAGTGATGAGGAAATCATCACTGCGAACCGGAACGCCGTCATGGATACGCATGTGCTGGCGCTCTGGTGGGTGAGCCACATCATCGCGGCCTACCCCATCCAGCACCCGCGCTTGCAAGCACTCGGTCAGGTGGGAAATGTCTACCTGTACGCCAATCTCGACTATAAACCGGTCGCGGATACCGGCATTCCCGCATGGCCGGAGGGCTGGTCGGATTTGCCCACGCCCGAACAGGTGAACCAGTTGAACGATCTAACCCGAATTGCAGCGGCGCTTTCAGGTGGGGCATGGCTGCTCGCCGTCCTGTTCCTCGCAGTCTGGACGCTCCGGGGTTATCGCTCATCCGGCACGAAAGGCTTACTGCCGCCGTAAGCAACCCCGCACCTAAAGGTGGGGGC
>CAIPFY010000180.1 GCA_903864435.1 uncultured Chloroflexota bacterium | reverse complement strand
CTGCTTATCGGGAGGCATGTACCCCAGAGTCCGCATGTTGTGCAGTCGGTCAGCCAGCTTGACCAGCACCACCCGCACATCATCGCCCATCGCCAGCAGCATCTTGCGGAAGTATTCCAGTTCCCGATCCGCCTCACGGCCTTTTTTCGTCGCGTCGGCCTTCAGCGGTAGCTTATTCAGCTTGGTCACACCGTCTACAATAACCGCTACCGAATCGCCAAACTCCCCCCGGATGTCATTCAACTCGATTGCCGTATCCTCGACCAGATCGTGCATAAGAGCCGCCGCGACCGCTTCAGCATCCAGCTTCATTTCAGCCAGAATGAAAGCCACCGCGACACAATGCGTAAAATAGGGTTCGCCTGATTTGCGGAACTGGCCGGCATGACCGTGTTCAGCCTTGTGGTAGGCACGTTCAATCAGCAAACGGCCATTCGGCGTCAGGTCAGGCAGCATATCGAGTAGCGACTGAAGGTTCAACACGGTCACTGGCTGTACAGTAGAAACCATCGTATGACAAACCACCCGTATGAACGATTAAAGATCGTTAATGTTGGTTTCTAATCATACCACTATTTCTACACGCTTGGCGCATCAACCTGATATAATCTGTTTTGAAATGGCATTGCAGCATCGAGGATACGTCGTGGTTGATCTGTTATCGGTTGAGGAAGCACTCGCACGGGTTCTAGCGCACTTCACCTCGCTTCCTTCCGAAGAAATCGCGCTCTCGTCCGCCCTCGGTCGGGTTCTAGCCCGGTTTATCACCGCACCGGCAGATATTCCCCCCTTCGACAATTCAGCTGTGGATGGTTTCGCGGTCAGCGCAGCCGACACTGCTACTTCCAGCGACTCAGCCCCAACGCGGTTGCCCGTTGTAATGGATATTCCCGCAGGCGCAACACCTTCGCGTCCCCTGCGCCCCGGCGAGGCGGCGCGAATCATGACAGGTGCGCCCATGCCCGAAGGGGCAAACGCGGCAGTCATGGTGGAACATACCCTGACGGCATGGCAACCCACCGACAATGCGCTGGATTCGGTACTAATTGTGCGGCCTGTCAAAGCCGGGGATAACGTCCGTCAGCGTGGAGAAGATGTCCGCGCAGGCCAAACGGTACTCGAAGCCGGTACGCGCTTGCGTGCCGCCGAAATCGGGCTACTGGCATCCGTAGGCTGTGCGCGGCCTGCGGTGGTTCGTCAGCCACGAGTCGCCATCCTCTCAACCGGGGATGAACTGGTGGAAGTCGGCGACCCCCTCGCTCCGGGAAAAATCCATGACAGCAACCGTTATGCGCTGGCGGCGCTGGTCGCCACCTATGGCGGCATTCCGCTGCTCATCCCCACCGCACGGGACACGCTGGACGATGTGCGGATGCGCTTCCGTCAGGCGCTAGAGCAACAACCCGACCTCATCCTCAGTTCAGCCGGGGTATCGGTGGGCGCTTACGATGTGGTACGCACGGTCATTGAAGAAATGGGCGCGGTGGATTTCTGGCGCATCAACATGCGCCCCGGCAAACCGCTGGCCTTCGGGCAAATCGGCGGCGTCCCATTTTTCGGCCTGCCCGGTAATCCGGTTTCAGCGATGGTCACGTTTGAGGTTTTTGTGCGCCCTGCCCTGCTGCGCCTCGCCCATCTGCCAGACCCGAACCGCACGGTACAGGCTGAACTGGCGGACGATCTGACATCCGACGGGCGGCGCAGTTACTTGCGCGTCCGGCTGACGAGGCAGGAGAATCGCTGGCGGGCGCATCTCACTGGCAATCAAAGCTCCGGCGTATTGACTTCAATGGTCAAAGCCGATGGCCTGCTCATCGTCCCCGAAAACATCACTCAAGTACAAGCTGGCACAATACTGCCAGTTCGTCTACTCAAAGATTTACCAGAATAACCAGAGGTCAACCATGTCCAAAGCTGTCACCCCCACTACCCCGGCTGTCGCGGCGAGCAACTGGCCGCGCACCATCATCATCGTGTTCATCGCCATCGGGATCGGGATCACGGCCTACCTGACGTATGTCAAAATCACCGCCGCACCCACTGTTTGCGTGGAAGGTGGTGCCTTTAACTGCGATGTCGTTCAAAACAGTTCCTACGCCAAATTAATGGGCATTCCAGTCGCCTATCTCGGTCTGGCTACATACCTCGCCCTGGCTGCACTGGTGCTGCTGGAAAAGCGTATCAGCATCCTACGGGATTACGGCGCGATGCTGTTTTTCGGCGTCGCTCTGTTCGCGTTCCTCTTTTCGGTCTGGCTGGTCTATGTGCAGGTCTTCCGATTGGAAGCCCTCTGCATCTGGTGCTTGGGGCATGAGATCAGCATTACCGTCATCTTCCTCATGGCGCTAATCCGCCTGCGCCGCGCCCTCAGCGAATAGTCGGCAGAATCGAAAAACGGGGTATCCAGTTTGGATGCCCCGTTCGTTTCTCTCAACCAACCGCGCAGTCGTTACTTCCCGGAATGGCTCCGCAGCGTGCGCGAGATAATTTCTTCGCGCTCGCGTGACATCTTCTCGCGGCGCTCACGATCCCGATTCGCCTGACGGGTGCGACCGGTGCGCTTGTCTTCGTTGTCCATCGCCTGCCGCAGCGCCACCGCAAAAGCCGTAGGCATTTCTTCTTCCGGCTCGGCATTCTCAATTTCAGGAACCACCGTTTCGACAGCAGTCTTCATGCTCATATCAATCTGCTGCTTCTTGCGGTTGATCTTGAT
>CAIPFY010000179.1 GCA_903864435.1 uncultured Chloroflexota bacterium | reverse complement strand
GCTCGACCAGCGGCCATTTGAGCCTGCGCCCATCCATCTCGCCACACTCTGTAAGGTGAGTCTGGATGAAGTCCGCGAGAGCGTTGGCGCGAATCATCACCTGACGTTTGTTGCCGATGACACGATCCAAGTAGTGTACATTGACGAAACGCTCATCAGCCGCATTTTGCTCAACTTGCTCTCAAATGCCATCAAGTTTTCGCCGGAGCAGAGCGAAATCTGTCTGGAACTGAGCCGAAGCGGAAAATGGATTGTGATTCGCGTTCGGGATGAGGGCATCGGGATTAGCGAAACGGCGCTACCGCTTATCTTTGAGCCGTTCTACCGCGCCGAAGAAGTGCAGAAAATTGGCGGCACCGGCTTGGGGCTAAATATCGTCAAGGAATGCGTCGAGCGCCACAACGGGCGTATTCATGTGGCAAGCCAGATCGGAAAAGGGGCGGTGTTCACAGTAGAACTCCCGCTGATTGAGGCGTACTAATCTGATTGACGCTATGCCTGAATGCTGAACGTCTCCACTGCGCTCCATGCGCTCGGTGTTCCAGTCGTATCGAGCGCCCGCACCCGCCAGTAGTACACCCCGTTGGCGAGGGGCGAGAGGGCGGTATAGGACAGCGCATTGGCTTCTACGGTGTCGCCGAGGGTGGCATTTCCGCTTGGAAACTGCGACTGATTGCTAATCTGAATTTGGTACTGGACAGCCCATGAAATGCGCGACCATGTGAGCGTGGGCGTGGCGGTGTCGAAGGCGTTGTGAGTCGGCACGCGCACTTCGGATGGCGGTTGCGGCGAGACGATGACATCGAAGGCGGTGCCGGGGATGTCTTTGAGGGCGTTGAGTTGGTCATCATTCCAGCAATCGGGGTTGTTTTCGCCGCTGATGAACCAGTTTGAGCCGTTGTCCGCCAGAATCATGCCGTATGTTTGCAGCGCGTGTGCCACCGCTAAAGCCTGCCCTGTTAATCCCGAAAGATCATAGTCCGCTTTCAACCGCAGGCGCAGTCCCATCGGTGGGTAGCTGGTGTCGGTGATGGACGAGGCGAAGTGCGTGGCGGGGTAGATGTAGGCACGTTGGGTGCTGTCTACGGTGAAGCGCAGCGCGTGGGTGATCGTGCCGGAGTTGGCTTCGTCGCAGCGGGCGAGGCCGGGCAGGATGGGCAGGCCGGCGGCATCGGCGGATGTCCAACCGTCGGGACGCAGCGCGTTCGAGCCGAGGTTGAAGATCGCGCCCGAACCCACATACCACTGACTACTGACGTAACTCGCATCATACAGTTCATACAGGATGCAGTTCGTGGTTTCGATGATGAGGATGTGGTGGTCGCTGCCGGATTCAATCGGCGGGTTGGGCGGGATGGGATACGGCCCCACATCGCTCTCGTCGGCATAGTCGAAGATCACGCTGCGCTTGGCCTGTGTGCCGGTTACGGTGGTGTAGGGGATGCCATAGGTCGGGTCGGAACCGAAGTCGGCATGGAGGTTCGTGCCACCGTTGGAATTGATGTTGGCGATATAAGCGGCTGAATCGGGATGCACCAGCGCGGCGGAAATATCGGTGTTCCATGCGTTATCCAGCGGGAATATCTGGCAACCGCCGATGATGGGATCGGCCAGTACCGGAGCAACCGCCATGACCAAGAGCAACAGCGTGGCGCACAGTAGCAGGTTTCGCAACATGATTCCGCCTTTTGGAATACACCCATGATCTTCATCATCAATCCCATTGTAGGCATCTGCCTATAGGCCGAAAGTCCGCATTAAGTTTCAGGTGACGTTCGATGCGGACATACCCGATCATGTGGCGTAGGGGCTGCTGTGCGTTATGCTATCTTGTGTCCGGGGGGATTTATCCAGAAGCGCGTTTTTACGCACCTAACGAATAGGATTATTGACCCATGTTTGATCGCGTGATTCGGGGTGGCATGATTTACGATGGCAGCGGCAGACCGCCGTTTGCCGGCGATATTGCGTTCGACGGGGAGCGCATCGCTGCGATTGGGCAACCGGGGACGCTGCAAGGGCAGACGGTGCTGGAGGTGAACGGGCTGGCGGTGGCGCCCGGTTTCATCAACATGCTCAGCTGGGCGGTGGAATCCGTCATTGAGGATGGGCGTTCGCAGAGTGAGATTCGGCAGGGCGTGACGCTGGAAGTGATGGGCGAAGGCTTCTCGATGGGGCCGTTGAGCGACGCCATGAAAGCGGCTGGCACACGCGGGATTCTGGGCAACCGTGATCTGGAATACGAGGTAGATTGGACGACGCTGGGTGAATATCTGGACTCGCTGGTGCGGCGCGGCGTATCCTGTAATGTGGCCTCGTTCGTGGGCAGTGCCACGCTGCGGATTCACACCATCGGCTATGATGATCGTCCGCCGACCCCCGCCGAACTGGAGAAGATGTGCGATCTGGCGCGACAGGCCATGCAGGAAGGCGCAGTCGGCCTCTCCACCGCGCTGATTTATCCGCCGGCGTCGTATGCCAAAACCGACGAGATTACTGCGATTGCCCGTGTGGTGGCAGAACAGGGCGGGATGTATATCTCACACCTGCGCAGCGAAGGCAGTTTTTTCATCGAGGGGTTGGAAGAACTGCTTACGATTGCCCGCGAAGCCAACATCCGCGCCGAGATTTATCACCTGAAGGCGGCGGGCCGCCCCAACTGGCACAAAATGGATGAGGTGATCCGGCGCGTGGATGAGGCGCGTCGTGGTGGAATGGAAATCACGGCGGATATGTACCTGTATCCGGCGGGTGGCACGGGGCTGAACGCCTGTTTGCCGCCGTGGGTGCATGATGGCGGCGATGCGGCGCTGCTGGCGCGAATCAAAGACCCCGCGACTCGTGAGCGCATCAAGCAGGAGATGAATACACCTTCCGACAAATGGGAGAATATGTGGCAGGAAGTGGACTCGCCTGACCGTATTTTGCTGGCGGGGTTCGCAACTGACGCGCTCAAGCCGTTGACGGGCAAGACGCTGGCACAGGTGGCGGTGATGCGCGGCACGTCACCGGAGGACACGCTGTTCGATCTGCTGCTGGAAGATGGCGGACGCATCTTCACCATGTATTTCATGATGTCCGAGGAGAACATTCGCAAGCAGGTGCAGTTGGATTGGGTCAGCTTCTGTTCGGATGCCGAGTCTATGTCACCGGAGGGCGTGTTCCTGAAGTCCAACCCGCACCCCCGTGCATACGGCAATTTCGCCCGTTTGCTCGGTCATTATGTGCGCGATGAAGGGCTGGTGACGCTGCAAGAAGCGGTGCGGCGGCTGACCAGTTTCCCCGCACATATGCTCCGCATCCAAGAACGCGGTGCGCTGCAACCCGGTCATTTTGCCGATGTGGTGGTGTTCGATCCGGCACAGGTGCGCGACCATGCCACCTTCGACGCGCCGCACCAGTTCTCGACGGGCATGGTGCATGTGTTCGTCAACGGCGTGCAGGTGTTGAAGGACGGCGAACATACCGGCGCGAAACCCGGTCAGGTGGTGCGCGGGCCGGGGTGGGTCAGCCAGTAAACGATTGGTTTTAGTCACGGCAGCAGGCCAGAATGAACAGTTGAGTTCGCTCTGGCCTGTTCTTTTGTGAAACAGTGCAGTTGTAATTTGCAATACTCTGTGCAGAGTGTTATATGTATGCACGTATGACTGCAAATAAACTCGATTTTGTGCTGGAATATGCGATGAGGGGGATGTTGTGTCACTGGAACAGAAACTGCAAGCCGTGATCGAACAGGCCGGCATTGATGCGGGAATCGCCGTCACGCATATTGAATCCGGTGAGCAAACCGAGATTAATGGCAGCAGCCCGTTCCCGATGGCAAGCGTATTCAAGATTCCGATTCTGGCGACCGCCGGACAACAACTCGCACAGGGTAAGTTCCAGCTTGAAGACCGCGTGACGGTGCGCGAAGCCGACAAAAGCACGGGTAGCGGCATTCTGGCCTTTTTCGATGAGGGCGTGCAGCCCACCCGCCGCGATCTGCTGCGGTTGATGATTATCATCAGCGACAACACCGCGACGGACATCAACGTGGATTTGTTGGGCGGGGCGCAGGTGGTCGAATCCGCCATGCACGCGCTGGGGCTGACCGATATTTTCTTCAAGATGAACTGCAAAGACCTGCTCAAAGAACTGGTTCCGTCCGAAATTCGGGCGCTCTCGGTGGAGGAAATCAGCGCGTGGTGGGATGAACACGATATTGTGCGCGATGGCGTGGTACTCAGCCGCACGTCGGATAACAATGTGAGTTCCGCTGCGTCCATGACCCGCCTTGTGACGATGTTGTTCAAAGGCGAAATCGTGCAGGGCGCGGCGCAGGATGCGCTGATGAAGATCATGTATCAGCAGCAGTTGAATCAACGGTTGCCGCGCTTCCTGCCGTCCAATGTGCCGTTTGCCCACAAGACCGGGACGATTGCCGGCTACGCCAACGACAGCGGCGTGATGACGATTGGCGAGAACAATCATGCCGTCGTCACCGCCTTTACATGGTGGGATGACCAATCGTTCTGGAAGAAGCCGGAAGAACGCGCACAGCGGTTGTTCGAGGTGGAATCGGCTATTGGCAAGATTGGTCAGTTGGTCTACCAGCACTACAGCGCCTAAGTGAGGTTGTGATGCAGTACACACGGATTTCCGCTGCGCAGGCCAAAGAAGCCTTGCAGGGTTTTGATGAATGGCTGGCAGCCACGATGGAACGCTGGCAGGTTCCGGCGACAGCCGTCGCGGTGGTGGCGGATGGCGAAGTGATCTACAGCGCCGGACACGGCTACCGGGATGTGGCGCAACAATTGCCGGCTGACTCCGGGACGCTGTTTGCGATTGGTTCGTGCAGCAAAGCCTTCACCTCGTTTGGCGTGGGGCTACTGGTGGAGGAGGGGCGGCTGAATTGGGATCGGCCTGTGCAGCAGGATATTCCCTTCTTCCGGCTGCAAGACCCGGTTGCCAGCGCGTATGCCACCCCGCGTGATCTGCTCACGCATCGGGTGGGGATGGGGCGGCATGATCTGGCGTGGTTCGGCACGCCGCGTGATCGGCAGGCGTTGATGGACGCGCTGCCGAACCTCGCGCCCAGTCAGGGCTTTCGCTTCGGCTTCCAGTACAACAATTTGATGTATATGGCGGCTGGCTATCTGGCGGGGCATGTCAGCGGGTTGGGGTGGGAAGCATTCACGCGCCAGCGCATTCTGGAGCCGTTGGGGATGCGCGATACGCAGTTCTCGGTGCGCGACTCCGAGAAGGCCGCCAATGCCGCACTGCCCTATATGCGGATTCGCGGCGAGATGCGGGTTGTTCCTTTCCGCGAATTGGATGCGGTGGGGCCAGCCGGTTCGATCAACTCCAACCTGAACGATATGAGTACGTGGCTGCTGATGCACCTGAATAAAGGGCAGCATCAGGGGCGGGCGCTCATTCGCCCCGATCTGCTGAAGGCCATGCACACGCCGCAAATCGCTTCGCCGTTCCCCGCCGAAACCATCTGGGGCGAGTACCCGGAAGGCGAACACGGCAGCTACGGGTTGGGATGGGCGCTGCAAACCTATCGCGGGCGCACATTGGTGCGGCACTATGGCGGCATTGACGGCTTCATCTCCGCCGTGTCCTTCATGCCGCATCAGGGTATCGGCGTGATTATCCTGACCAACACGGGCGATGATGCGCCCGCGCAGGTCATCCATCAGCATCTCTACGACTGCTTGCTTGGGCTGGAACAGTTGCCGTGGTCGGAGCGTTTCGCCGGGTTGCAGGACAAAGCGAAAGCGGCTGCGGAGAAAGCGAAGGCCGAGGCTGCCAGCAAACGGGTGGCCGGGACGCAACCTTCACACCCATTGGCGGACTATGCAGGAATCTACGACAATGCAGGCTACGGCAAGCTGGAAATCCAGTATGGCGGCGACGGGCTGAACGCTGCCTACAACGGCCTTGAGATGGATGTGCAGCACGTCCACTATGATGTGTTTGAAGCCAGAATAGATGATCTGG
>CAIPFY010000178.1 GCA_903864435.1 uncultured Chloroflexota bacterium | reverse complement strand
CGAATGCGGAAAAGGTCGCCATAGGCCACGTCCATGCCGCCACCTAGCACCCGCAACAGTTCAATCTGCTGTGCGGTTTGTTCCAGCGCCGCCACCGCCGCTTCCTGAACGGCCAGTCCACGCGGGGTATTCAACGGGTCGTTGAGGTCGAACGGAATCGCCAGCGCCCCGAAACCCAGCGGACGCAGATAAGCCGCCGCCCATGCCGCGAACAGCACCACGCCCCGGCTGTCGGCGTCTGCATGGCGATCCCACGCCTTCAGCACAGCCGCCGCTTTTTGCGCGATTTCGCTGGATGAGTTTTCGGCAGCCGCCACCAGATCATCCAGACACCAGCGCGTTAGTTCCACAAAAGTAGACTGCTTCAACTCAATCAACTGGTCAAAGGTCAGGTTGCTGTTTTCCGACATCAGGCGCATCGAGGTTTGCGGGCGCGGCCACACAAAAGGCGGCGGCGCGATGTACGGCGGGTAATCTGCCGCATGGATCGCCAGCGGCAGCGTGGTTGTCCAGGGCGGCTCGTTGGCATTTTGCAGCCAACCGGAAGGCGGGTTCAGCACACGCGGCAGTTGTTCATAGGGCAGATAATCGCGCAGCCAGAAATCGGCAGTCGTCGAATCGCCGCGCAACAGCGCCGGACGGCTGCTGTCAATCGGCGTGGTGTTGTTCCAGTAGGCCCAATCGCCATGATCGCGGATGGGAACCTGTTCATTGAACACATGCAGGATATTGCCGTCCCGGTCGGCATACATAATGGTGAACATGGGGATGCGTACCGGGCGCAGCGCGTTTTCAAACTCGGTCAGGGAGGTGGCCTGCGCCATCTGCCACCACTGTTCGGTGGCCTCGTAGCTACGTTCGCCCACCACGCGCAACGCCAGCATTTTGCCATCGCTGCGGGTGGCGATGACCGGCCCGAACACCGTTTCCAGCGCCGTGAAGGTTTCTTCGGTCAAGCTGCCGTCCGCCTGCCGGATTTTGAGTGTTTCATCGCGGGTTTCAAACGAGGCCACTTTGTAATCCAGCGCGTAGCCCCATTCGCTAGGGGTGACTTCGTATAAATCCCAGCCGTCATGGGTGTTGACGGTGTGCGTCCAGCCGAGATGATCGTTGAAGGCGATCCCCAGAACGGGGTTGCCCACCAGCGCCGCGCCGTAAGCATTCACGTCGGGCGATACCAGTTGGGCTTCCATCCACAGCCCCCAATCGTCCCACGGTTGATGCGGGTTGGCGACCAGCAGCGCGTGACCGCTGGCGGAACGCGAAGGGGCGATGGCCCATGCGTTCGAGCCGCCGCCGCTGGACGGGATGAGCGCCTCCGTGTTGGGCGCTAGGTTGCCGGACTGCCACGCGCCCACGCTTTCCAGCCCACCACGCGCCACAAAGGTGTAGCGCAGCACCCGAACGCCGTGCGCCACCACATCCTCCGCCTGCACTGGCAGCGCGGCAGCCCATGTGGGGTCAATTTCGTCCGGGTGGGCGCTGGCATAGTCGTTGAACCCTGCCGCGAACGCCCGTAGTAAATCCTGAAAGTCGCCATCCAGCGCGTTCAAGCCGTCGCGCCCCTGCTGCGGGATGTTCAGCGTTCGCACCAGTCGGTCGCTTTCCACATAGTCCGCGCCGCCATATTCCGCCGCCCGCCCCCGCGCCTGCGCGTACATCCGCAGGATCAGGTCGGCATGGTTATGCGCTTGCGCCCAGCCAAAGGCATAAAACAGGCCGGCATCATCCGGCGCAAAAATGTGTGGCACGCCCCATGTATCCCACAGGATTTCGGGCGAAGCGGGCAAATCGTCCGCTGCGGTGATCTGGATCAGCAGCAGCAGCGCCAGCAGAATGAGCAGTACCTTACGCAATGGTTGGTTCATATATGCGTCCTGTATAGTGGACATCTCGTTTAAGACTACCTGTATTCTAACGCGCATTAGCCCCTTGCGGCGCGGCGCGGGATGCTCCACAATCGGGCGCACCCGCAACGGAAACGGACACCCGACCATGCGCCTGCTGCTCTTTAACCTCGCCACCGATGCCGATGATCCGGTGCTAGGCTTCACCACCGACTGGCTGAACGCGCTGGCCGCCCGCTGCGACGCGGTGGATGTGCTGACCATGCGCGCCGGACGGCTGGCGCTGGCGGACAATGTGCGCGTGTTCTCGGTGGGCAAAGAGCTAGGCTATTCGGAGGCACGGCGGGCGCTGACCTTTTACGGACGGCTGGCGGCGCTGCTGAGTCAGCATCGTTATGATGCCGCTTTCGCCCACATGATCGAAGTATTCGCGCTGATGAGCGCCCCACTGCTCAAACCCGCCCGCGTGCCGATTACGCTGTGGTACGCGCACAAATCGGTGCGGCGCACCCTGCGCTGGGCGGAACGCGCTGTAGACCATATTGTGACCGCCTCGCCGGAGAGCTTCCGCCTGCCTAGCGCCAAAGTCCGCGTGATCGGGCATGGCGTGGATACCCACCGCTTCACCCCCGCCGACTCCTTGCCGCAGCGCCCGTTCACGCTGGTTACAGCCGGACGAATCGCCCCTGTCAAGCGACTGGAAACGGTGATCGCGGCGGCGGCGCAGTTGCGTTCGGAAGGGCTGGCGCTGCGGCTGCGCGTGGTGGGCGAGGCCGCGCCTGCCGATGCCGATTACGCGGCGCACCTGCACGACTCGGCGCGGGCGGCGCTGGGCGATGCGCTGGACTGGGCGGGGGCTTCCACCTATGCCACCATGCCGCAGGTCTACCGCGCCGCCGATGTGATGGTGAACACCAGCGCCACCGGCAGCGTGGATAAGGCCGTGCTGGAGGCGATGGCCTGCGGGCTGCCCACCGTCACCGCCAACGAAGCCTTCCACACCATGCTGGCGGCGTGGTCGGAGCGCCTGCTCACCCCGCCCGATGATGCGGCGGCGCTGGCGGCACGGCTGCGCGGGCTGGCGGAGATGTCCGCCGGGGGGCGGCGGGCGCTCGGTGACGATTTGCGGGCGCTGGTGGTGGCGGAACACAGTCTTGACCGTCTGGCCGATAGGCTCATTCAACTGTTCGCGGAAGGCGCACGATGACCCGACTGCTGTATATCGCCAACATTCGCCTGCCTTCCGAGAAGGCACACGGGCTGCAAATCATGCAGAACTGCGAAGCCTTCACCGAAGCCGGCGCACAGGTGACACTGTGGACGGCGCGGCGCATCAACACGCGGGATATGCAGGCCGTAGCGGATGTGTGGGCGCATTACGGCGTGCGCCGCACCTTCGACATCCAGCGCCTGCCGTGCCTCGATCTGCTGCCGCTGGTGCCGGGGCGCAGCGATTGGGCGGGCAAACTGGCCTTCTACCTGCAAACCGCCACCTTCATCCTCGTGGCGCTGCTGCGGGTGCTGTTCGCCCGCGCCGATGTGGTCTACAGCCGCGACCCGCTGCTGCTGCTGGCGCTCAGCCTCGTGCTGCCGCGCCGCAAACTGGTCTACGAAGCGCACGCGCTGGCGCCGGGGCGGGCGGGCGCAGGGGTGCAGCGACAGGTGGTGCGACGGGTGGGGGCGGTCATCTCCGTCACCCGCCGCCTGATGGACGATCTGATCGGGCGCGGCGCGAACCCCGCCCGCAGCTTGACCGCCCACGACGGTATCCGCGCCGAACGTTTCGCCCATCTGCCCGAACGGGAAGCGGCGCGGCGGGCGCTCGGTTGGCCGGCGCAGGCCTTCATCGTTGGCTATATGGGGCGGCTGCAAACGATGGGCATGGATAAGGGCGTGGGGCTGCTGGTGGAGGCGCTGCGCGGCGTTCCGGCGGTCACGCTGGCGCTGGTGGGCGGCCCGGACGAGGCAGCGGAGTCCTTCCGCGCCGCGTGGGTGGCGAACGGGAATGCGCCGGAAGCCTTCCTCAACGCCGGACAGGTCGCGCCGGATCGCGTCCCGGCTCATCTGGCGGCGCTGGATGTGTGCGCCATGCCGTTCCCGTGGACGGAACACTTCGCCTATTACGCTTCCCCGATGAAACTGTTCGAGTATATGGCGGCAGGGCGGCCTATCGTGGCCTCCGACCTGCCCAGTACCGCCGAAGTGGTGACGCACGAACAGACCGCGCTGCTGTACCCGCCGGGGGAAGCGGCGGCGCTGCGGGCGGCGCTGCTGCGCTTGCGGGATGACGCGGCGCTGCGCGAACGGCTGGCGGCTGCGGCGGCTGCCGAAGTGCAGGCGCATTACACATGGGCGGCGCGGGCGCGGGCCATCCTCGCGCACATCAGCTGACGTTCGCAACCGCACCCCATCCCTTTCAGGGGTAGGTTTTGGGAGTCGAGGGTTCTTTCGTAGGGACATGGCCTGCCATGTCCGCCGTACACAGACGGGCACGACTTGTCGTGTTCCTACGAAGACACGCTTGAATCTTAAAACCGACCCTTGAAAGGGGGCAGTTAAGCTGCCGGTTGCCATCAATCATGAAAGTCGTTACCCAAGACAGCGACACAGATGACTAATATGCGGGTGCATCGGCAGCACTTCCAGCACAGCCATGCCGGTATCCGTGCAGCACGGCCTGTGCGCTGGATTCCCTCTACGGACATGAATAAGGCCCCCCAAAATGCGACTTATATCAAAAGCGTTTTAAAATCGTTTATTTAAGGTTTAAAATTTGCGATTTTCATAATTTTTTTAATAAAAACACTGCCTAGCTTCGCATCGCATTTTGCAATATGCTCTTGCAGCTTGTAACAATGCCCGGTCAGTCAGCAACCCATTGTGACCCGAAAAACGCCTTTAACAGCGGACTGCATCCTGTGCCGGACATGACATCTCGTTTTGCTCACACTTTATCATTGGAGGACAGAAAATCATGGCTGACCAAGGGCAAGTCAACCTGCTCACACACGATGTTGAAGCCTGGAATACGTTGCGACATCTCGGCAAGATTGTAGCGATTGACCTGCGCGAGGCCAACCTGTTTGGCGCCGACCTGACGGATGCCAATCTGAGCCACGCCAAGTTGATCGGCGCCGACCTGACGGGTGCCAACATGGATGGAGCCATCCAGTAATCGCTGCACGTCCTCGCGCAGGGGGCGGCGCGGGTGTGCCCGTCCCCGCTGCTTGCAACGGCGTTCGCCCCCGTGTCACCCGCACAT
>CAIPFY010000177.1 GCA_903864435.1 uncultured Chloroflexota bacterium | reverse complement strand
GGCTTCCTGCATCACTTCGTCGCTCATGCGGCTGACTTCACCGTCAAAGTGCGAGTGAATGGCTTTTTGACGATCCTCGAAGGCGACCAGAGCCGTGTCGCGCTGAGAACGCACCGTCTCGAGCTGTTCTTCCAGATCGCCACCGATGATGGCTTCCTTCTGGCTGAGTTCGCGTTCAACGCGCCCCAGTGCCTTCTGGCGTGCTTCTTCGTCTACGTGGGTAATTACATACTGGGCGAAGTACAGCACACGGTCGAGGTTGCGGCGGCTGATGTCCAGCAGCAGACCCAGATAGCTGGGTACGCGGCGGGTGTACCAGACGTGCGCGACAGGCGCGGCCAGTTCAATATGTCCCATACGTTCGCGGCGAACAGCAGCACGGGTGACTTCCACACCGCACTTGTCGCACACGATTCCGCGATAACGGACGTTCTTGTACTTGCCGCAATAGCATTGCCAGTCTTTGGTGGGGCCGAAGATGGCTTCGCAGAACAGCCCATCTTTTTCCGGGCGCAGTCGGCGGTAGTTGATCGTCTCCGGCTTGGTGACTTCGCCATATGACCATGAGCGAATCTGCTCTGGCGAGGCTAGGCTAATCCGCAGTGCGCTGAAATCCTTTGCTTCCAAGGGCTACACTCCTCTGCGCTATACCGAAGTTGAGGCTGATTTAATTACAATAGGCTTCCAAATGGAGGAAAAGACTATCGAAAACAAAACAGCGGTTGGCATTTTTACCCTCGCTGTTCTTTCATTGAAGTGTGTTCGCGTATTCATTCGTAAAAGAGCATTCTACGTAAATACGGGGTGGAAGTCAAGCGACGATTCTAAGATTTGAGGGGTAAACCTTGAGATTTGTGCAGTTTGTTTGAGGGGGGATACAGTGGTTGTACGGGAGGCAGTCTGCTATGATGTGCGGTGCTGTACCGATGGGGGCGATTATGGACGCTGTGCGCGGTTTGATTTTTGATCTGGACGGGGTGATAACCGATACTGCCGAATACCACTACCTTGCGTGGAAACAGGTTGCGGACGAGGAAGGGCTGCCTTTTACGCGGGAGGATAACGAGGCGCTGCGGGGGTTGTCGCGCCGCGAGAGCTTGCTGCGCTTGCTAAAAGGGCGGTCAGTGGATGAAGCCACCCTGCAAATATGGATGGCGCATAAGAACACCTACTATCTGGCATATCTGGACGAAATTTCGCCTGCCAGTTTGCTGCCGGGGGTGGCGGTGCTGCTGGAAGATGCCAAACGCGCTGGCTTAAAACTGGGTATCGGGTCGTCCTCTAAGAACGCGCAGCAGGTGATACAACATCTGGGATTGAAGGCGCTGTTCGATGTGATCGGCGATGGCTACTGCGTGGTGAACGCCAAGCCCGCGCCGGATTTGTTCCTGTGGGTGGCGGGCGCGCTGGGGATATTCCCGACGCAGGCGGTGGTGTTTGAGGATGCCGAGGCAGGCGTGGAAGCTGCACAGCGCGGCGGCTTTCGGACGGTGGGGATAGGCGCGGCAGCACAACGTGCAACCTTATGGCTGCCATCGTTGCAAGCACCACCGCTGGCGGAGATGCTGCAACGACTGGCGACTGTGTAGCTCCGGTAGACACGAATCAAGCAGGGGCAAAGGCGTTAGGATTGGCGGGACTTCTTCTGCCCTTCCTCGTCCTTGCTGCCTTTATCCTTGTCTTTGTCCTTATCCTTGTCTTTTTTGTCTTTGTCACTGGCGTTCTGGTTGTCGCGTTTGGGCTTGCGGGATTCGTAAAGCATGGTGGCACTCCTGTATCGGACGCTCACAAGCTAACTCAGGCTTCTTTCACGGGTAGTTCTGCCGAACGTTGCTCGACTTTGGCGCGTAGATAAGCGTCCATAAATTCATTCAGGCGTCCATCCAGCACCGCGCCCGTGTTCCCCATTTCATGTTCGGTGCGATGGTCTTTGACCAGTTGATAGGGGTGCAGGACGTAAGAGCGAATCTGGTTGCCCCATCCGGCATCAATATTTTCGCCCTTCAGTACAGCCAACTGCGCTTCCTGCTTTTTGCGTTCCATCTCGAACAGCCGCGCCTTGAGGATTTGCATGGCGCGTTCGCGGTTCTGCATCTGGCTGCGCTGGTTCTGACACTGCACGACAAGACCGGTGGGCAAGTGGGTGAGGCGAACGGCAGTATCGTTCTTTTGCACATGCTGACCGCCCGCGCCACCTGCGCGGTAGGTTTCGATCCGCAAGTCTTTTTCGTTGACCTCAATATCAATCTGACCCTGAATATCCGGCCAGAGTTCCACTTTGGCGAACGAGGTGTGGCGGCGGTTGGCGGCATCGAACGGGCTGAGTCGCACGAGGCGGTGGACACCCTGTTCGCTCTGCAAGTAGCCAAAGGCATACTCGCCTTTGATGCTCATCATCACACTTTTGATGCCGGCTTCTTCGCCTTCGCTGCGTTCGATAATTTCGACCTTGTGACCGTTTTGCTCCGCCCAGCGGATATACATGCGCTCCAGCATTTGCGCCCAATCCTGCGAGTCGGTGCCGCCTGCTCCAGCATGAACCGCAAGGATGGCGTTTTCGGCATCGTAAGGGCCAGAGAGGAGGGCTTGCAGCGACATGCGCTCGACCATTGCGCCGAGTGTGTCTGTTTCAGTCGTCAGGTCGGAGAGCAGGCTTTCATCCCCGATTTGCGCGAGTTCGATGGCGTCATTGATCCGGGTGGCAGTACCCTGCCAGCGGTCAATTTCTTCCTTCAAGCGCGACATTTCCTGCATGACTTTTTGAGCATTATCGGGCGCATTCCAGAAATCAACAGCGGCGGATAGTTCACCTAGTTCGGTGTACTTCTGTGCCTTGCCTTCAATGTCCAGACGCGCCATCAGCCCGTCAATACGGGTTTTCATGGATTTCAACAGGCTGACAAGATGTTCCATCGGTTGTGTACCAAATCTCCTTTACATGCGCCGGAGCCACTAATTTTCGTCGAATAGGCTTTTGACGAAGTTTTCGGGATTGAATAGCACCATGTCATCCACACCTTCACCCAGACCGATGTAATGCACGGGCAATTTGAGATCATTGAAGATCGAAAACACCATGCCACCTTTGGCGGTTCCGTCCAGTTTGGTGACGATGACGCCGGTAACGTCCGCCGATTCGCGGAATTTGAGCGCCTGCTGCATGGCGTTCTGACCGGTGGTGCCATCCAGCACGAGCAGCACTTCATGGGGCGCGTCCGGCACAATGCGGCTGGAAATCGCCTTGATTTTGGCGAGTTCTTCCATCAGGTTGAAGTTCGTGTGCAGGCGACCAGCGGTATCCACGATCAGAATATCATAGCCGCGAGCGTTGGCGGCGGCGGCGGCGTCATAGACCACCGCCGCCGGGTCGGAGCCGGGTTTGTTGGCGATTACCGGCACGCCCACCCGATCCCCCCATGTTTTCAATTGTTCGATGGCGGCGGCGCGGAAAGTGTCGCCGGCGGCGATCATGACTTTGCGTCCGGCACGATTCAGGCGGTTGGCGAGTTTGGCGATGGATGTGGTTTTGCCCGATCCGTTCACGCCCACGATCAAAATGATCGAAAGCGGACGACCGCTGATGTTCATTGGCGGGGGGATCGAGAGCAGCGATTGCAGCGATTCGCGCAGGGCTTTGTTGAGTTGTTCGCTGCGGGTAAGCCCTTCACGCTTGATTCGCGCCCGAAGTTCACTCAATACCCGCTGGGTGGCCGGTACGCCAAGATCAGCCTGAATCAAAAGTGCTTCGATGTCATCCCACGTATCATCATCAATTTCGCTGTTGCCGAGCATCTGGGAGATGCGCCCAAAAAAGGATTGACGGGTTTTGGCAAGACCAGAACGGAAAATGCTCAACGAAGCCATCTCCTGTCAGTGTTGTACGAATGGTTGCAGCTGCGGGTTCGTATGCAGCGGACTGCGGTACGATAAATGGGCATAAGGAGTGATTCCCGTGAACCCAAATCCATTTTAGTATACATGTCGGTAGGTTATAATTAAAGTCTTGATGCCTTTAAGGGAGTTGCGATGACTGACAAGCGTCTAACACATGTGGACGAACAGGGTGCAGCGCGTATGGTGGATGTGGGCGCGAAACCCGATACCGAGCGCATGGCCGCGGCGGGGGGCGTGGTGTTGATGCACCCGGACACGCTGCGCTTGATTCGTGAGGGGGCGCTCAAAAAAGGGGATGCGCTTACGATTGCCCGTTTGGCGGGGATCATGGCTGCCAAGAAAACATCGGATTTGATACCGTTGTGCCATCCGCTGCCGCTGACGCATATTGATGTGGAACTGACGCTGGATGAAGAACTGAGCGCCATACACATCCGGGCGACGGCGCGCACACAGGGCAAAACGGGCGTCGAAATGGAGGCGCTCACGGCGGCGACGGTTGCTGCGCTCACGCTCTACGACATGGCGAAAGCGGTGGACAGAGAAATGCGCATCACCGACGTGCGCTTGCTGGAGAAGCACGGCGGTCAGCATGGCGATTATGTGGCGGAGTCGCGCTGATGCAAGTTCAAATTCTATTATTTGCAACTCTTAAGGATAAGGTAGGGCAGAATCGGGTGATGCTTTCAATAGCGGAAACGCCGACCACCGTGCGCGGGGTGCGGCAGGCGTTGGTTCAGGCGTATCCGGCGCTGGCGGCGCATGTGGACGCGGCAATCGCAGCAGTAAACGAGGACTATGCCTTTGCAGATGATCCCGTACAGGAAGGTGATACGATTGCGTTTTTTCCACCTGTAAGCGGGGGTGATGGGCGGGAGTATCCCGAAATCTTCCGTTTAGCTGAAGAAGCGTTCAGCACCGATGAACTGGTTCGGGCGATTACGGTGCCGGAAACGGGCGCGGTGTGCGTGTTCAGCGGGATGGTGCGCGGACAGACGGCGCAGGGCGCTGCCCATCGGCAGACAGATCGGCTGGAATATGAGGCGTATGCACCGATGGCGCTGGCAAAAATGCGACAGGTGGCGGCTGAAATTCGTGAACGTTGGCCTCTGGTGCAGGGGATTGCAATTGTGCAGCGCACCGGCGTGCTGGCGGTGGGCGAAAATACGATTGTGATAGCATGTTCTTCCGGCCACCGCGATCAAGGCTGTTTTGAGGGGGCGAGTTATGGCATTGACCGCTTGAAAGAGATTGTGCCGGTGTGGAAGAAAGAGTTCGGAGCGACAGGTGAGCAGTGGGTGGAAGGCCATTATCAGCCCAAGC